>NZ_JBHJUV010000034.1:0-109225 GCF_042268025.1 Streptomyces sp. NPDC056161
GGTGAGTGGGTTGAGGATGGTCGGATGGGGGGTGGGTATTGGTATCGGAATCTGCGGCAGCCGGTGCGGTTCGGGTCTGCGGTGCAGGCGTTGGTCGCGGACGGGTTCCGGGTGTTCGTGGAGGCCAGCGCGCATCCCGTACTGACGGTCGGCGTGCAGGAGGCTCTGGAGACCGCGGGGAGGGTCTCCTCGGTCGTCACGGGGACGCTGCGGCGCGACGACGGCGGTATGCGGCGGTTCCTGTCCTCGGCGGGGGAGCTGTGGACACGCGGAGTGGAGGTCGACTGGTCGACCGTCCTGCCGCACGCCGGAGGGCCCCTTCCGGACCTGCCCACGTACGCCTTCCAGCACCGCCGCTACTGGCTTGAGACCACACCGCGTACCCGTCACACAACCCAGGAGGACCTGTCGATGGACGACCGTACGAACGGCGCCGACGGCCCGGACGCGGCACAGCAGCCGCAGGCCGAGACGCTCACCGACCTGCTCGCCGAAGCCCCCGAGGAGGCACGGGCCGAACTGCTCCTGGAACGCGTACGCGCCGAGGCGGCGGCCGTGCTCGGGCACGACGACCCCGCCCCGATCGACGACGGCGACGTCTTCTTCGAGATCGGCTTCACCTCGCTCACCGCGGTGGAACTGCGCAACCGCCTCTCGGCCGCGACCGGCTTCGAACTGCCGATCATGCTGCTGTTCGACCACCCCACCCCGGCCGCGCTCGCCGAGCACCTGGGCGAGCTGTACGCGGCCGACGACTGCGACAACAGCGAGGAGCGGGCCGGTGTTTGACGTCGAGCGCTACCTCAAGGTCCTCGGCCACACCGGTCCGGTGCGCGCCGACTGGGAAACCCTGCGGACCCTGCACAAGAAACATCTGATCGCCGTGCCGTACGACAGCACCCGGAACACCGGGAACGGAACCTCCCTGTGGGAAGGTGTCGACATCGACGCGGACGAGACGTTCGACAGCCTGATCGTCGACGGCCGCGGCGGGGTCTGCTACGAACTCAACGGGATCTTCCGACTCCTCCTGGAGCGGATCGGCTTCGAGACCGGCGTACTGGCGGCCGGCATCCGGCAGATGGACGGCAGCTTCGGGCCCGACCTGGAGCACGTCTTCGGCTACGTACGCCTGGACGGCGAACCGGTCCTCGTCGACGTCGGCTTCGTGGGGCCCTCGTACCTCGAACCGCTGCGGGTGAACGACGAGGTCCAGCACCAGTACGGCAACGACTTCCGCGTCCGGCGCCTGGACGGCTACCACGTCGTCGAACGCAGGGGGCGCACCGGAGTCTGGCAGGCGGTGTACCGCTTCCGGCTGCGCCCCAGGGAGTTCGCGGAGTGGCAGAACCCCACACCCGACCTGGTGGCCTTCGCACAGCAACTGGCCCGCACCGGAACCGTCATCCGCGGCCGGGCCTTCGACCGCGGTCAGCGGATCCTCATCGGCCGACGCCTGCTCACCGTGGACGACGGCCATGAGACCGTCCGCGGCCTCGTCGACCGGGCCGACCTGGACCGGGTCGTCGCCGACATCCTGCGGACCGCCGACTGACACCGGAGACGACGAGATGACCGACAGCTCAGCGGTGACCGGGCCCGGACCGGCCCAGGACGCGCCCGCCGAGGCCGACGTACTGGTCGTCGGCGCCGGACCGGTCGGCCTGGTCACCGCTCTCCTGCTGGCCCGGCAGCACCTGCGGGTCACCGTGCTGGAGCGATGGCCGCAGCCCTATCCGATGCCCCGGGCCGTCTCCTTCGACGGAGAGTCGGCACGGATCCTCGCCGCCGCCGGAGTGGGCGACCTGCTCGACGAGTTCGGGGAGTCGTCCCGCGACTACACCTGGCGCAACGGCGAGGGTGCGCTCCTCTTCCACGTCGACGTCGCGGACGTGGGCCGCTCCGGATGGCCCGACTCGACGTCCATGTACCAGCCCGCACTGGAGGCGGCCCTCGCGGCCCGCGCCGAGACCCTGCCCGGCCTCACCGTCCTGCGCGGACAGGAGGTCGTGGCGCTGGCCGACCACGGTGACCGGGTCCGGGTCGGCACGGTCGGCCCGGACGGGCCCCGGGAGTTCACGGCCTCCTGGCTGGTCGGCTGCGACGGCGCCAACAGCTTCGTACGGGAGGCCGTGCAGGCCGGCCTGAAGGACTACGGGTTCTTCAACGACTGGCTCACCTGCGACGTCGTCCTGCACGAACCCCGCGAGTTCCACCCCAACAACCTCCAGGTCTGCGATCCCCTGCGCCCCAGGACCGAGGTGTCGGCCGGACCCGGGCACCGGCGCTGGGAGTTCATGCGGATACCGGGTGAACCCGTCGACGAGTTCGGACGGACCGAGAACGCCTGGAAACTGCTGGCCCTGTTCGGCATCACACCCGACAACGCCACCCTGGAGCGGCACGCCGTCTACACCTTCCAGGCCCGCTATGCGACCGAATGGCGTATCGGCCGGGTCCTGATCGCGGGCGACGCGGCCCACCTCATGCCGCCCTTCGCCGGACAGGGCATGTGCTCGGGTTTCCGCGACGCCGCCAACCTGGCGTGGAAACTCGGCCTCGTGCTGCGCGGCACGGCGGGGGAGGCGCTGCTGGACACCTACACCACGGAACGCCGATCCCATGTGCAGCATGCGATCGGCATGTCGATGGACCTCGGCCGGATCATCTGCCAGACCGACCCCAAGGCCGCCCGGGACCGCGACGCCATCATGATCGCCACCAGGGAGCGCGGGCTCGGCCGCACCAGCCGCGAGCCTGCCGTGCAGCAGCTCACCGAGGGCCTGCTCCACCGGGACGCCGAGGGCCGGCCGATCGCGCCGGCCGGGGAACTCGGCCCGCAGGGCAGGGTCGCCCGGAACGGCGTGGAGGGGCGGTTCGACGAGGTCGTCGGCCCGGGGTTCACCCTGTTCAGCACGGTGCCCGTCGAGGAGCTGCTGGACGCGGACCGGCTGCGGACCCTCGCGGACCTCGGCGTGCGGGCCGTCCGGCTGGTGGCGGCCGGCCATACGGACGTCCCCGGCGAGGACGGCGCCGTGCGCGACCAGGACGGTACGTATCTGTCGCTGCTGGCATCCGCGGGCGCGACGGCGCTGATCGTCCGCCCGGACTTCTATGTGTACGGTGCCGCGGCGGACGCCGCCGAACTGGCCCTGCTGGTCGATGAGGTGGGCGCACGGCTCGCGGCGGCCGGAACCGGCTGACGCAGGGCGTCGGGGAGCTGTTTCTGAAGCAGGGTCAGGGTCACCCGGTGCTCGGTGCTCGGTGCTCGGTGCTCGGTGCTCGGTGCTCGGTTCTTGGTGCCTGATGCTCGGTGCCTGATGCCCGGCCTCGGCGCGAGGCACCGGCGCCGTGCCTCCGGCGGTCGGAGTCGCCGGCGGCCGGAGCCGCCGGGGTCCGGCCCGGCCCGACTCCGGCGGCCGGGTTACGGCCCGGCCCGGTCCGGCCCCGCCGGGCCCCGGACCGGGCCGTCGGCTCAGCTGATGAGATCGACCGCGCCGGTGTCGTACTCCCTGCGCGCGTCGGCGATCGCGGAGCGATGCCGCTCCGCCCACATGGCGAGGGACACCAGGGACTCGTACAGCTCCACGGCCATCGGTGTGGCCGTGTACTCCACCTTCGGCGGAACCGTCGGATAGACCGTCCTGGTCAGCAGCCCGTCCCGCTCCAGATTGCGCAGCGTGAGCGTGAGCATGCGGCGGCTGATGCCCCTGACCGCGCGCTCCAGTTCGGTGAACCGACGCGGCCCCTGCGCGCACTCCAGCAGGATGCCGATCGCCCACTTGCCGCTCACCCGCTCCAGGACCTGGAGCACCGTGCAGGCTGTCTTCTCGTGATCGTCGGAGGCGCCGCCGCCGACTTTCTCGACGGGCGGCACGGCCCGGACCTGGACGGTCACAGCGCTGTTCCCCTGGGACATGAAAGTGCCTCCTTCCACCGGCCTTCAGGGTCACACATGATGAATCCAGTAACAAGTCGTTCCCTTTGAGAAAGAAGGTCACCCATGGCTGCCGACACGGCCGCCCCGGTCGAGCGGAAACGCTGGCTGGCGTTGTACACGCTCTGCGCGGGAACGCTGATGATCGTCCTGGACGGAAGCGTCGTCACCGTGGCGCTGCCCACCATCGGCAAGGAACTGGACTTCTCCCAGTCCAACCTCGCCTGGCTGGTCAATGCGTACATGATCGCGTTCGGCGGACTGCTGCTGCTGTCCGGCCGGCTCGGCGACCTCATCGGCCGCAAGCGCATGTTCATCGGCGGCATCACCCTGTTCTCGGCGGCCTCGCTGCTGTGCGCGCTCGCAGGCAGCCAGGGGGTACTGATCTTCGGCCGGTTCGTCCAGGGCGTCGGCGGCGCCATGGCCAGCGCCGTCACCCTGGGCATGATCGTGACGATGTTCCTTGAACCCCGCGACCAGGCCAAGGCCATCGGCATCTTCAGCTTCGTGGCCGCGGCCGGCGGTTCCATCGGCGTCATCGCCGGCGGTGTGCTGACCGAGGCGGCCGGCTGGAACTCCATCTTCTACATCAACGTGCCGATCGGCGTCGTCATCCTCTTCGCCGCGTCCCGGCTGTTCGAAACCGACCGCGGGCTCGGCTTCGGGGCCGGAGCCGACATGGTGGGCGCCGTCCTGGTGACCGGCGGTCTGATGCTGCTCGTCTTCGCGATCAACAGGATCGACAGCGACGGGCTCGGCTCCGCGCAGACCCTCGGCTTCGGCGGGCTGGCCATCGTCATGCTCGTCGGATTCGTGCTGCGGCAGACCAAGGCGAAGACCCCCCTGCTGCCGCTGCGGATCTTCCGCTCGCGCTACCTCTCCGGTGCCAACGGGGTCATGGTCCTCTTCGTGGCCGGGCTGTTCGGATTCCAGTTCCTGCTCGCCCTGTACCTCCAGTCGGTGGCGGGCTACAGCTCGATCAAGACCGGCATGGCCTACCTGCCCGGTCCCATCGTGATCGCCGTCATCTCGCTCGGCTACTCCGCCAAGCTCATCACCCGCTTCGGCCCGCGCCGTGTGCTGCTCGTGGGCATGGTCGTCACCACGGTCGCGCTGGGCCTGCTGGGCCGGCTGCCCGTGGACGCCTCCTACGCCCCGGACGTCCTGCCCTCGGTGATCCTGCTCGGCGTCGGCGCGGGACTCGCGCTGCCCGCCGTGATGGGGCTCGCCATGTCCAGTGCGACGCCCGCCGACTCGGGTCTCGCCTCGGGCCTGATCAACACCACCCAGCAGATCGGCGGCGCGCTCGGCGTGGCGATCCTCGCGACGCTGGCCGGATCCCGCTCGGACACCCTGCTCGGCCAGGGCAAGAACCCCGCCGAGGCCATGACCGGCGGCTACCACGTGTCCTTCCTGGTGGCCGCCGCCCTGGAGGTGGTCGGCGTCGCCCTCGCCGCCTTCGTCCTGCGTGCCCCGAAGGCCGCGGCGGCCCCCGCCGGCGCGGCCGAACAGGGCGTGGAGGACGCCGCCCTGCCGTCTCCGAACCAGAACTGACCGACCGCCACGAGCGGTCCGGTCACGGTTCCGGCCCCGGTCTCCCCCGCCCGGTGCCGGACGAGCGCCCGGTCGTGCCCCAGTGCGTGGCCGGGCGCTCGCCCATGCCCCGCCACCTGCACGGTCGCCGCCGGACACCGGTCCAGGTCAGGGGGGCATTAGGGGATGGCGAACACCCCCTTGACCAGTAGCGTTTCAGCCGTTCTTCCGACCCCGTGTACAGGCATCAGAAAGGGACCCAGCCGGTATGACGACCGCAGATCAGGCCGCGCCCAGTTATCCGTTCGGGCCCCCCGAGCGGCTAGACGTCCACCCCCGCTACGGGGAACTGCGCAGGGACGAGCCGCTGTCCAAGGTCACCATGCCGTACGGCGGCGAGGCCTGGCTGGCCACGCGGTACGACGACATCAAGGCGGTCCTCTCCGACCAGCGGTTCAGCCGCGCGGCCACCGTGGGCAGCGACGTGCCCCGGCTGCGACCGCCGCTGGAGTCCGAGAACATCCTCAGCATGGACCCGCCGGACCACAGCCGGCTGCGCAAACTGGTCTCCAAGGCGTTCACGGTCCGCCGCATCGAGGAACTGCGGCCCCGCGTGCAGATCATGGTCGACGAACTCATCGACGAACTGCTCGACACCGGACAGCCCGCCGACCTCGCGAAGACCGTCGCCTGGCCGCTTCCGGTCCGGGTGATCTCCGAACTGCTCGGTGTGCCCAAGGAGGACCGGAACAACTTCCGCACCTGGACCGGACTCGCGCTCGCCACCGGCAACGAGACCTCCCCCGAGGAGATCGCGGACGCCCTGAACCAACTGCTGGCGTACATGGGCGGCCTGATCGCCGCCCGCCGCGAGAATCCGGCGGACGACCTGCTCAGCGGGCTGATCCAGGCCCGCGACGCGGAGGACCGGCTCAGCGAGCAGGAACTGATCGTGCTGGCCGTGACCCTGCTGGCGGCCGGCCACGAGACCACCGCGAACCAGATCGGCAGCCAGACCTACCAACTGCTGACCCACGAGGGCTACTGGCAGCGGCTCGTGGCCGAGCCCGACCTGGTGCCGCAGGCCATCGAGGAACTCCTGCGCCACACCCCGCTGTCCGCGGGCGCCGACAACGCGCGCATCGCCCTGGAGGACATCGAGCTGGGCGGGAAGGTCATCCGCAAGGGCGAGGCCGTCGTGGCCATGCCGCTGCTCGCCAACCGCGACGAGGCCGTCTTCGAGCACGCCGACCGGCTCGACCTGGACCGCCGCGACAACCAGCACATCGCCTTCGGCCACGGCGTGCACCACTGCCTGGGCGCCCCGCTCGCCCGCGTCGAACTCCAGGTGACCATCGGCACCCTGACCCGCCGGCTGCCCCGGCTGCGGCTCGCCGAGGCGCCCTCGGAGGTGCCCTGGCGCCGGGACCGGATCGTCCGCGGCCCGAGCGCGCTGCTGGTCGCCTGGTGACCGCGGAGCAGCCACCTGTGGGCCGCTGGTCGGTCACCGTCGACCGGACCGTCTGCAACGGCTCCGCCATCTGCATCGGCACGGCACCCGGCCGGTTCCGCCTTCAGGACCGCAAGTCCCGGCCGGTGGCCCCGGAGATCGCACCCGACGACACGGTCCTCGACGCCGCCGAATCCTGCCCGTGGGAGGCCCTGACGGTGACGGACCTGGAGACCGGCACGGTGCTCGCCCCCGAACAGTAGAGAGCGAGACATGGGAAAAAGCATCCTGCTCATCAACATCCCGGCCCGCGGACACGTGTTCCCGACGCTCGCCGTCGTCACCGAACTCGTGGCACGCGGCAACACCGTCACCTACGTCACGGTCGACGAGTTCGCGGACACCGTACGGGCGACGGGCGCACAGGCCCTGACGTACGACTCCGTGAACCCGCTGGAGCTGGTCGGCAAGCCCGAGGCGGGCGGAGCGCCCGCGGTGTTCCTGCGCGAGAACATCGCCATGCTGCGGGCGATCGAGGCGCACTACGGGGAGCGCAGGCCCGACGTCGTGGTCTACGACGAGGCGGCCTTCCAGGCGGGCCGCGTCCTGGCCCGCAAGTGGCACCGGCCCGCCGTGCAGTCCACGCCCAGCTTCGCCTTCAACGAGCACTTCTCCTTCATCCGCAAGATGCTGGAGGAGGCGGACGGCTTCACCCTGGTCGACCCGGTGGACGAGACCACCGCGCTGCTCGCCGAGCACGGTCTGGAGGGTCCGCTGGAGGACTACCTGTGGACCGTGCGCGGCCCCGAGGAACGCAACCTCGTGTACCTCCCGCAGAACTTCCAGTACCGCGGCGAGACCTTCGACGAGCGGTTCGCCTTCGTCGGACCCTGCCTGGGCGAACGGGAGTTCCTGGGGGACTGGCGGGCCCCGGACGACGGCCGCCCGCTGGCCCTGGTGTCGCTGGGCACCGTGCACAACGACAACATCGGCTTCTTCCGGGCCGCGGTCGACGCGTTCGCCGACCTGCCCTGGCACGCGGTGATCTCCGTCGGCGACAAGGTCGGGATCGACGACCTCGGCTCCCTGCCCGGCAACGTGGAGGCCCACCAGTGGGTGCCGCACCTCCAGGTCCTGGAGCACGCCTCGCTGTTCGTCAGCCACGGCGGCACGGGCAGCCTCATGGAGGCCCTGCTCGCCGGGGTGCCGCTGGTGGTCGTGCCGCAGTGGCTCGATGTCGCCCCCAACGCGCAGCGGGTCGCCGAACTCGGCCTCGGCCGGCTCATCGAGCCGGCGGACTTCGACGCGGCTCGCCTGCGCGCGGCCGTGCTCGACCTGACGACCGACGACGAGGTGGCCCGCCGGGTCGCGGCCATGCGCGAGCATGTCGCGGCGGCCGGCGGCACCCGGCGGGCGGCGGACGTGGTCGAGGCGAGCGCCACCGCCTGAACCGCACGCCGAAGGGGTGGTCTCCCGTGTGGGAGACCACCCCTTCCACGTGTCTCGCGGCGCGCTCACACCGCCGTACGACGCCCGCTGTCCGCCGACTCGTTGATGCTGTCCACCAGGCGGTGCAGTTCGACGGCCGTGGTGAAGTCCGGCTCGACGGGGCCGCCGTCCCGGATCGCCGCGGCCAGTTCCGCGTAGACCCGCCCCACATTGCGGACGGAGGGCGTCTCGCCGGGCAGGACGGTGCGGTGCGCCTGCGGCACCGGGATCCGCTCCGTCGTGTGCTCGTCCCGCGCCCAGCCCACGTGCAGCTCGGACCCCGCGAGCGCGGCGGTCTCGGCTTCGAGGACGAGCCGCCCCTTTCGGCCGTACACCTCGATCCGCAGCCCCGAACCCTGCAGACCACCGGTGAGGATCTGTGCGGTGGCCATCGCGCCGGACGCCAGGGTGCCCTGCACCAGGACGTGGTCGGGCGAGGTCACGGGGACGTCCTGGCCGGTCTCGGCGATCACCAGGCTCGGGGTGCGGGTGGCGAGTGTCGCGTTCAGCTCGGTGAAGTCCCCGACCGCGCACCGGAACATGTCGAGGGCGTGCGCACCGACGATGGTGAGCGTGTTGACCGCCTTGTCGCGGTCCGCGAGCCAGGCGTAGCGCTGCGGCAGCAGATTGCCGGTCGGCGTGGACGCCGAGTACGACAGGGTCGCGGACAGCACCTCCCCGACCCGGCCGTCCGCGACCAGATCACGCAGCTGACGGATGGCCGGATGCTGTCGGCTCTGCAACCCGACGGCGTGCCGGACGCCGGCCTGCTCGGCGAGGTCGCGGTAGCGGGTGGCTCCGGCGGCGTCCGCCGCCAGCGGCCACTCGCAGTACACGTGCTTGCCCGCGGCGATCGCCTGGGCGACGAGGTCGTCCCGGGCGGGGAGCTGCACCGCGATGGTGACGAGGTCCACTTCCGGGTGCTCGATCAGTTCCGCGGGATCCGCGAAGCCGTACGAGGCACCCCAGTGCGCCGCCGCACGGGCGGCGGCCTCCGCACGGGTGGTGGCCACCGCGGTCAGCTCCAGGCCCGGCAACTGCTCCAGGGCGGGCAGATGCGTCGCCGCGGCCCAGCCCCGGTCCGCGTTGGCACCGATCACCCCTACCCGGATCGTGTCCGACACGACATCACCTCTTCGTTCAGATCGTTGTGTTCCATGACAGCCGCCCGGTCTCCGTACGCTACCCGGCCAGCGAGTCCGTACGGGGTGTGGTGCGCGGCGCCCCCTTCGGCTGCTGCTTCCTGCCGCGGCTCCAGCGGCGCATCACCGGCCGCTCCACCAGGGTGTACAGCAGCCAGCCCGCCAGCAGGTTCGCCAGGAACAGCGCGATCAGCAGCAGGACGGCCACCGGGGTGGCGAAGGTGCGCGCCCCGAACACCTCGGGTCGGCCGTACCAGATCACCAGACCCTGGACCAGATAGAAACCGAAGGAGACGTTTCCCAGCCACACCATGGTCCGGCTGCTCAGCCAGCCGCCGTCGCCGCGCAGATCCGCGGTCGCCGCCGCGCACAGGACCATGGAGACCGGGACGATCGTGGTGAGGCTGAAGTCGTACGGGTCGGGCGCGGCGACCGCCGCCGCGTAACCGCAGGCGAAGACGGCGGCCGAGGGGAGCAGGCCGATCCGCGGCCAGAGACCGGCGGCGACGATCCGGGCCAGGATCATGCCCAGCACGAACTCGAACAGCCGCGGCGGCGGGAACGCGTAGCTGAACCACTGCTGGTTCAGGCTCTGGTCGAACAGGGGGGTCTGGACACCCCCGGGGATCAACCGCGTCACCAGCGGGATCGAGGCGACGCCGGCGACCATCACGCCGGCCCACAGCCACAGCCGCCGCTCCGCGATCCGCCGTACCAGGACGATGAACAGCGGGAACAGCGCGTAGAAGAGGAGTTCCGAACAGAGCGTCCAGGCCGGTCCGTTGACACTGGCCCAGGTGTCGGGCCGGTTGCTGAAGGAGTGCACCAGGAACAGGTTGGGCAGCCAGGCGTGCAGCGGGGTCTGGGCGCTGGCGTACAGCCACATCGCCAGCGCCCAGGTCACGACGTGGTTGGGATAGATCTTCAGTGCTCTGCGCCGCCAGAAGGCTCTGGGTCTGTCGCCGGGCACCGACGACCAGGTCAGGACGAAGCCGCTGAGGACGAAGAAGAACGACACCCCGATGGATCCGGCGGGGCGCAGGATGTCGGCCAGCGGCTGCGCGATGTCCTGGTCGGCGAAGAAGCTGATCGGGGCCGTCGGTTGCAGGGGGTCGGCGAGCAGCGACGAGTGGACGAGGAAGACGAGCATGGCCGCGAGGAACCGGAGGCCGGTGAGCGAGGGGAGCGGGGCCCGGCGCTGGGCCGGGCTGCCGATGGCCGACGAGGCGGCGCGGTCTGTCATGATCCGTACTCCCTTTCGGGCGGATGCGCGGCCGGCCGCTCGTCAGCGCGCCGTGAACGCGCGGATGGATTGGGCGACGTAGTCGATCATTTCGTTGGTGATACCGGGGTAGACGCCGATCCAGAAGGTGCGCTCGGTGATCGTGTCGCTGTTCTCCAGCGAGCCCACGACCTTGAAATCGACGTCCTGGTACGCGGGTTGCCGAGCCAGGTTGCCCGAGAACAGCATGCGCGTGCCGATCTTGCGGGACTCCAGGAAGGCGACGATCTCGCTCCGGTCGAACGACGCGTCCTCGGTGACCGTCAGGACGAAACCGAACCAGCTCGGATCGCTGTTCGGAGTCGGCTCGGGCAGCAGCAGGCCGGGCACCCCGTCGAGTGCCTCGCGCATCCGCTGCCAGTTGCGCCGCCGCGCCGCCCCGAACTCGGGCAGCTTCTCGAACTGCGCGAGCCCCAGGGCCGCCTGGAGATCCGTCGTCTTCAGGTTGTAACCGATGTGCGAGAACGTGTACTTGTGGTCGTACCCGTACGGCAGCCGGCCCAGCTGCTGCGAGAAGCGCTTGTGGCAGGTGTCGCTCTGCGCGGGCTCGCACCAGCAGTCCCGGCCCCAGTCGCGCAGTGACTCGACCACCTTCGCCAGCGCGAGGTTGTCGGTCACCACACAGCCTCCCTCACCCATCGTGAGGTGGTGGGCGGGGTAGAAACTGGCCGTGGCGAAGTCGCCGAAGCTGCCGGTGGGCCGTCCGTCGTAGAAGGAACCGACGGCGTCGCAGTTGTCCTCGACGAAGAACAGGTCGTGCTGCCTGGCCAGTTCCGCGATCTCGGCGGCCGGGAACGGATTGCCGAGGGCGTGCGCGATCATGATGGCCCGGGTGCGCGGCCCGATGGCGTCCGCGACCCGGTCGGCGGTGGTGTTGTACGTGCGCAGGTCGACGTCGACGAGGACGGGCACCAACTGGTTCTGCACGATGGGGTTCACCGTGGTCGGGAACCCGGCGGCGACGGTGATGACCTCGTCGCCCGGCACCAGCCGCCGGTCGCCGAGTTCCCGCTGGGTCAGCGTGGTCAGCGCGAGGAGGTTCGCCGAGGAGCCGGAGTTCGTCAGATGCGCCTTGCGGCGGCCCAGCAGCCGGGCGAACTTCCGTTCGAACTGGATCGCGCTCGCCCCCGCGGCGATGCGCATCGAGAGCGCCGCCTCGACCAGGGCCGCGCGGTCGTCCTCGTCGAACGTCGCTCCGGACGGCAGAATCGGTGTCTCACCCGGTACGAACCGGCGGTCCGCCTCCTGCGCGCGGTGGTACTTGCGCACGCTTTCGAGGATCAGATCTTTCTCGGTCCTGCTCATCGAAGTCCCCTCGGATCGATGGTCACGGGCGCAGCAGGGCCCGTTCCCGCACACGGTCGACCAGACCTGCCTGGGTCAGTACGGACTCGCCCTCAAGGCCCGAGGGCACGCCGTCCACCACCCGTGCGACGAATGCCGCGACGACGTTGCCGAACTGGTCCTCGGCCGGCAGTGTCAGCTCCTCCAGATGGTCCTGCCGCTCGATCCGCAGGACGGGCGAGTGGGTGGGCGGCGGCGTGTACGCCCACTGCGCGCTGATCCGGCCCGAGCTGCCCCAGAGCGCGTACCGGGAGCGGTAGGAGTGCTCCATGCCCCAGGTCAGATGGGCGGTGACACCGTCGCCCCGGGCGAGCAGCGCGGAACCGCCCAGATCGACCGCGCGCGCCGGGTCGTGGTGCAGCGTGGCGCCCACGACGTCCAGTTGGGCGCCGAGGTACAGCAGGGCCGTGCGCACCGGGTAGACGCCGATGTCGGTGAGCGCGCCGCCGCCCACGTCCGGCAGATAGCGGATGTCGTCGGTCGACTTCGCGGGGAAGGCGAACTCCGCGGTGAGCGAGCGCAGTTCGCCGATGACCCCGCTCGCGACCAGTTCCCGGACCCGGGCGTGCTGGGAGTGGGTGAGGAACATGAAGCTCTCCAGCAGCACCAGGCCCCGCTCCTCGGCCAGTTCGACCAGGGCGGTTGCCTGCTTGACCGTGGTGGCCAGCGGCTTCTCGGAGAGCACGTGCTTGCCCGCGAGCAGCGCGCGCTCGATCCAGCCGGCGTGCAGCAGCGCGGGCAGCGGGACGTAGACGGCGTCGACGTCCGGGCGTGCCAGCAGCCGCTCGTAGCCCTGAACGGGTTCACCGCCGAAGCGGTCGGTGAAACGCCGGGCCTTCTCCTCGCTCCGGCTCGCCACGGCGGTGAGGGTGACATCCGGATTCGCTGTGATCGCCGGCAGCATGCGCCGCCAGGCGATTCCCGCACAGCCGAGCACGCCGATCCGCAACGGACTTGCCTTCACTCGGGACCTCCACTGGGCCGACCGGCATTCCATGGGCGCGGCCGTACGTCGACTGATATTCCGGGGTGAATTCCCGGCGATAGCGCACCGATCGTAGATGTTGAATTCCTTTTCCTGTCAACCCCATGCTGACCGGGTAACAGGCCGCGGAAATCCCCTAATTCCCCCCTGAGTTGAGATGGCCGCCCGCCACCCCCATGGGGTCTCCCGCATAGTGGGCCGAGAAGTGGACCGAGGACAGGCCGCCCATCAACGCCGAGGAGTTCCCATGCTCGACACATCGGCCGCCGTGCGACTGCGCAGGCCGGACGAGCGCATGGCGCTGCGGATCACCGAATCGGCACTGGCGGCCGAGGGGGTCATGGACCTCGCCGCGTTCCACCGCTGGTTCGCGCACCGGCGCAGCGTCGACGTGGCCCGGGTCGACCGCATCGACCTCGACGACCTGGACCGCTGGAGCCGCGATCCGGACACCGGCGACCTCGTGCACGACAGCGGGCGCTTCTTCGCCGTCCGCGGTCTGTCCGTGGAGATCCCGGGTGCCGCGGTGCCCTCCTGGGCCCAGCCGATCATCGACCAGCCGGAGATCGGCATCCTCGGCATCGTGGTCAAGGAGTTCGACGGCGTCCTGCACTGTCTGATGCAGGCCAAGAACGAGCCGGGCAACTTCAATGGCGTCCAGCTCTCACCCACGGTCCAGGCCACCCGCAGCAACTACACCAAGGTGCACCGCGGCAATGCCGTGCCCTATCTGGAGTACTTCCAGGACACCAGCCGGCACCGGGTGGTGGCCGACGTCCTCCAGTCCGAACAAGGGGCCTGGTTCTACCGCAAGCGCAACCGGAACATCGTGGTCGAGGTGACCGAGGACGTCGAACTCCGGGACGGCTTCTGCTGGCTGACGCTGGGGCAGCTGCACCGGCTGCTCGACGGCGACGACATCGTCAACATGGACTCCCGCACCGTGCTGTCCTGCCTGCCGTTCTCCGGGGCCGACCTGGCGGCGGCCTTCCCGCTGCCCGGCGATTCCTTCGGCGCGGCCGTGATCCGTTCGTGCAGCGACGAGCAGGGCGCGCTGCACACCACGGACGAGATCCTCAGCTGGATCACCGAGGCCAAGGCCCGCGCCCTGGTGCGGACCCGGATCGTGCCGCTCGACCAGGTCGGGCAGTGGCGGTCCACCCCGGCCGAGATCGTCCACGAGACCGGCCGCTTCTTCCGGGTCATCGGCATCTCCGTGCGGGCCGAGCACCGGGAGGTCGCGGGCTGGACCCAGCCCGTGGTCGAACCCGTCGGCGTCGGCATCAACGCCTTCCTCGTCAAACGGATCGGCGGTGTGCTGCACGCCCTGGTCAACGCCCGTATCCAGCCCGGCTATCTGGACGTGGTCGAACTCGCGCCCACCGTGCAGGCCACACCCGGCAACTACACGGTGCTGCCGGACGCGGCCCGGCCCCGGTTCCTCGGCGAAGTGCTGGCGGCGGCCCCGGACCGCATCCGCTTCGACAGCCTGCTCTCCGAGGAGGGCGGCCGTTTCCACCAGGCACGCAACCGCTATCTGGTCATCGAGACCGACGAGGACTACGAGCCCGAGAACGCGGCGGACTTCCGCTGGCTCACCCTGCACCAGCTCGTCGGCCTGCTGCGGCACAGCCACTACGTGAACGTGGAGGCCCGCAGCCTGATCGCCTGCGCGCACAGCCTGGTCGGCGCGGTGCGGACCGGCTGAGCCCGCCGCGGCCCCACGGCGCGGATGAAGGTGCCTCCCCCGCGGGACCGCGGGGGAGGCACCTTCACGTGTCCGCCCGACCTCGTCAGCCGCGGAGCATCTCGGCCACCAGGAAGGCCAGTTCGAGGGACTGCTCCGGATTGAGCCGGGGGTCGCACACCGTCTCGTAGCGGTCCGCGAGATCCTCGTCCGAGATCTCCTGCGCCCCGCCCAGGCATTCCGTGACGTCGTCCCCGGTCAGCTCCACGTGCAGACCCCCCGGATGGGTGCCCAGGGCGCGGTGCACCTCCAGGAAGCCGCGGACCTCGTCGGCCACCCGGTCGAAGTGCCGGGTCTTGTAACCGCTCGGGGACTCATGGGTGTTGCCGTGCATGGGATCGCACTGCCACACCACCTCGTGGCCCGCGGCGGTGACCCGCTCCACGATCGGCGGCAGCGCCTCCCGGATCCGGGTGTTCCCCATCCGCGTGATGAACGTCAGCCGGCCCGGGACGCGCTGCGGATCCAGCCGCCGCGCGTACTCCACGGCCTGCTCGGGCGAGGTGCCGGGGCCGATCTTCAGACCGATGGGGTTCGCCAGCAGCTCCGCCAGCGCGAGGTGCGCCCCGTCCGGCTGCCGGGTGCGCTCACCGATCCACAGGAAGTGGCCGGAGACCCCGTAGAGCCGGCCGTCGTGCGGACGCAGCAGCGCGCGCTCGTAGTCGAGCAGCAGCGCCTCGTGCCCGGCGTACACCTCGGGGCTGTAGAGCGCGGTGGCACCGTGGCCGACCCCGCGGTCGATCTCGGTGGCCAGCCGCTCGAAGCGGGCGCCCGCCGGAGTGCGCCGGACGAAGTCCTTGTTCCACTCGTGCACATGGGGCAGTCCCGCGTCCCCCGCGGGGCCGGTGACCGCGCGCAGCAGGTTCATGGTCGTGCTCGCGCTGGCGTGGGCCCGCAGCATGCGCTCGGGGTCCGGGGTCCGGTCACCCGGCGTCGGCAGGAACGAGTTGACGATGTCGCCGCGGTACACCGGCAGGCCGAGCGAGTCCACCGTCCCGGACCGGGGTTTGGCGTACTGCCCGGCGATGCGGCCGACCTTCACCACCGGCAGCCCGGTGCCGAAGGCCAGCACGACCGCCATCTGGAGCAGCGTACGGATGGTGGCCCGGATGTGCTGTTCGGTGTTGCCCGCGAAGGTCTCGGCGCAGTCGCCGCCCTGCAACAGGAAGGCCCGGCCGCGGGCCACCTCGGCGAGGCGCGCGCCCAGGTCGTCGACCTCGGCGGGCAGCACCAGGGCGGGCAGCGCGCCGAGTGTCCCGCGTACCGCCTCGACGGCGCCCGGGTCGGGCCACCGGGGCTGCTGTTCGGCCGGTCTGGCCAGTGCCGCGTCGAGCCGGGCACGCAGCCCGGACGGCAGCTGCCGCGAGCCGGACGGGTGCGTGGACGCGGCGGAGGCGCGTGGGGCGTCGGACATGGTCCACCTGCTTCGGTGTCGGTCTCGGCCGGGGTGAGCGGGGGTCGGGGGGAGAGGGGAGGGACACGGGTCTCACGCGGACTTCTTGCTGACGTCGGCCCACAGACCGACCGGCAGGTCCTTGCGGCGTTTGACGTGGAGCTTGCGGTACACCCGGGTGAGGTGCTGCTCCACGGTGCTCGCCGTGATGTACAGCCGGTCGGCGATCTCCCGGTTGGTGTAGCCCATCACCGCGAGCGAGGCGACGCGGCGTTCGGAGTCGGTGAGCGACGCGATGTCCTCGCTGCTGTCCGGGGCGGAGCCCGGCCGCGACGCGCCGCTGTCGTTGACGGCGAGCAGTTCCTGCGCGACCGGCTTGGCCTCGCAGCGGTTGGCGACGTACAGCGCGTGCCGGAACAGCAGCCGGGCGCGCCGCTTGTCACCGGTCGCGTAGCAGGCCCGGCTCAGCTCCGACAGCACCCGCGCCTGCTCGTACCGGTCGCCCGCCGCCTCGAAGAGGTCCAGCGCCTCGGCGAGCAACTGCGGCCGACGGCGCGGCGGTACGGTCGCGGCGAGCAGCCGCAGGGTGAGGGCGCGCACCCGGCCGCGTTCGTTGCCGAGCCGGCCGAGCTGTTCGTGCAGCAGCTGCCTGGCCTGGTCCTGGTTGTCCAGGCGCAGCCACGCCTCGGCGGCACTGGTGCGCCACGGCACCAGGTCGGCGTTGTCCAGGCCCCAGCGGCGCACGAGGTCGCCGCAGGCCAGGAAGTCGGCGAGGGCGGCGTGGGAGTGGTTGGTCGCCAGCCGGTAGTGCCCGCGCGCGTACAGGTAGTGCAGTCCGTACCAGCTCTGGAACACCGCCTCGGGCAGGGCGCGGGTCAGATACTTCGCCGCGTCCTCGTAGTCGCCCATCCGGGTCGCGGCCAGCGCCAGCGTGCCCAGCGGCAGTGCCACCGCCACCCCCCACGACTGGTGGGAGAGATAGGTCAGCGCGGCCTGGCCGAAACGCACCGCGGACGGCAGGTCGCCCTGGCGCAGCGCGACATGGGCGCGTATCCCGGCGAACAGGGCGCGCTGGGTGGGCGCCTCGCGGCCCTGCGCGTCCTCCAGGAGCTTGTCGCACCACTCCGCGGCGATGTCGTGCCCCTCCGCCTGGACCAGGGTGAGCAGCGCCGTGAGGGCCGCCTCCTCGCCCCAGCGGGTGGCACCGCCCAGCCGCAGCTCGCGCAGCACCTGCTCGGCGCGGTCGACCAGTTGGGCGCTCTTGCCGTGCACCAGGCCGTCCGCCAGCAGCGCGGTGACCTGGAGCTGCGGTTCGATGCGCGGGGTGACCAGGGGGCCGCGCCGGTCGGCGGGCGCGGTCGGCTGCCGGCGCCGGCACAGCGGCGGGTGGGCGAGGGCCAGCCACCGTTCGGCGTCGCGCAGCGCCATCGACTCCTCGGTGTGCTCGTCGCCGCTGCTCAGCAGGCGCAGCCGCTCCAGTACCTCGGTGGCCTCCTCGGTGCGCCCCAGCCACAGCAGTTTGCGGACGAGCGCGAGGTTCTGGCCGCGGTCCAGGTGCTCGCCGCGGCCGGCGGTGAGCGGGGTGAGGTGCCGGCCGGCGGCCGACGGGCTGTACTGCCACTCCGCGTGCGCGAGACGGGCCCGGATGGTCGCCCGGTCGCGTTCGTCGGTGGTGCAGCGGTGGGCGAGCCGCAGGCAGTCCGCGGCGAACTCGTACCGGTGGTCGAGCAGGGCGTGCTCGGCGGCTTCCAGCAGCACGCCGGTCGCCCAGACCGACTGGCCGCGGCCGGCCGCCACCAGATGGCGGGCCACGGTGGTGGCGGTCGCGCCCTGCTCCTGTCTCAGCTGGGCGGCCCTGCGGTGCAGTTCCGTGCCGTCCTGGGCGCCCATGAAGTCGAGCACGGCGGACCGGGCCAGCGGGTGCCGGAACTCCACGCCGTTCAGCAGGCCGTTGTCGGACAACGAGCGGAGCGTGCGTTCCACCGTGCCGGTCTCGGTGCCGAGCAGCCGGCCCAGCTCGGCGGGTGCGGCGCCGCCGTCCAGTACGGCGAGGGCCTGGACGACGCGGAGCAGCATCGGGTCCCCGCGGTGCAGGCAGCTGACGAACGTGGCGCCGAACCCCTGCGGCCGGGGCTCGCCGGAGAGCAGGTGGTCCTCGGTGAGGACCCGGGTGAGCAGCGGATGGCCGCCGCCCGCGTCGTGGACCGCGGGTGCCAGGGTCCGCGCCTTCTCGGTGTCCATCCGCTCCTCCAGGAACTGGCGGACGCCGTCCTGGGAGAGCGGGGGGATGCGGATCCGGTGCGCGTGCGGCTGACGCAGCAGTTCGGAGTGGACCGGCGGGCCGGACGGCAGCATTCCGGTGTCGTCCGTGACGACCAGGAGCACCCGGCCGTTGCGCAGCCTGCGCACCAGCCGCAGCAGGCAGTCGAGCGATGCCTGGTCGGCATGGCGCACGGTGTCGACGCCGAGCACCACCGGGGCGGCCGCGGACAGTTCGAGGATCACCTGGGACAGGGCGTGCAGGACGCGCGCCAGGTCGGGTGTCACGGGTCCGCTCGCGGAACCGGACGGCAGGGCGGCGGCGTCACGCAGCAAGGAGCGCACCCGTGCGGCGAGTTCCGGCCGCAGCGGGGCGCTGTCCAGGAGCTGGCTCACCACGCCGAGTGGCACCGGACTCTCGGCCGGATGGCAGGAAGCGTGCAGGTACAGGGCGCCGGACCGGCCGGCCCGGTCACCGAAGGCGTGCAGGACTTCGGTCTTTCCGCTGGCGATGCTTCCGTCGAGCAGGGCCACGTGACCATGCCCCTGGGCTGTTTCCGACAGGAGCTTGTCCAATAGCTCCAACTGTTTGTCCCGTTCGACCGGTTTCACTTCGTTACCCCCATTTTATTGCGGTCATGCGCGCGTCCTGATTCACGAAGCGAAAGACATCATGCGGGGGTCACGCCTACTGTCCGGGAATCGTCCGCCCATTGCTGAACCGAAGTCCGTGGTTCCGATTACCGGCCCGGTGCCAGCCGGAAGAACGCCCGGTAGAGATCGAGTTGCTGCGTCAGCATGTGCACGCCGTGATGGACGGGATGGCCGAGCGCGGCCGCCGACTTCAGCAGCGCGGTGTCCCTCGGCTTCATGATGATGTCGGCGACCACCGCGCCGGGCTCCAGGGTTCCCGGCGCGAACGGCAGCGGATCACCCGGGGAGAGACCCAGCGGAGTGGCGTTGACCGCCAGGTCCGCACCCTGCGGATCGGGCACGGCACGGCCGGTCGCCCGCCCCGGCCACACCCGGGACAGCCGGCCGAGCAGCGCCTCGCGCCGCTCGGAGTCGGGCTCGCAGACCGTCAGCCGGGCCACCCCCGCCCCGAGCAGCGCCGCGGCGATGGCACTGCCCGCGCCACCCCCGCCGACCAGCATGACCCGCCGTCCCTCCGGCGCGTGACCGGCGGCCCGCAGCCCCGCCACGAAGCCGGCGCCGTCGAAGTTCTCCGCGTACCAGCGGCCGTCCGGCTCACGGCGCAGCGCGTTCGTGCTGCCGCTGAGCCGGACGGCCGGGCTCAGCCCGTCGGCGAAGGCACGGGCCGCCGCCTTGTGCGGCACGGTGATCAGCAGCCCGTCCACGTTGCCCGCCCGTTGCAGGCCCCGGACGACGTGGGGCAGGTCGTCCGGGCCGGCGTGCACCGGCACCAGCACGGCGTCGGTGCCGGGCCGGTTCAGCAGGGGATTGAGCAGGGCCGGCGCCTGCACCTGCCGCACCGGGTCCCCGATGACGGCCAGCAGCCGGGTGGTTCCGCTGATGCTCCAGGGCGCGTCACCGGTCATCGCGTCGGCGCTCCCGCCGCCGCACGGCGCGGCATCGCGTCCAGGACCGCCGCCACCGTCTCCGCCGGAACGCCGGAGACGAGTTCGGCGCCCGCGGGCCCGTCCAGCACGAAAGCCAGACCACGGGTCGCCTTCTTGTCCAGCCGGGCCAGGGCCACCAGTTCGCCCGTGCTCACCCCGGCCGGCACCTCGGTGGGCAGCCCGTAGTGACGTACGACGTCCAGGTGCTCGGCCACCCGCTCCGGGCCGATCCGGCCGAGCGCCCCGGCCAGCCGCCCGGCGAACACCGTGCCCACGGCCACCGCCTCACCGTGCCGCAGCGCGAAGTCCGTGGCCCGCTCCAGCGCGTGGCCCAGCGTGTGGCCGTAGTTCAGCAGATGGCGCAGCCCCGAGTCGCGTTCGTCGAGGCTCACGATCTGCGCCTTGCGGGCCACGCTCGCCGCGATCTGCTCCGCCGTGCCGAGGCCGCGCAGGTCACCGGCGCCGATGAAGTGACAGCGGGCTATCTCCCCGTACCCGTTGATCCGCTCCCGCTCCGGCAGCGTGGCCAGGTAGTCCGTGTCGCACAGCACGGCCCGGGGCTGCCAGTACGCGCCGACCAGGTTCTTGCCCTGCGGCAGGTTCACCGCCGTCTTGCCGCCCACGCTCGCGTCCACCTGGGCCAGCAGCGAGGTCGGCAGATGCACCACCGGCACCCCGCGGTGGTAGAGCGCGGCCGCCAGCCCCACCGCGTCGGTCGTGGTGCCTCCCCCGCAGGAGACCACCACGTCCGACCGCGTCAGGCCGAACTGCGCGAAACACACGCAGAGTTCCTCCACCCAGGACAGCGTCTTGTGCCGCTCGCCGTCCCGGGCCGCGATGTGCAGGGCCTCGACCCCCGGATCGGGTGTCCACGCGGCGGGCCGGGCCGACACCACCACCGCCTTGCGGGCGCCGATCCGGGCGACCACCTCGGGCAAGGTGTGCCGGACCCCGGCACCGATGCGCACCGGGTAGCCGCGGTCGCCGAGGTCGACGTCGATCGTGTGCCAGGACGAGCCGTCCGCGGCGGCGGCCCCCTGCGGAATTCCGGTCATGTCGCACTCCCACTGTCGGTCATGTCGCACTCCCCGTCGGGCTCGGCTCCCGGCCGCGTCGCCGGTCCGCCGACACTGCGGCGGAGCGTAGTGCCGAGCCGCGCGCCGACTCCCCGTGCGCGCTGCTCCACCGCGGTCCGCAACCGCAAATAAGGGTGGGTATAGGGGGGAGGGCAGGGGGGCCAGGGGTACGGCAGAGACGCAGACTCGGGAGCGGCACAGAGTCGGACCCGAGGAGAGACCATGCAGTCCCGGCGAGGATTCCTGCTGATGTCGGCAGCTACCAGTACGGCGGTCACCCTGGGCACGATGGGCCTGACAGCCTGTTCGACCGGCGGCGAGGACACGGTGGGGGACACCCCGCAGGACGGCGGGACACTCACCTACGCGGCGTCCACCGAACCGGACAGCTGGGACCCGCACCAGGCGTCCACCGGGGTCACCGCCCGGCTGCTGCGCCCCGTCCTCGACTCCCTGGTCACGCTGAAACCGGACGGCACGGTCGCCCCGTGGCTGGCCGCCTCGTGGCAGGTCTCCGCCGACGGCCTGAGCTACACGTTCAAGCTGCGCAAGGACGTCACCTTCAGCGACGGCACCCCCTTCGACGCGACCGCGGTCAAGGCCAACTTCGACCACGTGGTCGCGCCCAAGACCGTCTCCAAGGCCGCGGCCCCGCTGCTCGGCCCCTACGAGCGCACCGAGGTGCCCGACCGGTTCACCGCGGTCGTCCACCTCAAGGAGCCCTACGCCTCCTTCCTGCGGTCCGTCGCCTCCACCTTCCTCGGCTTCCACTCGCCGAAGGCGCTCAAGGAACGCGCCGCCGACCTCGGCGCGGGCGGCCCGGCCATCGTCGGCACCGGCCCCTTCCGCTTCGTCTCCCGCATCGCGGGCCAGCAGGCGGTGTTCGAGCGGCGCCCCGACTACCGCTGGTCACCCGCGGGGGCCGCGCACACCGGCGCCGCGCGGATCGACCGGATCGTGGTGAACATCCTCACCGAGAACGCCTCCCGGGTCGGCGCGGTCACCTCCGGCCAGGCCGACGTGGCGGAGGAGATCCCCGCCGCGCGCCTGGCGTCCGTACGCGCCCAGAGCGGTCTGAGCCTGCTGCGCACCGCCGTGCCCGGCACGTCGTACACCTTCTACCTCAACACCCAGCGCGCGCCCTTCGACGACCTCGGTGTCCGCCGGGCCGTGCAGTGCGCCGTCGACCTGCCCGCCATCGTCAAGGGCGTCTTCCAGGGCGAGTACCAGCCGGCCCGGTCGCCGCTGAATCCCTCGACCTTCGCCTACGACAAGAACCTCGGCGACCTGTGGGGGTACGACCGGGCCAAGGCCGAGCACCTGCTCGACACGGCCGGCTGGACCGCGCGGGACTCGGCCGGCTACCGCACCAAGGACGGCAGGCGGCTGACGGCCCTGGTCCCCTACGTGCAGAGCTTCGTCTCCAGCGACAACCAGGCCATCGCCATCGGGATCCAGGACGCGCTCAAGAAGGTCGGCATCGCGCTCGACCTGATCCCGGTCGACTCGGCCACCAGCATGGACCGCACCGCCAAGGGCGACTACGACATGTTCGCCTTCGGCTGGGAGAGCCCCGACCCGGCGCTGCTGCGCAACCTCTACCACTCGAAGAAGCAGTTCGGGAAGGGCGGCATGAACGGCGCCCGGGTGCACGACGCCCAGCTCGACACCCTGCTCGACCGCGCCCAGCGCACCGACGACCGCGACCAGCTCGTCGAGCTGTACCAGAAGGTCCAGCGCAGAGTGATCGAGCAGGCGTACTCGATCCCCACGTACGTCGCCTCCCGCGACTCCGCGGTACGCAGCCGGGTGCACGGACTGACCTACGACGCGTTCAGCGAACACGACCTCTACGACGCCTGGGTGAGTGGACGTTGACGGGCGGCGTGCTGCGCTTCGTCCTCCAGCGGCTGGCGGCCGGCGCCCTCGTCGTCTGGGGCGCGGCCACCCTCACCTTCTTCGCCGTGCACCTCGTGCCCGGTGACACGGTGGCCGCGCTGATCGGCCCCGGCACACCCGTCACACCCGAACTGCGCCACCAGGTCCTCGTCGACAGCGGACTCGACGACCCGCTGCCCGTCCAGTACGTGCACAGCATGGGCGCGCTGCTCAGCGGCGACCTGGGACGGTCGTACCAGCTCAACCAGCCCGTCGGCCAGGTGCTCTCCGGACAGGTGCTGCCGACCGTGCAACTGGCGCTGTGCGCCCTGGTGTGCGCACTGCTGCTGGCGGTGCTCGCCGCCGTCGCGACAGCGGGCCGCGGCGGACTCGTCCGGTCGCTCGCCTCGGCCGTGGAACTGGTCACCGTGTCCGTGCCCGCCTTCTGGCTCGGCATCGTGCTGCTGACCGTCTTCTCCTTCCACCTCCATCTCTTCCCCGCGGCCGGGGACGGCTCGGCCTCCGCGCTCGTCCTGCCCACCCTGGCCCTGGCCCTGCCGCTGGCCGGAGTCCTCACCCAGGTCATGCGGCAGGAACTGGAACAGACGGACGGCCGGCCCTTCGTGCTGACCGCCCGCTCCCGCGGCCTCGGGGAGACACGGCTGCTGCTGCGGCACACCCTGCGGCACGCGCTGCTGCCCCTGACCACCATGTCCGGGTTCCTGCTCGGCGGGCTGTTCGGCGGCGCGGTCCTGGTGGAGAACATCTTCGCCAGGCCCGGCCTGGGCCGCATCCTCGTCCGGGCCGTGGAGGCCCGCGACATCCCCGTGGTGACGGCCCTGGTCCTGCTGTCGGCCGTCGTCTTCGTCGTCATCAACATCGTCGTCGACCTGCTGCACCCGGTCATCGATGCGCGGCTGAGAAAGGTCACCCCATGAGCGTCGACGGCGGACCGGAGGACGAACGGAAGACCATCGGGAGGGGAGGGGCCGCGTGGGTCGGTGTCGAGGCCGTGTCGCCCACCGGGCCCCGCGCGGGCGTCCGGTGGGCGGTCCGGGACCGGGTCCCGCTGCTGTGCGCGGGCGCCCTGCTGCTCCTGCTGGCCCTGGTCCTCGCCGTTCCCGGCCTGTTCACCGACCACGACCCGAACGCGACCGACGTCGTCCGGACGTTCCAGGCACCCGGCGCCGGCCACCTGCTCGGCACCGACCAACTCGGCCGCGACGTGTTCGCCCGCCTGGTGTACGGCACCCGGATCTCCGTCGCGGTGTCCGCGGCGGCCACCGCCATCGGCGTCGGCGGCGGCGCCCTGCTCGGCCTGCTGGCAGCGGTCGGCACGAACCGGGCGGACGCCCTGCTCATGCGCGTCGTCGACGTCCTGATGGCCTTTCCGGAGACGCTTCTCGCCCTGCTGGTCGTCGCCGTGCTCGGCGGCGGCACACTGAACGTCGCCGTGGCCATCGGACTCGCCGGCATCCCCGGCTACGCCCGGCTCGTACGCGGCCAGGCCCGGCTGGTGCTCGGCTCGGAGTACGTCGACTCCGCCAAGGTGCTCGGGGTGCCGCCGTGGCGCTACCTCCTGCGGCACGTGCTGCCGAACATCGGCGGTTCGGTCGTCGTCCTCGCCTCCATCGGCTCCGGCGCGGCCATCGCCAGCGGAGCCGGGCTCAGCCTGCTGGGCCTCGGCCCCAGACCACCGCAGGCCGACTGGGGGTCCATGGTCGCCGACGGCAAGGACTTCCTGCAGACCGCCTGGTGGATCTCGGTCGCGCCCGGCGTCCTCATCTCCCTCGTCGTCGTGGCCGCCACCGCCATCGGCCGCCACCTCCAGGTCTCGGCGGTGCGATGAACCTCATCGACGTGCAGAACCTGAGCGTCGCCTTCGGGCGCGCGGCCCGGCCCGTCGTGCGCGGCGTCACCCTCTCGGTCGCGCCCGGCGAGTGCGTCGCCCTGGTCGGTGAGTCCGGCTCGGGCAAGAGCGTCACCGCGCGGGCCCTGATCGGCCTCGCCGGACGCCGCGCCCGGGTGGGCGCCGACCGGCTGGACATCGACGGCGCCGACGCGACCCGGTTCACCGAACGCCGCTGGCGCTCCGTGCGCGGCCGGCGGATCGGCATGGTCCTCCAGGACGCGATGGTCTCGCTCGACCCGCTGCGCACCGTCGGCGCCGAGATCGCCGAGGGCGTCGCCCTGCACCGGGCCGCGGCCGGCCGGGACGTCACCGAACGCGTGGTGGAACTGCTCACCGACGCCGGGGTCCCCGAGCCCGAGAGCCGGCGCACCCAGTACCCGCACCAACTGTCCGGCGGGCTGCGCCAACGCGCCCTGATCGCCGCGGCGCTGGCCGCCGACCCCCGGCTGCTGATCGCCGACGAACCCACCACCGCCCTGGACGCCGTGGTGCAGGCACAGATCCTGCGGCTGCTGGAACGCATCAAGGGCGAGGGGCGAGGACTGCTCCTGATCAGCCATGATCTCGCCGTGGTCGCCCAACTCGCCGACCGCGTCCTGGTCATGCGCGACGGGGACGTGGTCGAGCAGGGGCCCACCGCGCAGTTGCTCACCGAGCCCCGGCACCCCTACACACGCACCCTCATCGACTCGATCCCCACCGGACGGCGCCGCACCGCACACCCGCCCGGCGAGGTCCTGCTCACCGCCGAGCACCTCGTGAAGACCTACCCCGGGCAGGGGAAGGCCCCCGCCCGGCGCGCGCTGGACGATGTCTCGCTGACCCTGCGCGCGGGCGAGAGCCTGGGCGTGGTCGGCGAGTCCGGCTCGGGCAAGAGCACCCTGGCCCGGGTACTGCTCGGCCTGCTCCCGGCGGACACCGGAGAGGTACGCCTGGACGGCGGGCCCTGGAGCACCCTGGGCGAAAGGGCCCGCAGACCCCTGCGGCACCAGGTGCAACTCGTCCACCAGGACCCGTACGCGTCGTTCGACCCGCGCTTCACGGTGGGCCGGATCATCGCGGAGGCACTGCCCGCGGCCGCCCGCCCGGGGCGCCCGGAGCGCGTCGCCGAACTGCTGGAACAGGTCGGACTGGACACCGGGTTGCTGCGGCGCCGGCCGCACCAGCTCTCCGGCGGCCAGCGGCAGCGGATCGCCATCGCCCGCGCGCTCGCGCCACGCCCCCGGCTCCTGGTGTGCGACGAGCCCGTCTCCGCGCTCGACGTCACCGTGCAGGCCCAAGTGCTCGACCTGCTGGGCAGGTTGCAGCGGGACACCGGGGTGGCCCTGCTGGTCATCACCCATGACCTCGCCGTGGTGCAGGAGATCAGCGACCGCGTGCTCGTGATGAGGGACGGCGTGATCGTCGAGGAGGGCCCGACGCGCGACGTCTTCCGCCACCCCCGGCACGCGTACACCGGCTCCCTCGTCGACGCGATACCGGAGCTGGCGCGCGCCACCGGCGAGACCACCCCGCACGGGAGTCCCTCTCCGGCTCCCGTCCCTTCTCGGAAAATCCCACAACGACGGAGTGTGCATGACTGACACCACCTGGAAGGCGGAGGCGGATGCCGACGGCTGGAGCGAGCGGGCCCGCACCGTCGCGGCCTCACTCGCCGCCTCGGCCGCGGAGCGTTCGGCGAGCGCGCGGCCGCCGCACCGTGCGGTGACCCTGCTCAAGGACTCCGGTCTGATCACTCTGCTCGGGCCCGCCGAGCACGGCGGCGGGGCACAGGATTGGCCGGTGGCCGACCGGGTGGTGCGGATCGTCTCGGCGGCCGACCCCGCGCTCGGCGAACTCCTCGGCCGGCACTACGTCTGGGTCAGGCTCGCCTCCTTCATCGCCACCCGGGAGAAGACCGAGCACATCGACGAGGTCTCGGCCCGGGCCCGGTGGCTGTTCGGAGGATCCCTCGACGTCCGCGGCGCCGCCCTCGCCGTCCGCGACCGCGGTGACGACATCGTCTTCAACGGGCGCATCACCCCGTCCACGGCCGCCCGGGTCAGCGACATCACCCTGCTCGAAGGCCGCTTCCCCGACGGGTCCCTGGTCAGCTCGCTCGCCATGTCCACCCATGTCGGGCTCACCTTCGAGGACGACGAGGCGGGCACCGTCACCGTGCGCGACGCCGACATCCCCTGGAGCGGCGCGCTGGGATACGTCGACAAGGTCTTCCAGCCCCGCGCTTACAACGACCTCCTCGTCCCCACCCTTCACCTGGTCCTCGCCCAGGTGGCGCTGGGTGCGGCCGCCGGCCGGCTCGCCGCCGGGGAGCATCCGCACAGCGGCCGTACGGACCTGGGGGCCGCGCTCCGCGCGGTCGAGGACGAGGCCGACGCGGTGTCCGAGGAGGCCGGCGCGCTGCACCGCCGCGCCGCCGCACTCACCGGCTCCGAGACCGCCGCCCACGCGGACCGCACGGCCCGCCTGCTGGCCCGGGCCCGAGCCGCGGCATCCGCCGTGACCGGGCAGCACGCCGGCTCCATGCCCCAGCAGGACGGTGTCCGATGAGCGCCCCGCTGCCCCGGATCCCGCTGTCCGTGCTCGACATCGCGCCGGTGGAACGCGGCCGCGGCGCCGCACACGCCCTCAATACGGTGGGCGAACTGGCACGCCGCGCCGAGGAGTTGGGTTTCCTACGGGTCTGGGTGGGCGAGCACCACGACACCCCGGGGGTCGCCAGCGTCGCACCCGCCGTGCTCCTCGCCGCGCTCGGCTCGGCGACGCGCACGATCAGGATCGGCTCCGGCGGGGTGATGCTGCCCAACCACGCGCCGCTCGTCGTGGCCGAGTCCTTCGGCACGCTGGGCACGCTGTTCCCGGGCCGGGTGGACCTGGGCGTCGGACGGGCACCGGCCACCGGCCAGGCCGTCGCGTCGGCCCTGCGCCGGCTGCCCGCGGACGCCTTCGCCGACGACCTCGGCGATCTCGTCCACTTCGTGACGGACAGCTTTCCGCCGGAACACCCGTACGCCGGGCTGACCGCCATGCCCGTACCGGCAGCGCCGCCCGAGGTCTGGGTCCTCGGATCCAGCGTCGGCAGCGCGGCCCTCGCCGGGCAGCGGGGTCTGCCGTACGCCTTCGCACACCACTTCTTCGGTGCGCGCGGCGCCGCGGAGGCCCTGGCCGCCTACCGGTCCGCCTTCCGTCCCTCGGCGCTGCTCGACGCGCCGTACGCCATGCTCACCGTGCACACCGTGTGCGGCGAGGACGACGGCCACGCGACCGGACTCGCCCTGCCCGCGGTGGTCTCGGCCCTGGAGATCGGCGGCCTGGCCCGGCACGATCCGCTGCCCACACCCGACGAGGCGGCCGGCTACGACTGGCCCGACGGCAAGCGCGACTACGCCGGGACGCTGCTCGCCGGGCAGGCCGTCGGCGGCCCGGAGACCGTCCGGCGGCGGCTGGCCGAACTCCTCGACGCCGCCCGGCCGGACGAACTGATGGTGACCAACAACATCACCGACACCAAGGAGAAACTCCGCTCCCTGGAACGGGTGCGGGAACTGTTCGGGCCGACCGGGGGCCGCTGACCGGGGGACGAGGGCGCGGCGCCCACCCCGAGGACCGGGGAGGGGCGCCGCGCCCTGCCGTCCGTCTCACAGCGCCGCCCGCGCCTTGAGCGGTTCCCACCAGGAGCGGTGCTCCTGGTACCAGCGCACCGTCTCGGCCAGACCGGTCGCGAAGTCCCGGCGCGGGACATAGCCCAGCTCGTCGCGGATCTTGGTCCAGTCGACCGAGTAGCGCCGGTCGTGGCCCTTGCGGTCGGCGACGTACTCGACGCTCTCGTCCCAGTCGGCCGCGCACGCGTCGAGCAGCCGCCGGGTGAGTTCCAGGTTCGACATCTCGGTGCCACCGCCGATGTTGTAGACCTCGCCGGGCCGGCCCTTCGTGCGGACCAGTTCGACGGCCCGCACATGGTCGTCGATGTGCAGCCAGTCCCGGATGTTGCCGCCGTCGCCGTACAGCGGGACCTTCCCGCCGTCCAGCAACTGGGTGATGAACAGCGGGATGACCTTCTCGGGGAAGTGGTGGTGCCCGTAGTTGTTGCTGCACCGGGTGACCCGCACGTCGAGGCCGTGGGTGCGGTGGTACGAGAGGGCGATCAGGTCGCCGGCCGCCTTGGACGAGGAATAGGGCGAGTTGGGTTGCAGCGGATGCGACTCGTGCCAGGAGCCGGTGTCGATGGATCCGTACACCTCGTCGGTCGAGACGTGGACGAACCTGTCGACCGACGCGCGGTGCGCCGCGTCGACCAGGGTGTGGGTGCCGACGACGTTGGTCCGGACGAACTCCGCACCGCCGTCGATGGACCGGTCCACGTGCGACTCGGCCGCGAAGTGCACCACCTGGTCGTGCGCGGCCGTCAGCCCGGCCACCAGCATCGGGTCGCAGATGTCGCCCTGGACGAACGACAGTCTGGGCGAGTCGCGGACCTCGTCGAGGTTGGCGAGGTTTCCGGCGTAGGTCAGCTTGTCCAGGACGGTCACCTGGACGTCCCCCGGCCCGTGCGGACCGAGCATCGTACGGACGTAGTGCGAGCCGATGAAACCGGCGCCGCCGGTCACGAGAATCCGGGTCGTCATCGTGATATCTGCACCTTGCTGTGGTCGCCGAGCACCAGCCGGTGGGCGGCCGGATTGCGCGGTGCGGGAGTGACCTCGACGTCCCGGCCGATGAGCGACGCCTCCACGCGGCGCACCCCGGTCACCGAGGAGCCCTTCAGGACGATCGAGTACTCGATCTCGCTGTCCTCGATCCGGCAGCCGTCCGCCAGGGCCGTGAACGGTCCGACGTAGGCGTCCTTCACCACGGTGTCCGCCCCGATGATCGCCGGGCCCACGATGCGGCTGCCCGACACCTGCGCGCCCGCCTCGATGCGCACCCTGCCGATGATGACGCTCGCGTCGTCGACCACGCCCGCCACCAGTGGCTCCACGTGTTCCAGGACCGTGTGGTTGACCTCCAGCAGATCGCTGACCTTGCCGGTGTCCTTCCAGTACCCGGAGATCGTCGTCGAGCGCACGTCGTAGCGCTGGTCGATGAGCCACTGCAGGGCATCGGTGATCTCCAGTTCGCCCCGGTCGGACGGCTCGATGGCGCGTACCGCGGTGTGGATCACGGGGGTGAGGAGATAGACACCGACGAGGGCCATTTCGCTCTTGGGCACCTCGGGTTTCTCTTCGAGGCCCACCACCCGTCCGTCGACGTCGAGTTCGGCGATGCCGAACGCGCGGGGATCGGGCACCTTCGTCAACAGGATCCCGGCGTCCGGCCGTTCCTCCTGGAACGCGTCGACCAGCTCGGAGATCCCGCCCACGATGAAATTGTCACCGAGATACATGACGAAGTCGTCGTCGCCCAGGAAGTCCCGGGCGATGAGCACGGCATGGGCGAGCCCGAGCGGCGCCTCCTGCGGAATGTAGGTGACCTTGATCCCGAATTGCGATCCGTCTTTGACGGCCTCCTGTATTTCCTTGGCGGTGTCGCCCACGATGATCCCGACATCGACGATCCCGGCTTCCGCGATCGCTTCGAGGCCGTAGAAGAGAATGGGTTTGTTGGCGACCGGTACGAGCTGCTTCGCCGATGTGTGCGTGATCGGGCGCAGGCGGGTGCCCGCTCCTCCGGAGAGTATGAGCGCCTTCACGAGTGCCATCTCCACGTAGTTGTCTTCGCCACGGCTGGTCCGCTCCTGGTGCCACTGCCTTCCGTCGCAGCCTTGGGAACCTGAGGAGATTGCATCACCGACCGGACGGCCGCGGCGGTTGTGCACGGCGAGCTAGGGGGTTGTCGAACGGAGTTAGGGGTCCCAGGTGCAATTCCGGCGGTGCTAGCGTCCTCGTGGAATGGTGTGCGTCCATGACTGAGTGGCGTGCCGCCAATTCCCGTGCAGGGGCCGAAATGTGTGAACCAGGACCGGAGGCGAAGTGACGAGCGAGGAGTCCGCACAGTGGATCCGCCGGTTCCACCCGGTGTCGGAGGCGAAGGTCCGCCTCGCCTGCTTTCCGTACGCCGGGGGTGCCGCCGGTTTCTACCACCCGCTGTCCGGCCTGCTCTCCCCGGAGATCGAAGTGCTGGCCGTGCAGTACCCCGGACGGCAGGAGCGGTGGCAGGAGCCGGCGGTCGAGGACATCGGTGTGCTCGCGGACCGTGCCGCGGCCGCGCTCGGCCCCTACATCGGCGGGCCGCTCGCGCTGTTCGGCCACAGCATGGGTGCGGTGGTCGCCTTCGAGGTCGCCCGGCGGCTGGCCGCCGATCCGACGGCGGCACCCCTGCTGTGGCTGTTCGCGTCAGGGCGGCGGGCTCCGTCTCTCTCCGTGGACGAACGCGTCCACCTCCTTGACGACGACGGTCTGGTGGCGGAGATCGAGTCGCTGGGCGGCACCAGTCCCGGACTGCTCGCCGACGAGGAACTGCGCCGCATGGTGCTGCCCGCCGTACGCGCCGACTACCGGGCGATCGAGACCTACCGCTGCCCGGCCGACGCCACACCGCTCACCGTGCCGGTCACCGTCCTGGTCGGCGACAGCGACCCCCGGGTCACCGTCGAGCAGGCCGGGGCCTGGTCCGCGCACACCGAAGCCGCGACCGACGTGCACGTCTTCCCCGGCGGCGACCACTTCTATCTGAGTCCGCACCGCGCGGAGGTCGCCGAGCACGTCCGGCGCCGCCTGCGCTGAGGGCTCCCCGGCACGGGACTCCTCGGCGCGGTCAGGCGCCGTCCTGGAGCGTGGCCACGGCCGCCTTGGCCGCCTTGATGGCCCCCTTGTTGATCTCGTCCGTGGCCGGCGCCTTCTTCGTCTCGAAGTCGCTGCCGTTGTAAGTGACCATCACCAGGGCGTTGTTGACGCGGGCGATGACGACGCCCTCGCGGGTCTGCTGCTTGGCCTCGGTGGTCAGGTTCACCACCGAGTAGGCCGAGTCGCCGACTCCGGGTACGTCCCCTCCGCCGCTCTTCTCCGAGATCCGCTGGTCGTATTCCTTCTGCGCCGCGCTGTCGGTGTCGGAGATCTCGTAGGAGACGTCGAGCCAGCGGTAGTCGTAGCCCTTGAGCGCGTTCCAGGAGCAGGTGCGGCGCAGCTTCGCGTCCGTCGAGGGGATCTCCTTGCCGGCCGTCTTGGCGCCCGGCACCAGCGAGGTGACGGTCGCCTTGGGCACGCCGGCGCAGGGTGCGGGCGCGGTGGCGTACGTCGTCGACGTGTCCGTCGACGCGTCGGTGGACGAGGACGCGGCGGCCGACGGCTGGGTGGCGGTCTCCTGGTCCGGCTGGTGTTCCGTGGCCGGTGTCGCGGCGAACGGGCCGGACGTCAGTGCCCAGCCGGCCACGGCGAGCACGGCGACCGGTGACAGACGCGCGGTGAGGGCGAGCGGCAGAGGAAGATGACGCACGGCGTACTTCTCGTGGGGGAAGGGGGGTGCGGAGGGTGTCCGCACTGCGGGACGCCAGTGTCACACGACTGGCTGTGGGACGAAAGTGCCAACTCGCTTCTTACCTGCGCGATGACGGGGGAGGGTGCGGACGAATCGCCCGGATCCGGGTCGATAAGCCGTGCGGGTGTCCTGGCCCCGGGGCGCGTTCGCGGTGACGGGCGTCACCCTCGCGGTGTCGCGCTCAGGCGGCGGTGCCGAGAGCGTGTGCCCACTCGGCTACGCGGACGACCTCGCCGCGCCGGGCGAAGACCTGCTCGACGAGGGTTTCGTGGAGCGCGGGGTCGGGGTCGGCGCAGGCGTCGGACAGGACGGTGACCCGGTAGTCGAGGTCGGCTGCCTGCAAGGCGGTGGACAGGACGATGCCGCCGGTGGCGATGCCGGCCAGGACGAGGTGGGTGATGTCCTCGGCGGCCAGGATCTGCTGGAGGTCGTTGCCGGCGAACGCGCTGACGCGGTTCTTGTGGACGACGATCTCGCCGTCCGCGGGTGCTACGTCGGGGTGGATGGCGGTGCCGGGGTCGTCCGCGGTGAAGAGGTGGTGCGGGAGGGATCCGAAGACCTTGTTGCGGGGGTGGGCGTCGAGGTGGCCGGGGCGCAGCCGGAGAGCCACGTGGATGACGGGGACGTCGGCGGCGCGGGCCGTGCCGAGGGCGCGCACGGCGTTGGGCAGGTAGTCGTCGGCCATGTGCGCGAGGTGATTGAGCTGGAGGTCCATGAGCAGCAGGGCGGTGCGGGACAAGGGCGTGCCTCTCGGAGGTGTCTTTGGCTTTCGGCGGGCGCCGCGCGCCGGACGGCCGGGGGCGACGGGCGCGGGTTCCCACCCGTGGCCACGACACTAATGCATACAGTTTCGACTGTACAGTTTTAACTGCATAATTTGGTCGCACGCCCTGGGCGCCGCCGTGACCGCGGCCGGGCGAAATCTCCTGCCTATCACCGGCACACCTAGCGTGACCAGGTGTTTCGAGGAGGCGTTCAGGTTGCTGTCAGGTTGTCCGCGCGCCGGTGAAAGTCATGCACCAGAGGGTCCAAAACAATGGCAAACGCCTCTGTGGCACCACGAGTTCACCGTGTCATCGTGCGGTCCATGACCACAGAGCACCTCCTCGACGACCGCCCCTTCGTTCCCCTTCGCGCCCTGGCGAACAAGGTGCCGGAAGTGACCGTCTACTTCTGGATCATCAAGGTGCTCACCACCGGGATGGGCGAGACCGCGTCGGACCTGCTGGCCCGGGTGTTCGGTCCGGTGCCCGCGGTCGCGCTCGGTGGTCTCGCCCTGGCCGTCTCCCTGGCCGTGCAGTTCGCCGTCCGCCGGTACATCGCCTGGGTGTACTGGACCGCCGTCGTCATGGTCAGTGTGTTCGGCACGATGGCCGCCGATGTCCTGCACGTCGGTCTCGGCGTGCCCTACGCGGTGTCCACGCCGGTCTTCCTCGTCCTGCTGGCCGCCGTCTTCGCCCTCTGGTACGCCGTCGAGCGGACGTTGTCCATCCACGGCATCCGCACCCGCCGCCGCGAGATCTTCTACTGGGCGGCGGTCCTCGCCACGTTCGCCCTCGGCACCGCCGCGGGCGACCTCACCGCCACCGTCGGCTTCGGCTACGCCGGCTCGGTCCTGCTCTTCGCCGCCGCGATCTGCGTGCCCGCGGTCGCGCACCGCGTCGCCGGCATGAACGCCGTGACCGCCTTCTGGACCGCCTACGTCATCACCCGCCCCCTCGGCGCCTCCCTCGCCGACTGGATGGCGGTCGGGCACGCCCGGGGCGGACTGGGGTTGGGGCTGGGGCCGGTCACCCTGGCCTGGACCGTCGCCATCGCCTGCTTCGTCGGCTACCTGGCCGTCTCCCGCAGAGACGTGCGGCGGTGACGCTCCCGGCCGCCGATCCGCAGGACACGGCGGCCCCGCGGGTGCCGGACCGGCACCCTGGGGCGAGCAGCGGTCCGCACGAAGGGAATCGGAGATCCGCATGAAGGAATCGGACAGGGGAAGGCACTGCATCAGGACCGGCAACGGCACGCGGTGAACCACCCGTTCGCCGCCCGTACCTCCGGACCGTGGGACGACCCGTACCTCCGAACCATGCGAAGAGAGGCCAGATGTTCACCACCCGCCCCACCCTCCAGGGCACCTTCGGCATGGTGTCCGCCACGCACTGGCTGGCCTCGCAGTCCGCCATGGCCGTGCTGGAGGACGGCGGCAACGCCTATGACGCCGCCGTCGCGGGCGCGTTCGTGCTGCACGTCGTCGAGCCCCATCTCAACGGCCCGGCCGGCGAGGTGCCGATCCTCCTGGCGCCGGCGGGCGGCGAGGTGCGGGTGCTGTGCGGGCAGGGGGTGGCGCCCGCGGGCGCGACGGTCGCGCACTACCGGGGACTCGGCCTGGACCTGGTGCCCGGCACCGGACCGCTCGCCGCCGCCGTGCCCGGCGCCTTCGACGCCTGGCTGCTCCTCCTGCGCGACCACGGCACCAGGTCCCTCGCCGACGTCCTGAAGTACGCCATCGGGTACGCCGAGCACGGCCACCCGCCGGTGGAGAACCTCACCGGGACCGTCGAGAGCGTACGCCGGCTGTTCGAGACCGAGTGGACCTCGTCGGCCGAGGTGTACCTGCCCGGCGGTGAGGCACCCCGGCCCGGCCGGCCGTTCAGCAACCCGGCCCTCGCCGCCACCTGGCGGCGGCTGCTCGCCGAGACCGAGGGCGCGGGGGACCGGGAGGCGCGGATCGAGGCCGCCCGCGAGGTGTGGCGGACCGGCTTCATCGCCGAGGCACTGGTACGGCAGGCCCGGCGGCCCACCCTGGACACCAGCGGCGAACGGCACACCGGCACGCTCACCGCCGCCGACCTCGCCGGCTGGTCCGCGAGCTACGAGGCCCCCGTGACGTACGACTGGCGCGGCTGGACCGTGTGCAAGGCGGGCCCCTGGAGCCAGGGCCCCGCCCTCCTGCAACAACTGGCCCTGCTGCCGCCCGAACTGCCCCCGTACGGCTCCGCCGACTACCACCACCTGCTGATCGAGGGCTGCAAGCTCGCCATGGCCGACCGCGAGGCGTGGTACGGCGACGCCGCCGACGTGCCGGTCACCGAGTTGCTGTCCGACGCGTACAACGCCGGGCGGCGGACACTGGTCGGCGACCGCGCCTCGTACGATCTGCGGCCCGGCAGCCCCGGTGGCCGCACACCCCGGCTGTGCGGCCCCGCGCGCGTGGCCGCCGGCGAGGTGGCCGGGTTCGACCCGATGGGCGTCGGCGAGCCGACCACGGCGCGGCTCCCCGGCGGGCTCGGCACGGGTGCCGACGGTGCCACCCGCGGCGACACCTGCCACCTCGACGTCGTCGACCGCTGGGGCAACATGGTCGCGGCCACGCCGAGCGGCGGCTGGCTCCAGTCCAACCCGGTCGTGCCCGAACTCGGCTTCCCGCTCGGCACCCGGCTCCAGATGACCTGGCTGGAGGAGGGCCTGCCGGGCACCCTCACCCCCGGCCGCCGCCCGCGCACCACCCTCACCCCGTCACTCGCGCTGCGCGACGGAACCCCGGTACTGGCGTTCGGCACCCCCGGCGGGGACCAGCAGGACCAGTGGCAGCTGCACTTCTTCCTCGCCGTCGCACTACGCGGCCCGGTGCGCGGCGGCCTCGACCTACAGGGCGCGATCGACGCACCGAACTGGCACAACGACAGCTTCCCCAGCTCCTTCTACCCGCGCGGCCGCAACCCGGGCAGCGTCACCGTGGAGTCCCGCACCGACCCGGCGGTGGTCGCGGAACTCCGGCGGCGGGGCCATGACGTCACGGTCGGCCCCGACTGGTCCGAGGGCCGGCTGTGCGCGGTGGCCCGGGACCCCGCCACCGGCGTCCTGTCGGCGGCGGCCAACCCGCGCGGGATGCAGGGCTACGCGGTGGGCCGCTGACCGGCGGCACCGGCTGTTCGTCTCGATTCCACCCGGGATACACCGGGCCGGTGTGGATTGTCAGCGCCGCATGCTCTCATGGAGACATGATCGAAGACACCAGGACCTGGGGGTGCCCCCTGGACGAAGACCTCGGACAGCGCTCAGCGGCCGGCGGGGACGGCCTCGCCGAAGCCCTGCTGACGGAATTCCTCCCCAGCCGCTCGGCAGCGGTTCAGGACGCGATCCGCGAGGCCGCGGCGACCGAGATCCTGCCCCGCTTCCGCAGGCTCGCCGACCACGAGGTCGCGCAGAAGAGCGGGCCGCACGACCTGGTGACGGACGCCGACCGCCTCGCGGAGCGGTACCTCACCCGAGTCCTCGCCGCCCTGCTGCCCGGTTCCGTCGTCGTGGGCGAGGAGGCGGTCCACGCCGACCCCGCGACCTACGAGGCGATACGCGGCGACGCGCCGGTGTGGATCGTCGACCCGGTCGACGGCACCCGCCAGTTCGTCCACGGCGACCCCGGCTTCTGCACGCTCGTCGCGCTCGCCCACCGGGGCGTCCTGCTCGCCTCGTGGACCTACGCACCGGCCGTCGACCGGCTCGCCACCGCCGTACGGGGCGGGGGCGCCTTCCTCGACGGAGAGCGGCTCGTCGCGGGCGCGCCCGCGCCCGGCCGGGACCTGCGCGTCGCCACCTCCCACCCGGACTACACGACCGACGAGGAGAAACACGCGCTGCTCGGACTCCGGGCGGACGGCGTCGCGCCGCGCGCCTGCGGCTCGGCGGGGCTGGAGTATCTGGCCGTGGCCCAGGGCGAGTTGGACGCCACCGCGTTCTCCTGGGAAGCCGCCTGGGATCATGCGGCGGGCCTGCTGCTGGTCGAGGAGGCGGGCGGCACCCACCGCACGCTCACCGGCGAGCCGTTCCGCATCACCGGCGGCAACGCCCTGCCGTTCACCGCGGCACGGGACGCCGCCACCGCCCACCGGGTACGGGAACTGCTGCGCGGCAGCGGCGACTGACCCGGCCGCCGGGGGAGGAGCGGGGCACGGACACCGCCGGACGCCGGGGCGGGGCCCGGACAACGGGGCGGTCCTGACCGTTCCCGGGACCGCCCGGTGCCCGGTACTTCCACCGCACCGTCGGGATTGTCAGTGCCCCGGCATATGCTGACTCCGAGTGGCCATCGGCTGACGAAGGGGTCCGAAGGTGCCGTCGATGCTCGATACGGTCGTAGTGGGAGCGGGGCCGAACGGATTGACGGCCGCCGTGGAACTGGCCCGCCGCGGCTTCTCCGTGGCCGTGTTCGAGGCCCGTGACACGGTGGGCGGCGGGGCCCGCACCGAAGAACTCACCCTGCCCGGCTTCCGCCACGACCCCTGCTCGTCGGCGCATCCCCTGGGAATCAATTCACCGGCCTTCCGCGCCCTCCCCCTGGAGCGGTACGGCCTGGAGTGGCTGCATCCCGACCTGCCCATGGCACACCCGTTCCCGGACGGCACGGCCGCTGTGCTGGCCCGGTCGGTCGCCGAGACGGCCGCCTCGTTCGGGCCGCGCGACGCGGGGGCGTACCGCAGACTGGTCGCGCCGTTCCTGCCCAAGTGGGACACCCTGGCCCGGGATTTCATGTCCCTGCCCCTCACCGCGCTTCCGCGTGACCCGGTCACCCTCGCCCGCTTCGGTCTGGTCGGCCTGCCGCCCTCCACCTGGCTGACGAGCCGATTCCGCGACGAACGGGCCCGGACCCTGTTCGCCGGGCTCGTCGCCCATGTCATGGCCCCGCTGGGCGGCTTCGCGACCAGCGCCGTCGGCCTGGTCTTCGCGCTCGCCGCACACGCCCGGGGCTGGCCCGTGGCCCGCGGCGGATCCCAGTCGATCTCCGACGCCCTCGCCGGCTACCTCAAGGACCTCGGCGGCAGCGTGCACACCGACTACGAGGTCAAGCGCCTGGACGACCTGCCGCCCGCCCGCGCGTACGTCTTCGACACCTCGCCGACCGCCCTGGCCCGGATCGCCGGCTTCGGCAGCCACTACGCGGGCTACCGGTACGGCCCGGGTGTCTTCAAGATCGACTACGCCCTGGACGGCCCGGTGCCGTGGACCGCGCCCGAAGCCCGCTCGGCCGGAACCGTGCAGGTCGGTGCGACCAGCGCGGAGATCGGCACCGCCCTGCGCGCCGTGTCCCGCGAGGGCCGGGCCCCCGACAAGCCGTTCCTGATCACCGTGCAGCCCAGCGTCGCCGACCCGACCCGGGCACCGGCCGGCCGCCAGGTCTTCTGGGCCTACGGACATGTGCCCAGCGGCTGGACCGGTGATCTCACCGACGCCGTCGAGCGCCAACTGGAGCGGTTCGCCCCCGGCTTCCGCGACCGCGTCCTGGCCCGTGCCACCGCGGGCCCGCCCGAACTGGCCACCCGCAACGCCAACTACGTCGGCGGTGACATCTCCTGCGGCGCGGTCTCCGGTCTCCAGATCCTGCTGCGCCCGAAACCGTCCCTGTTCCCGTACCACACCCCGCACCCCGCGGTCTTCATCTGCTCGTCGGCCACCCCGCCGGGCCCGGGTGTGCACGGCATGTCGGGGCACAACGCGGCGAAGGCCGTCTGGCGGAGGCTGAGACAGGCATGACCACCATCACGCTGGTCCAGGGGGACATCACCCGGCAGACCGCCGACGCGATCGTCAACGCGGCGAACTCCTCGCTGCTGGGCGGCTCGGGCGTCGACGGCGCGATCCACCGGCGCGGCGGCCCCGCCATCCTCGACGAGTGCCGCAGACTCCGCGCCTCGCGGTACGGCAAGGGCCTGCCCACCGGCCAGGCGGTCGCCACGACGGCCGGCGACCTGGACGCCCACTGGGTCATCCACACGGTGGGCCCGGTGTACCGGGGCTCGGGCGGCGACCCCGCGCTGCTCGCCTCCTGCTACCGGGAGTCACTGCGGGTGGCCGACGCCCTCGGCGCGCGCACGGTCGCCTTCCCCGCCATCTCCACCGGTGTCTACCGGTGGCCGATGGAGGACGCCGCTCGCATCGCGGTGGAGACCGTGCGCGCCGCGGAGACGGAGGTCGAGGAGGTCAGGTTCGTCCTCTTCGACGAGCGGGCCTACGGGGCGTTCGCCGCGCAACTTCCCTGACGGAAGCGGAGCTTGCGGCGAGGGACGGATCCGGCGGGAGTCGGCTCCCGCGCGGCCCGAAGCCCTTGGCCTCCGGGGCTTCGGACCCCACCTCATGACCAGGGTCCGGGCACGTTTTCCGCTGAGGTTCCTGGGCGCCGTAGCCGTAGCCGTAGCCGTAGCTGGGTCCGGGTCCGGGTCCGGGGTCGGGGCCGGGTCGACCCGCTCGTCGGGGACGTAGGCCGCAGGTCGCAGTAGGCGCCGTAGACGATCTCGACGGCCGGGTCGCGCGGCCGGACCGCGTGCGCGGCGCCCTCGGCCGTGGCTCGCCCCTGGTGTAAGCGTCACGTCAGTGTCCGCTCGAAGCCCGTCAGCGTTGCGTCATGGGCCGCCGGCGGAGCGGACGGGCGGGCATAGCGTCGGCGCCGAGCCCCGCTCCGCCTCCTCGCGTCCGGGGCCGTCAAGCCACTCGACCCCGGGATGACGACATCCACCACCGCGACGTGGGCCACGCCCCCCGTGTCACTCCCGCGCCGCCCCCTCGATCCGCCTCCGGGCGAGCGACGGCCCGGCCCTCGCCCGGAGGTGCACCAAACATCCCTTGTATGCGATATGTGAGGACTCTGTGACGGCCGAGAACAACGTCGGGCTGGTCGCCCCGATCGGCCTGCCGGCCGGCCCGGTGCCGGCCCCGATCACGCTGGAGCGCTTGCGATGACCGCGCCCACAGCAGTGCGAGAGGACCCCCAGGACCCCCAGGACCCCGAGGACCCCGAGGACCCCGAGGGCGCGGTGGGACCACCCGACCCGGGTCCCCGGCGGATCGGTGCCGGGCTGCTCGACCCGAAGCAGTTGTGGCGCGCCCTGCCCGCCGCGCTGCGCAAGCTCAACCCGGTGCCCCTGGCCCGCAACCCGGTCATGTTCGTCACCGAGATCGGCGCGGCCCTGACCACCGGTATCGCCCTCACCCACCCGTCCGTGTTCGGCTGGCTGATCACCATGTGGCTGTGGCTCACCGTCGTCTTCGCGAACCTCGCGGAAGCCGTCGCCGAGAGCCGCGGACGGGCCCAGGCCGACAGCCTGCGGGGCATGCGCCGCGAGACCGTCGCCCGGCGGCTCACCGGATGGCGGCCGGGCGCGGCGGCGGACGCCTACGCCGAAGAGACGGTCGGCGCGGGGGAGTTGCACCGCGGTGACCTCGTCGTGGTCGAGGCCGGGCAGACGGTGCCCGGCGACGGCGACGTCGTCGAGGGTGTCGCCAGCATCGACGAGTCGGCGATCACCGGAGAGTCGGCGCCGGTGATCCGCGAGTCGGGCGGCGACCGCTCGGCCGTCACCGGAGGCACCCGCGTCCTGTCGGACCGGATCGTCGTACGCATCGCGCAGGAACCCGGCGACTCCTTCCTGGACCGGATGATCTCCCTGGTGGAGGGCGCGGGCCGGCAGAAGACGCCCAACGAACTCGCCCTGAACCTGCTCCTGGTGATGATGACGTTCGTCTTCCTGGTGGCGGTCCTCACGCTCCAGCCGATGGCGATCTTCTCCAAGGACTTCATGGCGGCCGCGCACGACACCGAGGCGCTCACCGCCGACGGCGTCACCGGGATCGTGCTCGTCTCCCTGCTCGTCTGCCTGATCCCGACGACCATCGGCGGACTGCTCTCCGCGATCGGCATCGCGGGCATGGACCGGCTGGTGCAGCGCAACGTGCTCGCCACGTCCGGGCGCGCGGTCGAGGCGGCCGGCGACGTCAACACGCTGCTGCTCGACAAGACGGGCACGATCACCCACGGCAACCGGCGGGCGAGCGGTCTGCTGCCGCTCGATTCGGTGACGGGCCGGCGGCTCGCGGACGCCGCGCTGCTGTCGAGCCTCGCGGACGAGACTCCCGAAGGACGCTCCATCGTCGGATACGTGGGCGAGGAGTTCAACGCGGCCGAAGAGGTGCCCGAGGACGCCGAGTGGGTGCCGTTCTCCGCCACCACCCGGATGTCCGGGGTGGATCTGCCCGGCCGGCCGGGGACCGGGGGAGGCCGCCGGCTGCGCAAGGGCGCGGCCGCCGCGGTGGCGGACTGGGTCCGCGACAACGGCGGCACGGTCCCCGCGGCCCTGGACGCCGCCGTCGAGCGGATATCGGCCTCCGGCGGCACCCCGCTCGCGGTCGCCGAGTGCCCCAAGGAGGGCCCGGCCCGGCTGCTCGGCCTCGTCCACCTCAAGGACGTCGTCAAACCGGGACTGCGGGAGCGCTTCGCCGAACTGCGCCGGATGGGCATCCGCACGGTCATGGTCACCGGCGACAATCCGGTCACCGCTCGGGCCATCGCGAACGAGGCGGGCGTCGACGACTACCTCGCCGAGGCCACCCCGGAGGACAAGCTCGCCCTGATCAAGAAGGAACAGGCGGGCGGCCACCTGGTCGCCATGACCGGCGACGGCACCAACGACGCCCCGGCGCTCGCCCAGGCGGACGTCGGCGTGGCCATGAACACGGGTACGTCGGCCGCCAAGGAGGCCGGCAACATGGTCGACCTCGACTCCGACCCCACGAAGATCATCGACATCGTCGAGATCGGCAAGCAACTCCTCATCACCCGCGGCGCGTTGACCGCCTTCTCCGTCGCCAACGACATCGCCAAGTACTTCGCGATCCTGCCGGCCATGTTCGGCGGGGTCTACCCGGCGCTCGACGCGATCAACATCATGCGGCTGCATTCGCCGACCTCGGCGATCCTGTCCGCGGTCATCTTCAACGCGGTGATCATCGTCGTGCTGATCCCCCTGGCCCTGCGGGGTGTGCGCTACCGGCCCAGCAGCGCCGACGCCCTGCTCACCCGCAACCTGTGGATCTACGGCCTCGGCGGACTGGTCCTGCCCTTCCTCGCGATCAAGCTCATCGATGCCGCCGTCGTCCAGTTCATCCCTGGGATATGAGGACCCGCCCATGAACCTTCTGTCCAGAATGCCCTCCTGGGTGGGCCACCACGTGGCCGCGATCCGGGTGGTCGTCGTGCTCACGGTGGTCCTCGGCCTGCTCTACCCGCTGGGAATGACCGCGCTGGCCCAGGTCCCCGGCCTGCGCGAGCACGCTCACGGCTCCCGGCTGACCGCCGGCGGCAGCGCACTGATCGGGCAGTCCTTCCTCGACAGGAAGGGCGCCCCGATCCCGTACTACTTCCAGCCCCGCCCCTCCGACGCCGGCACCGGCTACGACGCCTCGGCCTCGGCGGCCGGGAACCTCGGCCCGGAGTCGACCGTCGACGTCCTGCCGGTCGAGGGGCGGCCCGATTCCGGGAAGCAGAGCCTGCTCACCCAGGTCTGCGCCCGCAGCAAGGCGGTGGGCGAACTGGAGTACGTCGACGGTTCCCGCCCGTACTGCACGGCCGACGGAGTCGGCGCGGTCCTCGGCGTGTTCCGCGACGGCGGCACGACCGGGAAGGCCACCCGCGTGGTCAGCCTCGACCAGGCGTGCCCCGAAAAACCCTTCCGCAGCACGTACGAGGGGATCACGGTCGAGTGCGCCACGCCCGGGGCCGACTACAGCAAGGCGGTCGTCACCCCCGTCCGCGGCGACGCGCCCGCGCACCCGAAGGTCCCGGCCGACGCGGTCACCGCGAGCGCCAGCGGCCTCGACCCGCAGATCAGCCCCGCCTACGCGGCACTCCAGACACCCCGCGTCGCCCGCGAACGCGGCATGACCGAGGCGGCCGTACGCAAGCTCGTCGACCGCTGCACCAGCGGGCGCGGCCTCGGCGTCCTCGGCGCACCCGCCGTCAACGTCGTCGAGCTGAACGCGGCCCTCGACCACATCCGTCCCGTCCCGGCCAAGGGGGCCTGACCACCATGTACGGCTGGCTCCAGGCCACCCTGATCCTCGCGGTCGTCGTCGCACTCCACGTGCCGCTCGGCGACCACATGGCGAGAGCCCTCGACGGCGGCCCGCACCACCGTGCCGAGCGCGCCCTGTTCAAGGTCTGCGGCATCGACCCGGACGGCGAACAGGACTGGCGGCACTACCTGTTCGCGCTCCTCGCCTTCAGCCTGGTGAGCATCGCCGCGCTGTTCGCGCTGTTCACCCTCCAGGGCAGGCTGCCCTGGTCCACCGGCCACGAGGGCATGCCGTGGCGGCTCGCGCTGCACACGGCGGTCAGCTTCACCACCAACACCAGTTGGCAGAACTACGCCGGCGAGTCCACCACCGGCCATCTCGCGGTGATGGCGGGCCTCGGCGTCCAGGCGTTCGCCTCGGCGGCCGTCGGCATCTGCGCCGCGCTCGCCCTCGTCCGGGGCCTCGTGCGGCGCGACACCGACCGGCTCGGCAACTTCTGGGTCGACCTCGTCCGCACGATCTTCCGGATCATCCTGCCCCTGTCGGTCGTCTGCGGCATCGTCCTGATCGCCCTGGGCGTCCCGCAGAACCTCGACGGCCCGCACACCGTCACGACGATCGCGGGCGGGCAGCAGACCCTGCTCGGCGGCCCGGTCGGCTCCTGGGAACCCCTCAAGCTGATGTCCGGCGACGGCGGCGGCATCTTCAACGCCAGCAGCGCGCACCCCTTCGAGAACCCGACCGCCCTCACCAACGCGATCGAGATCGTGCTGATGCTGCTGATCCCCACCGCGTTCATCCGCACCTACGGCCGGCTGATCGGCTCCCTGCGGCAGAGCTGGACCCTGCTGGCGGTCGTCGGCATCCTCTTCGGCCTGCTGCTCGCGGCCGGCACCCTCGCGCAGAGCGCGCACAACGGCACGGTGACGGCGGCGGTCGGCGGCCCGTACGAGGGCACCGAGACCCGGGTCGGCGTCCCCGGCTCGACCCTGTTCGGCATCGCGGCGACCGGCTCGGCGGACGGCGCGGCGAACGCGTCGTACGACAGTTTCTCCAGCCTGGGCGGCGGGGTGCTGCTGTCGGCGATGATGCTCGGCGAGATCGCCCCCGGCGGCGCCGGCAGCGGACTGTACGGCTTGATCATGGCGGTGCTGATCGCGGTCTTCATCGGCGGTCTGATGGTCGGCCGCACCCCCGAGTACCTGCGCAAGCGCATCGGGTTCCCGGAGATGCGCTACGTCGTCCTGTACGCGCTGGTCGCCCCGACCGCCATCCTGGGCTGCACCGCCCTCGCGGTGGGGCTCGGCGACGGCCGGACCTCCATGGGCAACCCGGGACCGCACGGCCTGACGGAACTCGTCTACGCCTACACCTCCAACGTCAACAGCAACGGCAGCGCCATGGCGGGCTTCAACGGCGCCACCGACTTCCACAACCTGCTGATGACGGCGGCGATGCTGATCGGCCGCTACGTGCCGATGGTGTTCCTGCTCGCCCTCGCCGGACGGCTGGCCCGCCAGCAGCCGGGCGTGGTCACCGCGGGCACCCTCCAGGCCCGCGGCGTCAACTTCGTCGCGCTGGCCACCGGAGCCGCCCTCATCCTGGCGCTGCTCAACTTCCTGCCGGTCCTCTCCCTCGGCCCGCTGGCGGAGGGGCTGCTCTGAGCACGCCGGCCCCGCACGAGTACCAGCGCCGCAGGTCGGCCACGGCACGGCTGGTCCGCGGGAGCTGAGAACAGGACGGGACAGGACAGGACAGGACAGGACAGGACGGGACGGGACGCGGCTCGGCGCCACGCCGCCGTGTCCCGTCGCCGCAGTCGGCGAGAGTCCGCTCCTGTCACGGTGGGTCGGGCGGTCGTCCGGCCGCCTCCCGTCCGGCCAGGTCCGGAGGGGAGGCGGCCAGGGGACCGCGAACCAGCGGTCGCGAACCAGCGGTCGCGAACCAGCGGTCGCGAACCAGCGGTCGCGAACCAGCGGTCGCGAACCAGCGGTCGGGAACGGCGCGGTCGGCCACCGGTCCGCGCTACAGCGCGATCGACTTGTGCTCGACGTACTGCGTCAGGCCCACGCTGCCGAATTCGCGGCCGATGCCGCTGGACTTGTAGCCGCCGAAGGGGGCGTCGAAGCCGTTCGGGGCGCCGTTGACCAGGAACGTTCCGGTACGGATACGGCGGGCGACGGCGAGGCCGCGCTCGATGTCGGTGGTCCAGACGCCGCCGCTGAGCCCGTAGGCGGAGTCGTTGGCGATCCGGACGGCGTCGTCCTCGTCCTCGAACGGGATGATCACGAGGACCGGGCCGAAGATCTCCTCCTGGGCGATGCGCATGGAGTTGTCGACGTCGGCGAAGACGGTGGGCCGGACGTAGTTGCCCTGCTCCAGGCCGTCCGGGGTGTCCGGGCCGCCGACGACCAGCCGGGCGCCGTCGTCCAGGCCGGACCGGATGTACGACAGCACCCGCTCCTTCTGGACGGCCGTGACCAGCGGGCCGACGAAGTTCGCAGGGTCGGCGGGGTCCCCGACGGTGGTCTTCGCGGCCACCGCCGCGACCGCGGAGACGAATTCCTCGTAGCGGCTGCGCGGCACCAGCAGCCGGGTGTGGGCCACGCAGGACTCCCCGTTGTTGGCGAACGCCAGCTGCGGGGCGGCCTGGGCCACGGCGTCGAGGTCGGCGTCCTCCAGGACGATCGAGGCGGACTTGCCGCCCAGTTCGAGGCTGACCCGCTTGAGCTGTTCACCGGCGAGCGAGGCGATGCGGCGCCCGGCCCGGGTGGAACCGGTGAAGGCGACCTTGTCGACGTCGGGGTGGGCGACCAGGTACTCACTGGTCTCCCGGCCGGCGGGCAGGATGCTGACGACCCCGTCGGGGAAGCCGGCCTCGGTGAACAGCTCGCCCAGCAGGAGCGCGTTCAGCGGCGTTTCGGGCGCTGCCTTCAACACCACCGTGCACCCGGCCAGCAGCGCGGGGATCAACTTGACCAGCGCCGACTGGTGCGGTGCGTTCCACGGGATCACGGCGGCGACCACGCCGACCGGCTCGCGCCGCAGCAGCGCCCTGGCCCCGGACGGGCTGCTGATCTCCTCCTCCCACCCGAAGCTGTCGGCGGCGCGCAGGTAGGCCGCGGTCTGCTCGGCGAGCGCGGGTTGCAGGCTCTGGGTGAACCAGGCCGGGGAGCCGTTCTCCGCGGTGATCAGGGTGGCGATCTCGGCGGCCCGGGAGGCGTGCAGTTCGTTGAAGCGGGCCACCAGCGCGCGGCGCCGCTCGGGCGGCAGGTTCGGCCAGGTGCCTTCGTCGAAGGCATGGCGGGCGGCCGCGACCGCGGCGTCGACGTCGGCGGGGGCCGCCTGCGCGGCGCGGCCGACCAGCGAGTGGTCGTGCGGCGAGCGGACCTCGATCCGCTCGTCGAGGGTGGGGGCGACCCAGTGGCCGCCGATGTACAGGTTCGCGTAATCGATCATGGTGTCCACCCATCGGAAGAATGTAAGTGATTACCTACATGGGACGGTAGACCCGTCGGGGCGGCTTTGCAAGTGGGTTCCTACTTACTTAAAGTGGGGGTATGGCACGCAACGCGGACGAGACCCGGCGCAAGATCCTGGAAGCCGCCACCGAGGAGTTCGCCGAGTACGGCATCGCCGGCGCCCGGGTCGACCGCATCACCAAGAACGCGGGCGTCAACAACGCCCTGCTCTACCGGTACTTCGGCAGCAAGGTCGACCTGTTCGACATCGTGTACAGCCGTCTGGTCACCGAGATCGTCGACGCCGTGCCGATCGACGCGGCCGACCTGCCCGGCTACGTCGGACGCCTGTACGACTACTACGAGGCGCGCCCCCAAGTGGTCCGCCTCTCCGCCTGGCGGCAACTGGAGCGCCCCGAGCACGCGCTCCCCCAGGTCGTGCACGAAGCGCAGAAGGACAAGGTCGAGCAGGTGGCCAAGGCGCAGCGGGACGGCACCGTCTCCGCCGCGCTGCCCGCCCAGGAGCTGTGCGACCTGATGATCCTGCTCTCGCTGAGCAACACCCCGCTCATCCCGGTGGTGGGCTCCGACATCGACCGCGAACGCCGCCGCGCCACCGTCGTCGCCACCGCCGAGGCCGTCCTGGGCACCTGACCGGGGGCGCCGAGCGCTCTGCTCGTGTTCGTGCTTGCGTCTGCCCTCGTGTCCGCCTTGGTGTGCGTCTTCGTGCCCGTCTTCGTGTGCGTCTTCGTGTGCGTCCTCGTGTCCGTCGAACCCCGGCCGCCCGTCCGCTGCGCGACGCTGTCGCCAGACGCTCGTCCCGGCCGCCGTCGTGGTCATCGGGGCGGCCGCGGGCGCCGCCGTGCTGCGCGTCGGCCTCCCGCACCACATGGTGGTGGTGCGGCATGGTGGTGGTGCGGGACGTCGTGCCGGTACGACCGACCGCCCCGCCGGCGGTCCCCGTCCGGCCGACCGGCCGGGCCGCCGCGGCACCCCGCCGTCCGGGCGCCGCAGTGCCGCCCAAGCACCTGACAAGGAGTCGACATGACCACACCGCGGGACCTCTTGATCGTCGCCCTGGACACCCCTGCCGACCGCTCCGTCGGGCAGGGCGACCTCTCGCTGGCCCTCGCGGGAGCCGAACTGATCGACCTCCTGCGGGCCGAGGCCGTCGCCCTGGACGGCGACCGGATCGTGCCGGGACCACCGCTGGGCATGGGCGACCGGCTGCTGGACGAGTCCGTGGCGGCACTCGTCCGCGAGCGGCCGTACGAGTCCGCGGAGGACTGGCTGTGGCGCCGGGGCCGTGCCCTGGCCGCCGCCTACGTGGACGTGCTGGAGACGACGGGCGACGACGGCCGCCGACGCGGGCGCCGGATCGGCCTGCGCACCGACCGGACCCGGCTCGGCGACCCGGCGGAACGCGGTCGCGCGGCCGAGCGCTGGACCTCCGGCGAGCCGGTCCTGGCCGAGCTGGGGGCCGCCCTGGGACTGCGGGACGAACCGGCCGGGGGCACCGCGGGACTCCCCGAGGCGGTCGTCACCGTCCTGGCCGCCGTGAACGGCGCGGTGATGGAACTGGAAGCGGTCCGGCAGCGGCGCAGCATCGAGGACGCCGCCTTCGACAACATCTGGCGTGCGCCCTGACCGGTGCCGGGGACGGCGCGCGCAGGGACGGCCCCGGCGGGCGGCGGACGCCGTAGGAGCCACCCGAGGTGACCCGAGGTGACCCGAGGTGATGCGAAGTGACCCGAAGCGATGCGAAGTGACCCGAAGCGATGCGAAGTGGTCCGGGTGATCCGGCGCGGACCTGGACAGGGCACGTCGATGTCGCATTCTCGCCAGCTCCGGCCCGGCCGTTGGCCGATGCTGGAGGCATGCAGAAAGGCATGCACTTCGACCGGGAGCGCTGCGTACGGGCCGTGCGGTCCAAGGACGCGCGGTTCGACGGCTGGTTCTTCACGGCCGTTCTGACCACCCGCATCTACTGCCGGCCCAGCTGTCCGGTCGTACCGCCCAAGGCCGAGAACATGACGTTCTACCCCAGCGCCGCCGCCTGCCAGCAGGCCGGTTTCCGGGCCTGCAAACGCTGCCGGCCCGACACCAGCCCCGGCTCCCCGGAGTGGAACCAGCGCGCCGACCTGGTGGCCCGCGCCATGCGGCTGATCGCCGACGGCGTGGTGGACCGCGACGGCGTGCCCGGACTCGCCGCCCGCCTCGGCTACAGCACCCGGCAGGTCGAACGCCAGCTCCTCACCGAACTGGGCGCGGGCCCCCTCGCGCTCGCCCGCGCGCAGCGCGCCCAGACCGCCCGGCTCCTCGTCGAGACGACCGGGCTGCCCATGGCGGAGATCGCCTTCGCGGCCGGGTTCTCCTCCATCCGCACCTTCAACGACACCGTCCGCGAGGTGTTCGCGCTCGCCCCGAGCGAGCTGCGCGCCCGCACCCCGCGCGGCCGGACCGCGAGCACCCCGGGAGCACTGTCCCTGCGCCTGCCGTTCCGCGCCCCGCTCAACCCCGACAACCTCTTCGGCCACCTCGCGGCGACCGCCGTACCGGGCGTGGAGGAGTGGCGGGACGGCGCCTACCGACGCACGCTGCGGCTGCCGTACGGGCACGGCATCGTGGCGCTCACCCCGAAACCCGACCACATCGGCTGCCGCCTCGTCCTCAGCGACCTGCGGGACCTGACCGTCGCCATCAGCCGCTGCCGCCGGCTGCTCGACCTGGACGCCGACCCGGTCGCGGTCGACGACCAGCTGCGCACCGACCCGCTCCTCGCGCCGCTGGTCGACAAGGCACCCGGCAGGCGCGTGCCGCGCACCGTCGACGAGGCCGAGTTCGCGATCCGCGCCGTCCTCGGCCAGCAGGTGTCCACGGCCGCCGCCCGCACCCACGCCGCCCGCCTGGTCACCGCGTACGGCGAGCCCGTCGACGACCCCGACGGCGGCCTCACCCATATCTTCCCCGCGCCCGAGGCGCTGGCCGAGGTCGACCCGGAGTCACTGGCGATGCCCCGTACCCGGCGGGCCACCTTCACCACGCTCGTCGGCCGGCTCACCGACGGCACACTCCACCTGGGTGTGGAGAGCGACTGGTCCGAGACCCGGGCACGGCTCCTCGCCCTGCCCGGCTTCGGACCCTGGACGGTCGACGTCATCGCCATGCGCGCCCTCGGCGACCCCGACGCCTTCCTCGCCACGGACCTCGGGATCCGGCGTGCCGCCCAGGAACTGGGCCTGCCCGCCACCCCGTCCGCGCTCACCGCGCGCGCCGCGGCCTGGCGGCCCTGGCGGGCGTACGCGGTCCAGTACCTGTGGGCGACCGACAGTCACCCGATCAACTTCCTGCCGGTGTAAGGATCTACCGTGAAACAGCACACCGTGATCGACAGCCCCTACGGCCCCCTCACCCTCGTCGCCGACGACGGCGTCCTGTGCGGGCTCTACATGGCCGGACAGCGCCACCGCCCCCTTGAGGAGACCTTCGGGGACCGCGACGACACGCTCCTCGGCGCGACCAAGGAACAGCTCGCGGCCTATTTCGCGGGCGAGTTGAAGGAATTCACCCTGGAACTCCGGCTGCACGGCACCCCGTTCCAGCGCAGCGTCTGGGAACAGCTCCGGGCGATCCCGTACGGGGAGACCCGCAGCTACGGCGACCTCGCGGACGCCCTGGGCAACCCCCTTGCCTCTCGCGCGGTCGGCCTCGCCAACGGCCGCAATCCCGTGTCCATCGTCGTCCCCTGCCACCGCGTCGTCGGCTCCGACGGCAGCCTCACCGGATACGGCGGCGGCCTGGAGCGCAAGCAGCGCCTGCTGGACTTCGAGCGGGGCGCGGCGCTGTTCTGAGCCGGTCCGGCCGCGGCCGACGGCCCGACCGGCGTGCTGCTCCACGGATTCCGGCAGCAACTGCACGCACCGGACGCGGTGGCGCGGCGGAACACGTCGTCAGAACGCCGAGTCCGCGAGCCGGGACAGCAGCGCGGGCAGCGAGGTGCCGATCGGCTCGCGGACCACCTCGTGCGCCCGGTCGTCGTAGGGAGTCGGCTCCGCGTTGACGACGATCAGGCGGGCGCCGTGGTCGGCGGCGACCCCGGCCAGGCCCGCCGCCGGCTGGACTTGCAGGCTGCTGCCGACCGCGACGAACACCGTGCACGCCTTGGTGATCGCCAGGGCCTCGCCGAGGACCACCGGATCGAGCCGCTCCCCGAACATCACGGTCGCCGACTTCAGGATCCCGCCGCACTCCAGACACGGCGGATCCGGCTCACCCGCCTCGACCCGGGCGAGCGCGTCCTCCATCGGCCCGCGCGCGGCGCACTTCGTACAGACGACACTGCGTGCCGTGCCGTGCAGTTCGAGCACCTTGCGGGCCGGCAGTCCGGCGAGCTGGTGCAGGCCGTCCACGTTCTGCGTGATCACCCGTACCGGCGTCCCGGAGCGCTCCAGATCCACCACGGCGCGGTGCGCGGCATTGGGCCGCGCGCGCAGCGTGCGGTTCTCGCGGCGCTGCTGCCAGGACCGCCGCCGGATCTCCGGGTCGTGCATGTAGTGGTCGTACGTGACGAGCTTCTCGGCCTCCGGATCCCGCCGCCACAGGCCGTTCGGCCCACGGTAGTCGGGGATCCCGGAATCCGTGGAGATGCCCGCGCCACTGAGGACGGCCACGAGAGGCTTGTTCATGGGCCGAGGGTAGGGCGGGTGTTCCCGGTGGGGCGAACGGATATCCGGGCCGTCGGGGCCCGCGGTCCCGTGCGGGGCGCGCCCGCGTGATCGACCCCCGGCGCACAACGCGCGCATGGCTCCCACGAGGGCTAGAAAGGAATGAGGAGCCGGCGTGCCGGAGGGAGTGACCAGCGATGCAGATCGTGGTGGACCTCACCCGTTGCCAGGGCTACGCACAGTGCGCGTTCCTCGCCCCGGAGATGTTCGAACTGCACGGCGAGGAAGCGTTGCTGTACCACCCGGCTGTGCCCGAAGGACAACGCGAACGCGTCCGGCAGGCCGCGGCGGCCTGTCCCGTCCAGGCCATCCTGCTGGGCGAGGAGGTGAGCCCCGGTGCCCGGTGACCTCCGGGAGGGCCGGATCGTCATCGTCGGCGCGTCCCTGGCCGGCCTGCGGGCCGCCGAGACACTGCGCGACGAGGGCTTCACCGGCTCCCTGACCATCGTCGGGGACGAGCCCCATCCGCCCTACGACCGTCCCCCGCTCTCCAAACAGGTGCTGTTCGGCAAGGTACCGGCGTACTCCACCGGGCTGCCGATGCGCCGTGATCCGCAGGCGGAGTGGCGGCTCGGCGTGCGTGCCACCGGACTCGACATGATCCGCAAACGGATCCTGCTGGCCGACGGGGAGGAGCTGCCCTACGACCGGGTGCTGATCGCCACCGGCACGCGGGCCCGGCCGTGGCCGAACCCCCGGGAGGCGGCCCTGGACGGTGTGCTCACCCTGCGCACCAGCGACGACGCGGAACTCCTCGCCGAGCGGCTTGAGGCCGGACCACGCCGGGTACTGGTGATCGGCGGCGGCTTCACCGGCTCGGAGCTCGCCTCGGCCTGCCGGGAGCGGCACCTGGCGGTCACGCTCGCCGAACGGGGCCCCGCTCCGCTGGTCGGCGCGCTCGGCGGGACACTGGCGAAACTCGCCGCCGCCATGCAGCGCAACCACGGCGTGGACCTGCGCTGCCGCGTCACCGTGAACGCGCTGACCAGCGACGGCGACGGCCACTTCACCGGCGCCGAACTCTCCGACGGCAGCCGCGTCGACGCGGACGTGTGCGTCGTCGCCATGGGGGCGGTCCGCAACGTCGAGTGGCTGGCGGACTCCGGGCTGGCCGCCGGGACGCGCGGGATCGCCTGCGACGCCGGATGCCGCGCCTTCAACATGTACGGGATCGTCACCGACGACGTCTTCGTGGCAGGCGACGTCTCCCGCTTCCCGCACCCGCTGTTCGACTACCAGTTGCTGTCCCTGGAACACTGGCGCAACGCGGTCGAGCAGGCCGAGGTCGCGGCCCACAACATGGTCAGTCCGGAACCCCTGCGCCGCCCGCACCTCGCGGTCCCGGTGTTCTGGTCCAGCCAGTTCGGGCTCAACATCAAATCGGTGGGCGTGCCCACCTACTCCGACCAAGTGGTCATCGCCCAGGGGTCGTTGGAGGCACGCCGGCTGGCGATGGTCTACGGCTTCCGGGGGCGGGTGACCGCGGCGGTCACCGTCGACATGGCCAAGTCGCTGGAGTTCTACCAGAACCTGATCGAGACCGCCGCGCCCTTCCCGCCCGCGCCCGGCGCGTCGGACCGGCCGCCGGCGGCCGAGGTCCCCGTGCCCTCCGACGTGCCGGACCCCGGCACCCTCTACCACGGCCCCACCGTCGCGCTCACCGGTCATCTGCCGGACCGCCGACTGGTCAGGATGCCGCCCGCGCGGTGACCCACCGCCCGCCCGTCCACGAGGAGTCCGTCATGACCGCCGACACCCTGCTGGAGCGGATCACCGACTACGCCAACCGCCCCGACCCCTGGCCGCTGTACGCGGAGCTGCGGGAGGCAGGCCCCGTGGTGCGGCAGACGGACGGCAGTTATCTGATCGGCACCTACCACGAGATCGTCGCCCTGCTCCACGACCCGCGGATCAGCGCGGATCCCCGCAACCGCATCATCCCGTCCACCGAACAGCCCGCGGGCGAGCTGCCGAAGCGGCCCTTCCTGCGGCTCGACGACCCCGAGCACCACAGGCTGCGCACGCTCACCATGCGGCCGTTCGGCCCGCCGCACACTCCCGACCGGATCGACTCCATGCGCGGTGAGATCAGCCGGATCGCCGGCGACCTGCTCGCGCCGCTCCGGGGCCGGGAGCAGGTCGACGTCGTCGACGACTTCGCCTATCCGCTGCCCGTCACGGTCATCTGCCGGCTGCTCGGCGTCCCGCGGGAGGACGAGCCGATGTTCCGTGAGTGGACCGACGTGATCGTCGCGGCCGCCGACATCGGCTCCCAGGAGGCGGACACCGCCGAGCGGGACAAGGCGGGCGTACTGGCCCGCCAGGAGATGGGCCAGTACCTGCTGAACCTCGCCGACCGGCGCAGGGACCGCCCGACCGACGACATGCTGTCCGCCTTTGTCAACGAACCGGACGCGGCGCTGCGGCTGACCCCCGACGAACTGGCCACGAACGCCGTCCTGCTGCTGATCGCCGGGCACGAGACCACCGTCAACCTGATCACCAACGGCGTGCTCACGCTGCTGCGCCAGCCCGCCCAGCTGAACCTGCTGCGCCGCGAACCCGGCCTGCTGCCGCGCGCGGTGGAGGAACTCCTGCGCTACGAGCCCCCGGTGCACATGCGCGAGCGATTCCCCCTCGCCGACGTGGACATAGCGGGCACCACCCTCCCCAAGGGGTCCCGGGTGGTGCTCGCGATGGCATCCGGCAACCACGACCCCGCGCGCTTCACCGACCCCGACCGGTTCGACCCGACCCGCCCGGACAACGAGCACATCGGCTTCGGCAGCGGAGTCCACGTCTGCTTCGGCGCGCCGCTCGCCCGCGTCGAGGCCCAGACCGCGCTCGGCCTGCTCGTCCCGGGTCTCGGCGCCGCGTCCCTGGTGCAGGACCCGCCCCCGTACCGGACCAACGCCATGCTCCGCGGCCCCCGGCACCTCCCGGTGCGCTTCGGGCCGGGCTGATCCGGTCGGGGCCCGTCCGGTCGCCGCCGCGGTACGCGCGTACCGGGTCAGGCCACCCGGTGGCCGTTCTCCAACTCGGCCGTGCCCGCGCCGTCGGCCAGCACGTCCAGCGCGGCCAGGACACGGTGGCCGAGGGCGCCGGGCAGGTGCGCGGTGAGGTCCTCGCGGGGGACCAGCCGCCAGGACAGCAGTTCCTCCTCCTGGAGCCGGATCGAGCCGAGGTCGTCCGCGGACAGGACGCCGCCGTCGTAGAGGTAGGCCACCAGCGGCGGCCGTCCCTCGCCGTGCACCCAGTCCACGGCCAGCAGCCGGCCCGGCTCGACGTCGAGGCCGATCTCCTCGGCCGTCTCCCGGCGGGCGCCCTGGCGGGGCGTCTCACCGTCGTCGGACTCGATGGTGCCGCCCGGAAGCGCCCAGCCCGGACGGTAGTTGGGTTCGACGAGCAGCACGCGGCCCTCGGCGTCCCGGAACAGGGCGGCGGCCCCGGCGAGGACCCGGGGGAGGCTCGCGATGTACGTGGCGAAGTCTTGTGTGGTGGCCATCTCCGAAGCGTAACCACCCCATCTACCGCGCCGGACCGGCCAGCCGGAGCGTGCGGGCCGCCAGGTCGCTGATGCGCGCCCCGTCGAAGCCGAACACCGCGCTGCGCACCGTGTCCGCCAGCGGGTCCGTCCACTGCGCCGGGACGGCCGCCGCGCCGGTCAGCACACCGGCCACCGAACCGGCCGTCGCGCCGTTGGAGTCGGTGTCCAGGCCGCCCCGGACGGTGAGCGCGATGGTGCGGGTGAAGTCCCCGTCGCCGTACAGGAGCCCCGCGGTGAGCACGGCCACGTTCGGGACGGTGTGGATCCAGCCGAGCCCCGCGGTCTCCTGCGCCACCGTGGCCACGGTGTCCTCCCAGGTCATCCGGGTCGCGTGCAGGGACAGGACCCGGCGCACGGTACGCGCGAGCCGGCTGCTCGCCGGGACCACGGTCAGAGCGGTGACGATCGCGTCCCGCACCCCGGGCGCGGTGAAGGCCGCCGAGACCAGCGCCGCCGCCCACATCGCGCCGTACACCCCGTTCCCGGTGTGCGACAGCACGGCGTCCCGGCGGGCCAGCGCGGCGGCCCGGTGCGGGGCGTACGGCTGGGTCCAGCCGTAGATGTCGGCGCGGATGAGCGCGCCGATCCACTCCTGGTACGGGTTGTCGCAGGTCGCCGTCAGCGGCGGTTTCAGACCGCTCGCGAGATTGCGGTACGCCGCCCGCTCCGCGGTGAACGTCTGTAGGTACGGCAGCCTGAGCAGCCACTCCTCGCCGACCTGCTCGGTGCTGAAGTCGAAGCCGTGCCTCTCCAGCAGGAGCAGCCCGAGGAGCGTGTAGTCGACGTCGTCGTCGCGGCAGCTGCCATGGACCCGGCCGCGTACGCACTGCCGCCACTCGGGGCGCAGGTCGGCGCGGTCGCGTTCGTCGGCGGGCTCGGGCAGGTAGTCCGTGAGCGGCAGGGCGGCCGAGCGCCGCAGATAGCCGTCGATGCGCTCGCGCGTCCACACGTCGCCCCGCTCGACCGGTTTGCCGAGCATGTTGCCGGCGATCCGGCCCAGCCAGCCGCCGAGGATGCGGTCCGCGAGATCCGGTGCGGTGCCCATGGGGGTCATGCCATCGGTCTACCCGGTTTCGGCCACGGCCGGTCGCGTGTCGCCGGGGCATGACGGCCGGACCGTCCTCCGGTTAAGGTCACAGCGGCGCGACTGGCCCGATGTGCGCGGGCCTGGGAAGCAAGGGGATGGCAAGTGTCGGAGGCTGTAGTGGGCGGGACCCGGCGGGTGCTGGTGGCCGCGGACAAGTTCAAGGGCTCGTTGACGGCCGTGGAGGTCGCCGAGCGGGTGACGGCGGGGCTGCGCCGGGTGGTGCCGGCGGTGGAGGTGGAGGCCCTGCCGGTGGCGGACGGCGGTGACGGGACGGTGGCCGCGGCGGTGGCGGCGGGGTTCGAGCGGCGCGAGGTGCGGGTGGCCGGCCCGCTGGGGCAGGAGGTGACGGCGGCGTTCGCGGTGCGTGGTGGCACGGCGGTGGTGGAGATGGCGGAGGCCAGTGGGCTGCAACGGTTGCCCGCGGGGGTCTTCGCGCCGCTGACGGCGTCGACGTACGGGTCGGGGGAGTTGCTCGCGGCGGCGTTGGACGCGGGGGCCCGCAGGATCGTGTTCGGAGTGGGCGGCAGTGCCACGACGGACGGCGGGGCGGGGATGCTGTCCGCGCTGGGCGCGCGGTTCCTGGACGCCGAGGGGGAGCCGGTGGCGCCGGGCGGTGAGGGACTGGCGGGGCTGGCGCGGACCGATCTGTCGGGCCTGGACGCGCGGCTGACCGGTGTCGAACTGGTGCTGGCGAGCGACGTGGACAATCCGCTGACCGGTCCGAAGGGCGCGGCGGCGGTGTACGGGCCGCAGAAGGGGGCGTCGCCGGACGACGTGGCGGTCCTGGATGCCGCGCTGGCGCGTTACGCGCAGGTGCTGGAGGCGGCGGTGGGTCCGCGCGCGGCCGGGCTCGCGGCCTCGGCGGGTGCGGGTGCCGCCGGGGGCATCGGGTTCGGGGCGTTGCTGCTGGGGGCGCGGTTCCGGCCCGGTATCGAGGTGATGCTGGACGTGCTGGGGTTCGCGCCGGCGGTGGAGCGGGCGGCGCTGGTGATCACGGGCGAGGGTTCGCTGGACGAGCAGACGCTGCACGGCAAGGCTCCGGCGGGGGTCGCCGCGGCGGCGCGTGCGGCGGGCCGGGAGGTGGTCGCCGTGTGCGGGCGGCTGGCGTTGTCGCCGAAGGCGCTGGGGGAGGCGGGGATCCGGCGGGCGTATCCGTTGACGGACGTCGAGCCGGACGTGGCGCGGTGCATCGCCGAGGCGGGTCCGATCCTGGAGCGGGTCGCCGCCCGGATCGCCCACGACTTCCTGACCTGACACCGCGGACCGCACCCCCAAGGGAGACGGTGAGGGCCCCGGAACGGGAGACGGTGAGGGCCCCGGACCGACTGGTCCGGGGCCCTCACCGTCGTACGGCCACCGGCTCCTACGGCAGCTGGGCCGCGCGCGCCTCGCGCCGGTTGTCGCGGAAGTTGTTCACCCGTCGGGCGGTGGCGAACAAGGGGATCACCGCGCCCATGACGAGCTGGAGCGCGCAGCCGGTCTGGAGCAGCAGTTGACCGCTCGGCGCGTCGAACGCCCAGGCGGCCAGGAGACCCATCGACAGCACGATCCAGGACAGCATCGCCCCGGCGAGCCGGCCCCGCGGCTTCGGGTACTCGACCCGGCTCACCATCAGCCAGGCCGTGCCCAGGATGGCGAGGAGCGTCGCCACGAAGGGCAGCTCCAGCAGGACGATGGAGACCACGGTCAGCGCGCCGAAGGGGCTCGGCATGCCCTGGAACATGCCGTTCGTCGGCGTCACGCAGGAGAAGCGGGCCAGCCGCAGCACCACGGCCAGCAGGACGACGATCGCGCCGAGCGCCGCCATCCGCTGGTGCGCGTCGTCCGCGACCATCCCGTACACCAGGACGAAGTACGCGGGTGCCAGGCCGAAGCTGATCAGGTCCGAGAGGTTGTCCAGTTCCGCGCCCATCGGGGAGGAGCGCAGCTTGCGTGCCACCAGGCCGTCGAACAGGTCGAAGACGGCGGCGCAGAGCATCAGGATGACCGCCGTGGCCGCGCTGTGGCGGGCCATGCCGTTCTCCTGGCTGCCGGTGAGGTGCGGGATCAGGATGCCGGTGGTGGTGAAGTACACCGCCATGAAGCCGCACGTCGCGTTGCCGAGGGTGAGGGTGTCCGCTATTGAGAGGCGGAGCGAGAGAGGCATCTCCTCCTCTTCGTCGGCCGCCTCGGCCTCGGGCACCCAGCCCGCCTGTGTCTCCGGATCAACCACGGTCAATGCGAGTCACCCCAGCCACGGTCTTCTGTCCGACCTCGACCGCGACCTCCATGCCCTCGGGCAGGTAGAGGTCGACACGCGAGCCGAAGCGAATCAGACCGATCCGGTCGCCCTGCTCGACCTTCGTGCCCTGCGGGACGTAGGGCACGATGCGACGGGCCACCGCGCCTGCGATCTGGATCATCTCGATGTCGCCGAGTTCGGTGTCGAAATGCCAGACTACGCGCTCGTTGTTCTCGCTTTCTTTGTTGAATGCGGGAACGAAGCCTCCGGGGATGTGTTCGACCGACGTGACGGTGCCGGAGAGCGGTGCACGGTTCACGTGGACGTTGAGCGGGCTCATGAAGATCGCGACGCGGGTGCGCCCGTCCTTCCACGGCATGATGCTCTGCACCACACCGTCTGCGGGGGAGATGACCCGGCCCGTGGCGATCTCGCGCTCGGGGTCGCGGAAGAACCACAGCATGCCCGCCGCGAGCGCGGTGGCGGGCACGGCGACGGCCTTGGCTGCGCCGGAGCGGCGGGCGCGGACCAGGCTGAGGGCTGCGGTGGCGACGGTCGGGAGGAGCCACGGCGATGCTCCGCGCGCGAGGCGTACGCCGACCAGGCTGTCGCGTGGTGCAGAGGTTTGGCTGTGGGGCATGGATGACCTTCGTAGCGAATGATGCCGCGCTTCGATCGGGGGACGGCGGCTTTCCCGGGATCGTACCGGTCGCGGGCCACAACTGGGCAAGCCAGGAAGCCGAGTCGGCGGCCGAAGACCGTTGACGGGGTGTGATCTTCTTCTCGAAGAAAACGCCCCGTACTCGGACAATCAGCCCTGGATTCGATACTCTTCGAGCAACCTCCGCCCGATGATCATTTTCTGGATTTCGGCGGTGCCCTCACCGATCAGCAACATGGGTGCCTCCCGGTAGAGCCGCTCGATCTCGTACTCCTTCGAGAAGCCGTAGCCGCCATGGATGCGGAAGGCGTCCTCCACGACCTCCTTGCAGTACTCGGAGGCAAGGTACTTCGCCATGCCCGCCTCCAGGTCGTTTCGTTCGCCCGAGTCCTTTTTACGGGCGGCGTTGACCATCATGGCGTGGGCCGCCTCGACCTTCGTGGCCATCTCCGCGAGCTTGAACTGGATGGCCTGGTGCTGGGCGATCGGCTTGCCGAAGGTGTGCCGCTGCTGGGCGTAGGCGACCCCGAGTTCGAAGGCGCGCTGGGCGACACCGCAGCCCCGCGCCGCCACGTTGACGCGGCCGACCTCCACTCCGTCCATCATTTGGTAAAAACCTCGGCCGGTGACACCGCCGAGCACCCGATCGGCCGGGATCCGCAGCCCGTCCATGATCAGCTCGGTGGTGTCGACGCCCTTGTAGCCCATCTTCTCGATCTTGCCGGGGATCGTCAGACCGGGCCGGACCTCGCCGAAGCCGGGCTCCTTCTCCACGAGGAAGGCCGTCATCGACTTGTGCGGTGCCGTGGCCGGCCCCGCGGACGCCTCCTCCTCCCCGGTGCGGACCAGGATCGCCACGAGCGACGACGTACCGCCGTTGGTCAGCCACATCTTCTGACCGGTCAGGACGTACTCCTCGCCGTCCCTGACCGCCTTCGAGGTGATCGCCGCGACGTCGGAGCCGAGACCCGGCTCCGACATGGAGAAGGCGCCGCGGACCTCGCCGGCCGCCATCCGCGGCAGGAAGTGCTCCCGCTGCTCCCGCGTGCCGTGCTGCTTGAGCAGGTACGCCACGATGAAGTGGGTGTTGATGATGCCGGACACCGACATCCAGCCCCGGGCGATCTCCTCGACGCACAGGGCATAGGTGAGCAGCGACTCGCCCAGGCCCCCGTACTCCTCGGGGATCATCAGCCCGAACAGCCCCAGCTCCCTCAGGCCGTCCACGATCTGCTGCGGGTACTCGTCGCGGTGCTCCAGCTCGGTCGCGACCGGGAGGATCTCCTTGTCCACGAAGTCGCGGACGGTGGACACGATCTCCTGCTGGACGTCGCTGAGACCGGCGGTCTGGGCGAGACGGGCCATCGCTACTTCTCCGTCTTCTGCGCGGGTGCGGTCGGCTCCGGGCGGCCGGGCTGCTCCCCGCCGCGCTCCTTGACGTACGCCTCGGTGGGCACCATCACCTTGCGGCGGAAGACGCACACCAGCGTGCCGTCCTGCTTGTGGCCCCTGGTCTCGACGTGCACGATGCCCCGGTCGTCCTTCGACTTGGACAGCCACTTGTCGAGCACGGTCGTCTCTCCGTAGACCGTGTCGCCGTGGAAGGTCGGCGCCACGTGCCGCAGCGACTCGATCTCCAGGTTGGCGATCGCCTTGCCGGACACGTCAGGCACCGACATGCCGAGAAGCAGCGAGTAGATGTAATTGCCCACGACCACGTTCCTGCCGAAGTCCGTCGCCGTCCCGGCGTAGTTGGCGTCCAGGTGCAGCGGGTGGTGGTTCATGGTGAGGAGGCAGAAGAGGTGATCGTCGTACTCGGTGACCGTCTTGCCCGGCCAGTGCTTGTACACCGCCCCGACCTCGAACTCCTCGTAGACGCGTCCGAACTGCATGGCCGTCAGACCTCCGGGATCTCGAAGGAACTGGTGCGCCGCAGGCCCGCCGCCCGGCCCTTGCCCGCGATGACCAGTGCCATCTTGCGGCTCGCCTCGTCGATCATCTCGTCGCCGAGCATCGCGGAACCCTTCTTTCCGCCCGCCTCGGACGTGTAGTGGTCGTAGGCGTCCAGGATCAGCTCGGCGTGGTCGTAGTCCTCCTGGGAGGGCGAGAAGACCTCGTTGGCGGCGTCGACCTGGCCGGGGTGCAGCACCCACTTGCCGTCGAAGCCGAGGGCGGCGGCGCGGCCGGCCACCTCGCGGAAGGCGTCCACGTCACGGATCTGAAGGTAGGGGCCGTCGATCGCCTGGACGTCGTGCGCCCTGGCCGCCATCAGGATCTTCATCAGGATGTAGTGGTAGGCGTCCGCCGGGTAGCCGGGCGGCTGCTCGCCCACGACCAGCGACTTCATGTTGATCGACGCCATGAAGTCGGCGGGGCCGAAGACGATCGTCTCGATGCGCCCACTGGCCGCGGCGATCTCGTTGACGTTGTTGAGGCCCTGTGCGTTCTCGATCTGCGCCTCGATGCCGATGCGGCCCACCTCGAAGCCCATCGTCTTCTCGATCTGGGTGAGCAGCAGGTCCAGCGCCACGATCTGCTCGGCGTTCTGGACCTTCGGCAGCATGACGCAGTCCAGGTTCGCCCCGGCGCCCTCGACGACCGTCACGACGTCCCGGTACGTCCACTCGGTCGTCCAGTCGTTGACCCGCACGACCCGTGTCTTGCCCGTCCAGTCGCCCTCGTTGAGGAACTTGACGATGGTGTGCCGCGCCTCGGGCTTGGCGAGCGGCGCGCACGCGTCCTCCAGGTCCAGGAACACCTGGTCGGCGGGGAGGCCCTGGGCCTTCTCCAGGAAACGGGGGTTGCTCCCGGGTACCGCGAGGCAGGAGCGCCGCGGGCGCAGCCGGCCGGGGAGGTGCGCGGCGGGGCCGTTCGTCGCGGGGGCGGAGGCCGGCGACGGGCGGGCGGGCGTGGTCATGCGGGGACCTCCAGGGGGTCGAGGTTGTTCGCTCTGCGGATCTCGTCGACGATACGGCCGATGATCCCGGTGATGTCGAAGTCCTTCGGGGTGAAGACCGCGGCCACTCCGGCGGCCCGCAGCCGCTCGGCGTCACCGCTCGGGATGATCCCGCCGGCGATCACCGGGATGTCGGCCGCGCCGGCCCGGCGCAGCCGCTCCAGTACGTCCGGCACCAGCCGGGTGTGCGAACCGGACAGGACGGACAGGCCGACCGCGTGCACGTCCTCGGCGAGGGCCGCGTCCACGATCTGCTCCGGGGTGAGCCGGATGCCCTGGTAGACCACTTCGAACCCGGCGTCCCTGGCCCGCACGGCGATCTGCTCGGCGCCGTTGGAGTGCCCGTCCAGGCCGGGCTTGCCGACGAGGAAGCGCAGCTTGCCGGTGCCCAGGTCGCGGGCGGTGGCCGCCACCTTGGCGCGGACGCCGGCCAGTGCGGAGCCCTCCTCGGCGGGCACGGCCACCGGTGCGGAGGAGACCCCGGTCGGAGCCCGGAACTCGCCGAACACCTCGCGCAGCGCTCCGGCCCACTCGCCGGTCGTGACCCCCGCGCGGGCGCACTCCAGGGTGGCCTCCATGAGGTTGTCGCCGCTCTTGGCCGCCTCCTTCAGCCACTCCAGCGCCTTGCACGGGCGCGGGTGGTGGAACGGCGGCTGGTTGCGCGTGTCGCGCCAGTGGCGCAGGCAGTCGACGACCCGGGCCTCGACCGCCGGGTCGATCGTCTGGACCGCGGTGTCCAGGTCGGCGGTGAGCGGACTCGGCTCGGTCGTCTCGAAGACGTTGACGCCGACGATCCGCTCCTCGCCCGACTCGATCCGGGCCCGGCGCTCGGCGTGGGACGCCACGAGCCGCGACTTCAGATAGCCCGACTCCACGGCCGCCAGCGCGCCGCCCATGTCCTGGATCCGCTCGATCTCCGCCGAGGACTCCTCGACGAGCTGGGCGACCTTCGCCTCGACGACGTGCGAGCCCTCGAAGAGGTCGTCGTACTCCAACAGGTCGCTCTCGTGCGCGAGGACCTGCTGGATGCGCAGCGACCACTGCTGGTCCCAGGGCCTGGGCAGGCCCAGCGCCTCGTTCCAGGCCGGGAGCTGCACGGCACGCGCGCGTGCGTCCTTGGACAGGGTCACCGCCAGCATCTCCAGCACGATCCGCTGCACGTTGTTCTCGGGCTGGGCCTCCGTCAGGCCCAGGGAGTTGACCTGGACGCCGTACCGGAAGCGCCGCTGTCCGGGGTCCTCGATGCCGTAGCGCTCCCGCGTGATGCGGTCCCAGATGCGGCCGAACGCCCGCATCTTGCACATCTCCTCGATGAAGCGGACGCCCGCGTTCACGAAGAAGGAGATGCGGGCCACCACCTCGCCCATGCGCTCGCGCGGCACCTGCCCCGAGTCGCGCACGGCGTCGAGGACGGCGATCGCGGTGGACATGGCGTAGGCGATCTCCTGCACCGGCGTGGCCCCGGCCTCCTGGAGGTGGTAGCTGCAGATGTTGATCGGGTTCCACTTGGGGATGCGGGAGACCGTGTACGCGATCATGTCGGTGGTCAGCCGCAGCGAGGGCCCCGGCGGGAAGACATGGGTCCCGCGGGACAGGTACTCCTTGACGATGTCGTTCTGGGTCGTGCCCTGGAGCTTGGTGATGTCCGCGCCCTGCTCCTCGGCGACGACCTGGTACAGCGCCAGCAGCCACATGGCCGTGGCGTTGATGGTCATCGAGGTGTTCATCCGCTCCAGCGGGATGTCCTGGAACAGGCGGCGCATGTCGCCCAGGTGCGCGACGGGCACGCCGACCCTGCCGACCTCGCCGGCGGCGAGGACGTGGTCGGGGTCGTAGCCGGTCTGGGTCGGCAGGTCGAACGCGACGGACAGACCGGTCTGGCCCTTGGCGAGGTTGCGCCGGTACAGCTCGTTGGACGCCTCGGCCGTGGAGTGGCCCGCGTAGGTCCGCATGAGCCACGGCCGGTCCTTCTGCCGCGGTTCCCGCGGCTGACGCTCGCTCATGTGCGCCTCTCAGAGGTTCCGGAAGCGGTTGATGGCGTCGAGGTGCCGGGCGCGCAGTTCCGCGTCGCGGACGCCCAGGCCCTCCTCGGGGGCCAGGCACAGCACGCCGACCTTGCCCTGGTGGGCGTTGCGGTGGACATCGTGGGCGGCCTGGCCGGTCTCCTCAAGGGGGTAGACCCGGGAGAGCGTCGGGTGGATCTTTCCCTTGGCGACGAGCCGGTTGGCCTCCCATGCCTCGCGGTAGTTGGCGAAGTGGGAGCCGATGATCCGTTTCAGTGACATCCACAGGTAGCGGTTGTCGTACTCGTGGGTGTAGCCCGAGGTGGAGGCGCAGGTGACGACCGTGCCGCCCTTGCGGGTGACGTAGACGGAGGCGCCGAAGGTCTCGCGTCCCGGGTGTTCGAAGACGATGTCGACGTCCTCGCCGCCGGTGAGTTCGCGGATGCGCTTGCCGAACCGCTTCCACTCCCGGGGGTCCTGGTGGTGCTCGTCCTTCCAGAAGCGGAAGTCCTCGGCGTTGCGGTCGATGATCGCCTCGGCGCCCATGGCCCGGCAGACCTCCGCCTTCCGCGGGGAGGAGACGACACAGACGGGGGTGGCGCCGCCGGCCAGTGCGAACTGGGTGGCGTACGAGCCGAGGCCGCCGCTGGCGCCCCAGATCAGGACGTTGTCGCCCTGCTTCATGGCGGCGCCGTTGCGGGACACCAACTGCCGGTAGGCGGTGGAGTTGACCAGGCCGGGGGCGGCGGCCTCCTCCCAGCTCAGGTGGCCCGGCTTGGGCATCAGCTGGTTGGACTTGACGAGGGCGATCTCGGCGAGGCCGCCGAAGTTGGTCTCGAAGCCCCAGATGCGCTGCTCGGGATCGAGCATCGTGTCGTTGTGGCCGTCGGAGGACTCCAGCTCGACGGAGAGGCAGTGGGCGACGACCTCGTCCCCGGGCTTCCAGGCGTTGACGCCGGGGCCGGTGCGCAGCACGACGCCCGCCAGGTCGGAGCCGATGACGTGGTACGGCAGGTCGTGCCGGGCGGCCAGCGAGGAGAGCTTGCCGTAGCGCTCCAGGAACCCGAAGGTCGGCAGTGGCTCGAAGATCGAGGTCCACACCGAGTTGTAGTTGACCGAGGAGGCCATGACGGCCACCAGGGCCTCGCCCGGTCCCAGCTCGGGCACCGGGACCTCGTCCAGGTGGAGGGACTTGCGCGGGTCCTTGTCGCGGGTGGCGAGCCCGGTGAACAGGTCCGTCTCGTCCTTGTGCACGGTGATCGCGCGGTACGACTCGGGGAGCGGCAGGGCGGCGAAGTCGGCGGGTGTGGCGTCCGGGGACTGTATCGCGGCCAGGATGTCCTTCACGGTCACGGTGTTGCCTCCTGCGGTGGGCGCCCTGAGGGGGGCGGGACGCTGAGGGGTGCGTCGGTGCTGCTGCGGATGGGGTGGAAAGGTGCCGTCGGTTCGGCGGGGGTGGTGCTTCGGCAGCGCTTGGTGGCGCGGGAGGTTGCCTGTGACGCAGGCGTCCGGGCGCGCGGGCCGTGGCCCGCGGGGACAGTCGGAGTGCCAACGGTCTGTGCACCCCGGCCGCCCGGACTCCTCCAACGTATGACACCGCGTGTCACATGACAAGGCACTGAGTGCCAGAAATTGCTCTCAGATGAATTCTTTACGTAACAGATGAGCGATGATCGATCGAATGCCGGGCGGCATGCCCCAGGAGGCGTGGAATCCGCGGGAGAAACCGCCCGGACATGGCGAGAACGGCCACCCGGTGGGGGTGGCCGTTCTCACGGGAGGAATCGCGGGCCGGTCCGGGCCCGTCCGCTCAGCGGTCCTTCAGGGCCTTCTCGATGGTCCGCATGACCTCGTCCAGCGGGGCGTCGGTGCGGGCGACCGTCACCAGCACCTCGCCCTGCGAGGAGACGGCCGCGGGCGCGTCGGCCGACGGGGGAACCGCCGTCCGGCCCGCGCCGATGCCCGAGGCGAAGGTCCTGCGGACGATCGCGAAGGCGTGGTCGAGCTGGGCCTCGACATCGCCCTGGCCGTCGGCCCGCAGCCAGCGCCTGAGCACGTGGTTGTGGGCGGTGACCACGGCGGACGCAGCGACCTCCGCCAGCAGCGGGTCGTCGTTGGCGTCGTCCTCGTGCGCGTGCTCGTCGAAGTGGCCGAGGAGGTAACGGGTGAACAGGCGCTCGTAGCGGGCCACCGTCGCGATCTCGGCCTCGCGCAGGGTGGGCACCTCGCGCGTGAGCTTGTAGCGGGCGACCGAGATCGCCGGCTGGGCCGCGTACATCCGCATGACCTCTTTGATGCCGCGGCACACGGTGTCGAGCGGGTGCTCGTGCGCGGGGGCCGCGTTGAGCACGGCCTCCGCCCGGATCAGCGTGTCGTCGTGGTCGGGGAAGATCGCCTCTTCCTTGGAACGGAAGTGCCGGAAGAAGGTGCGGCGGGCGACTCCGGCCGCGGCGGCGATCTCGTCGACGGTGGTCGCCTCGTAGCCCTTGGTCGCGAACAGTTCCATCGCCGCGGCCGCCAGTTCCCTGCGCATCTTGAGCCGCTGGGCGGCGGAACGGGAGCCGGTGGCACTCTCCGGCGCGTCGGTCGTAGCTGGTGTACGTGAGGACTTGGCGGGCTGGGACATGCCCCGAACGTACTGCATGTATGCAGCGTGGCGCGCATGACCGGGATTTCCCCCGCGCTTCGGGGGCGGGGGCGGCAGCGGGCGGAGCAGGCCGCACCAGGCGTCCGTCCCGGTCCGTGCGCGCCCGCTCTGCCGGTCGCCGGGACGCTCAGCGGCGGGCATACTCGCGAAAGCCGCGGCCGGTCTTGCGGCCGAGGCAGCCCGCCGCCACCAGGTGTTCGAGCAGCGGGGCCGGGGCCAGCCCCGGGTCGCGGAACTCGCGGTGCAGGACCTTCTCGATCGCCAGCGAGACGTCCAGGCCGACCACGTCCAGCAGTTCGAAGGGGCCCATCGGATAGCCGCCGCCGAGCCTCATCGCCGCGTCGATGTCGTCGAGGGAGGCGTAGTGCTCCTGCACCATCTTGATCGCGTTGTTGAGGTACGGGAACAGCAGCGCGTTCACGATGAAGCCGGCCCGGTCCCCGCAGTCCACCGGATGCTTCTTGACGGTGGCGCACACCTCCCGGACCGTGGCGTGGGCGTCGTCCGCCGTCAGCACGGTACGGACCACCTCGACCAGTTTCATGGCCGGCGCCGGGTTGAAGAAGTGCATGCCGATCACGTCCTGCGGGCGCGAGGTGGCGCGCGCGCAGGCGATGACGGGCAGTGACGACGTGGTGGTGGCCAGCACCACGCCCGGCCGGCAGACCTTGTCGAGCGTCGCGAACAACTGCCGCTTGACCTCCAGGTTCTCCGCGACTGCCTCCACGACCAGATCGACGTCGACGAAGGCGTCGCAGGACCCGGCCGGGATGATCCGGTCCAGGGTCCGGGCCGCCGCCTCGGCCGTCAGCCGTCCCCTGTCGACCGACCTGGACAGCGACTTCCCGACCCGGGCCCGTGCCGCCCGTGCCTTCTCCTCGCCGCGGCCGACGAGGACCACGTCGTACCCGGCCTTGGCGAACACCTCGGCGATGCCCGAGGCCATGGTGCCGGAACCGGCGACACCGATCGAGCCGACCGGGCGGCCCGGGGTGAGCAGGGCGCCCTCCAGCGGGGTCAGCGCGTCCCGCACCACCGAGGCGCTGCCCGGGGCCTCGTAGGTGTAGAAGCCGCGGCCCGACTTGCGGCCGGCCAGGCCCGCCTCGCTGAGCTGCCTGAGGATCGGCGCGGGGGCGTGCAGCCGGTCCCGGGAGGCGGCGTACATGGCCTCCAGGACGGTGCGCGCGGTGTCGACGCCGATGAGGTCGAGCAGAGCCAGCGGGCCCATCGGCAGCCCGCAGCCGAGCCGCATCGCGGCGTCGATGTCCTCGCGGGAGGCGTACTTCGACTCGTACATGGCGGCGGCCTGGTTGAGGTAGCCGAACAGCAGGCCGTCCGCGACGAAACCCGGGCGGTCGCCGACCGCCACCGGCTCCTTGCCCAGCTCGACCGCGAGGTCGGTGACCGCGGCGACGGCCTGCGGTGCCGTCAGCACCGACGAGACGACCTCGACCAGCCGCATCGCGGGCGCCGGATTGAAGAAGTGCAGGCCGAGCACGCGCTCCGGGCGGGCCGAGTCGGCGGCCAGCCGGGTCACCGACAGGGCGTTGGTGCCCGTCGCCAGGATCGCGTCGGGCCGCACGATGCCGTCGAGTTCGCGCAGGACCTGCTGCTTGATCTCGTACGACTCCGGGACCACCTCGATGACGAGGTCGGCGTCGGCCGCGGCCCGCAGGTCGGTGGTGGTGCGGACCCGGGCGAGGGCGGCCGCGCGCTCCGGCTCGGTCAGCCGGCCGCGCAGCACTGCCCGCGCGGTCGCGGACTCCAGGGCGGCCTGTGCGGTGGTGGCGGCGGCCTCGCTGACGTCGATGCCGACGACGTCGCGGCCGGCCTTCGCGAGCACCTCGGTGATGCCGGTGCCCATGGTGCCGAGGCCGATGACGGCGACGGTCTTGAGTGGGGACAGAGGGGCGTCGGGCGGGGGAGTGGCCATCGCGGGACTCCAGGGATGAATGAGGGTGACGACGGGGATCGCGCCCGGTGCGCCCGAGAGCGGACCGGGTACGGAAGGAAGTCGGGTGCTGTCGGAGTGCGGGCGCGCATCACGCCCGGTGCCGTCGCCGCGGGCGAAGACGCCCGGGGTGCGGCCGGACCGACCGGCTCTGTCCCGAAGCCGGGTCGTACTGCGGTACACGGGGTACCGGATCGACCTGCGCCCACGACGGCCGCGTCACCAGACCGTCGCGAGCGGAAGCGCGAGTGTCACTCGCTCGTCTGAGCTTAACCGGTGGGTAACGAGCGCGCTAGCCCCTTCGCTCCGCGGGGATGCGCGGTCCTTGTAGTTCCGCTGCGGGCGCCCGGTGGCCGGGCGCCCGCGGGGCTCAGCCGCGGACGCCACGCGCTCCGCGCCCCTGGGACGCGGCGGAGCCGTGGCCGGCGTCGGTCCGCACCCCCCTTCGGGACGGGCCGGCGCCGCGGACGGTACCGGCTCGCGCCCCGTGCGGGCGCTCCCTTCCAGGGTGCCGATGGCGCCCCCTAACCTGGAGCACGTGGACGAAGAGTTGCGATTGCTCACGGAGCGCTTACGGCAGGAGTCGCGGGGGACGGCGGCGTACGAGCGGCTGGCCGCGACGGACGACGGCGACGAACTGGCTCAGGTGCTCGTCGCGGCCGGGCAGCCGCTCTGGGCCAGGGAACTGGCCGCGTTCCGGCTGGGCGTGGCGGGCGACCGGCGGGCCTTCGAAACGCTCGTGCTGCTGCTCAACCACCGGGACCCGCCGCGCTGCGCCTCCGCCGCCCACGCCCTCGACCGCCTGAGCGACCCGCGCACCGCCCGTGCCGCCGCGGCCCTCGCCACCAACGAACTGCGCGTCGCCTACGCGCTGCACCCGGTCCGGCTCCTGGTGCGGCTGCGCGCCCCCGAGTCCGTGCCCGCGCTGATCACCACCCTGGAGCGGCGACTGCGCCCGCACGACCCCTACCGGCGGGTGGCTCTCGCCTGCGTGGAAGGGCTCGGGACGCTCGGGGACGCCCGCGCCCGGCGCGTGCTCAACGAGGCCCTGGCCCATCCGGCGCTCGCCGAGGCCGCGGTGCACGCCCTGGCCCGGATCCCCGGCAGACGCTGACGCCCGGTCAGCCGGTCAGTGTCCGCGCGTACCGCACCTCGGGCACCGGCACGCCGTCCACGTCGAAGGGCTCCTCCGCGCCGTCGGCCCGGAACCCGCACCGTTCGTAGAAGCGCCGGGCGGGCGCGTTCTCCTTGAGCACCCACAGGAGCATCCGGGGGTGGCCCGCCACCGCGCGCTGCCCGACGGACTCCGCGAGCAGCGCCCGCCCGACCCCGCTCCCCAGCCGCCCGGGATCGACGTACAACGCGTACAACTCGGCGTCGGCGGTGCGCACTTCACCGTCCCGGTACGGGCCGTGCGCCGCCCAGCCGACGATCTCGCCGCCCTGTTCGGCGACCAGGTTCACCACCGGGCCCGTCCCGTCGCCCAGGCGGGCGCGGTGCCGCTCGGCGTCCGCCCGCACGCTGAGCGCGTCGAGATGAGCCTGCGGCATGAGGCCCCGGTAGGCGTGCTGCCAGCCGCGCACACGGATCTTTGCGACACGGTCGCAGTCGGCCCACTCCATGGGCCGCACCAGCGGCACGCTCACCCGCCCACCACCGCGAGCGCCTCGACCTCCATCAGGAACTCCGGACGCACCAGCGCGGCCACCTGCACGGCGGAGGCAGCCGGGAGCCGGTCGTCGGGTATGTGCGCCGCGCGGGCTTCACGGATCGCGGGCATGTGGGCCATGTCCGTGACGAAGTAGGTGAGTTTGACGACGTCCGTGAAGTCCGCTCCGGCGGCGGCCAGACAGCGCCGCAGGTTCTCGAACACCTGGCGGGCCTGGGCCGCCGGGTCGCCCGCGCCCACGAGTTCGCCGTCCCCGTCCAGGGCGAGCTGGCCGGAGACGGCGACGAACCGGCCGGTGGCAGCCACGACATGGCTGTACTGGGCGGCGGGCGCGACCCCGGCGGGGGCGGGAATCCTGATCGGCTCGGTCATGCGTCCATGATGGACCACGCCTGTGACAACGCCCCGGGGCCGCCCGCCCGTGCGGCGCTCAGCCGCGGAAGCCGAGCAGACCGTGCAGGGCCGCGCCGCCGGACGCGACGGGCGCCTCCTTGGTGGTCAGCGGTTCCGGATCGGGCGTCCGCTCGCACTCCGCGTCCGCCGTGCCGGCCCCGTGCGGCACCGTGCCGTCGCTCAGATACCTGGTCAGATGGTCGTCGAGGCAGCTGTTCCCGCTCAGCGTGATGCCGTGGTTGCCGCCGCCCCGTTCGACCACCAGGCTGGAGCCGCGCAGCAGCCGATGGGCCGTCACACCGCCCTCGTACGGGGTGGCCGCGTCGTCGGTCGCCTGGAACAGCAGCGCCGGCGGCAGCTCTCCGTTGGCGATGTCCACCGCCTGCCGGGGCGCCGTGGGCCAGAAGGCGCACGACGCGTTGTACCAGGTGTTGTTCCAGGCCATGAACGGCGCCTTGTCGTACACCGCCCAGGTGTCCCGGCGCCACCGGTCCCAGTCGCGCGGCCAGCGGGCGTCGCGGCACTGCACCGACGAGTAGACGCTGAAGCCGTTGTCCCCGGAGCGGTCGACGGCCGCGAAGCTGCCGTACGCCTTGACCAGCGGGTCACTCTTCCTGCCGTTCACGTACGCCGAGAACGCGTCGGCGAGATAGGGCCAGTAGCCGTCGTAGTAGCCGCCCGGCATGAAGATGTCCTCCAACTCGGCGGCGCCGACCTTGCCGCCCGCCGGCTTCGCGGCCAGCGCCGCCCGCATGGCGTACCACTTGGCCTCGACCGCCGCGGGATCCGTACCCAGCCGGTAGGCGCCGTCGTGCCGGGCGATCCAGGCCATCAGGGCGCGGTGGCGGTCGTTGAAGGCGACGTCCTGCCTGAGGTTGTCCCCGTACCAGACACCGGTCGGGTCGACGATCGAGTCCAGGACCAGGCGGCGCACCCGCTGGGGGTACAGCTTCGCGTAGACCGCGCCCAGGTAGGTGCCGTACGAATACCCGAAGTAGTTGATCCGCTGCGCGCCGAGGGCCTGCCGGACCGTCTCCAGGTCCCGTGCGGCGCTCACGGTGTCGATGTACGGCAGCACGTCCGCGTACTTCTTGCCGCAGTCGGCGGCGAACGCCTGCACGCGCGCGAGGTTGGCCTTCTCGATCGCGGGCGTGTCCGGCACCGAGTCGGGGCGTACCGGGTCGAAGTGGCCGGGGCGGCAGTCCAGCGCGGGCGTGCTCCGGCCGACGCCGCGCGGGTCGAAGCCGATCACGTCGTACTGGGCCGCCACCGCCTTGGGCAGCGCGGACGCCACGAACCCGGCGAGCGTCCGGCCGCTGCCGCCGGGACCGCCCGGGTTGACCAGCAGCGGGCCCTGGTAGGTCTGGGCGGTGTGCGGGACGCGGGAGAGCGCGAGCGCGATCCGCCTGCCCTGCGGGTGCGCGTGGTCGAGGGGCACCTCCAGGGACGCGCACTGGAGCGTCGGATAGTCGGCGGTGCCGCACTTCTTCCACGTGACGCTCGCCGACCGGGCGACGGAAGCGGACGGACCGGCCGGAGCACCCGTCGCGGCCTGCCGGGCGCTCGCGCCCGCGGGGTGGGCCGTGAGCGATCCGGCGGCGACGACGGCGACGGCACCGCACAGCACGGCTGCGCGTGTTCTCATTGCGTCCTCCCAGGACGGAGGGGGTCGGACCGCGAGGGTCGCGGTCCTCGCCGCATCGTCCCGGAGCGGACGTCCGGAAGAACCTGTTATGGCGATACTTGACCCAATTGGGTCGTGGGATGCGCTCGAACGCTCTCAGATCAGCGTGAGTTGGACCGGCTCGGCCGCCTCCGGTCCGTGGGCCGGCGGCGGCACGGGCTCCGGCGGCCGGACGCGGCGCGGCATCCCCGGCCGGGTGGGGCCGATGCCGTACTCCCGGGCCAGTTCGTGCACCTGACGGGTGATCCGGCGCTGGTACCACTTCGGCGCGTAGGCGCCCTCCGCGTACAGCCGCTCGTAACGGCGCACCAGGTGCGGGTGGTGCTGCCCGAGCCAGGCCATGAACCACTCACGGGCTCCGGGCCGCAGATGCAGCACCAGCGGGGTGACGGAGGTAGCCCCGGCGGCCGTGATCGCCCGCACCGTGGCCCGCAGCTGGGCCGGGTGGTCGCTGAGGAAAGGGACCACCGGTGCCATCAGCACACCGCAGCCGATGCCCTGCTCGCCGAGGGTCCGCACCACGTCCAGGCGGCGTTCGGGCGAGGGCGTGCCCGGCTCCACGGTGCGCCACAGGTCGGGGTCGGTGAAGCCGACGGAGACGGAGATGCCGACGTCCGTGACCTCCGCCGCCTGCTTGAGCAGATCGAGGTCGCGCAGGATCAGTGTGCCCTTGGTCAGGATCGAGAAGGGGTTCGCGTGGTCGCGCAGCGCGGCGATGATGCCCGGCATCAGCCGGTAGCGGCCCTCGGCCCGCTGGTAGCAGTCGACGTTCGTGCCCATCGCGATGTGCTCGCCCTGCCAGCGCGCGGAGCCGAGCTGGCGGCGCAGCAGCTCCGGCGCGTTCACCTTGACCACGATCTGGGTGTCGAACCCGGCCCCCGTGTCGAGGTCCAGGTAGCTGTGGGTCTTGCGGGCGAAGCAGTACACACACGCGTGCGTGCAACCGCGATACGGGTTGACGGTCCACTCGAAGGGCATCCGCGAGGCGCCCGGCACCCGGTTGATGATCGAGCGGGCCCGGATCTCGTGGAAGGTGATCCCGCGGAACTCGGGCGTGTCGAAGGTGCGGGTCGTTACAGCGTCCGTGCCGAACAGGGCCGCATCGGCCCTGCCGTGCACGGGCTGTGCCGGCTCCACTGTGAGGTTCTCCCAGCGCATCACGCCTCCTCGGTAGCGCTGGCCCCAGAATAGAACATCCGTTCGCATGATCGTGCGGGGGTGGTTTCCGTTCGCTTCCGGCACCCCGATTTGGTGGCCGGGGACCGGGGTGGTTGGCTTGCCCCGATCCCGAGAACTCAGGTCCTGGAGGAAGTCAATGGCGCAGGTCGAGGCCACTACGGAGCGGGTCGTCGCGGCGGACGCGGAGACGGTGTTCGACGCTCTCGCCGACTACCGCGGCACGCGCGCGAACATGCTGCCCGAGCAGTTCAGCGAGTACGAGGTGCGCGAGGGCGGCGACGGCGAGGGCACCCTCGTCCACTGGAAGCTCCAGGCCACCAGCAAGCGCGTCCGCGACTGCCTTCTGGAGGTGACCGAGCCCACCGACGGCGAACTGGTCGAGAAGGACCGCAACTCCTCGATGGTCACCGTCTGGCGGGTCACCCCGGCGGGCGAGGGCAGGTCCCGGGTCGTGGCGACCACCACCTGGACCGGCGCCGGCGGCATCGGCGGCTTCTTCGAGAAGACCTTCGCGCCCAAGGGCCTGGGCCGGATCTACGACGCGATGCTCGCCAAACTCGCCGCCGAGGTCGAGAAGTAGCCCAAGAAGCAGACCGTGAAGGGGCGTTGGCCTCCTCACCGGTTCGAGTGGATCTCCGGGCCGCCGGGCATGAATCCGTAACTCGTCGCGCTTGCTCGCAGTTGTCGCCTCACGCGGGAATTGTGTGGCAGCGCGACGAGGGGAGCGGTACGTGGGCGGGACGACTCTGGTGGAGCACGACCCGGTCGAGTACGAGCGCGTCGAGCACGAGCGCGTCGAGTCGGTCGTGGTGGCCGCGACCGTGGCCCCGGCGCCCGCCCCCGCCCCCGCCCCCGGGCTGAGCAGGAGCCGCATCCGGCTGGTCTTCCTCGGGCTGATGCTCGCCCTGCTCCTGGCCGCCCTGGAGCAGATGATCGTCGCCACCGCGCTGCCGAAGATCGTCGGGGAACTGCACGGCCTGGACAAGATGTCCTGGGCGATCACCGCGTATCTGCTCACGTCCACCGTGGGACTGCCGATCTACGGCAAGCTCGGCGACCTCTTCGGCCGCAAGGCCGTCTTCCAGTTCGCCATCCTCGTCTTCGTCATCGGCTCCGCGCTGGCCGGACGGGCGCAGAGCATGGACCAGCTGATCGCCTTCCGCGCCGTCCAGGGCGTCGGCGCCGGCGGGCTGATGATCGGCGTGCAGGCGATCATCGCGGACATCGTGCCGCCCCGCGAACGCGGCCGGTTCATGGGCCTGATCGGCGCCGCCTTCGGCCTCGCCTCGGTCGCCGGACCGCTCCTCGGCGGCTACTTCACGGACCACCTCTCCTGGCGCTGGTGCTTCTACGTCAACGTGCCCTTCGGCCTGGTCACCCTCGCCGTCATCACCGTCGTCCTCAAACTCCCCAAGCAGCGGGTGCGCGCCCGGCTCGACGTGCTGGGCGCGCTGCTGCTCGCCGCCGCCTCCACCTGCCTGGTGCTGCTGACCACCTGGGGCGGCACCGAGTACGCCTGGGGCTCGCGCCAGATCCTCGGCCTCGGGGCGGGCGCGGCGGCGGCCACCGCCCTCTTCCTCGTCGCCGAGCGCTTCGCCGCCGAACCCCTCATCCCGCTCAGGCTGTTCCGGGACTCCGTCTTCAACGTCACCGGCCTGGTCGGCCTGGTCGTCGGCGTCGCCCTGTTCGGCGCGGCCAGCTACCTGCCGACCTTCCTGCAGATGGTCGACGGGGCCAGCGCCACCGAGTCCGGCCTGCTGATGCTGCCCATGATGGGCGGCATCGTCGGCGCCTCGATCATCTCCGGGCAGCTCATCAGCCGCACCGGCCGCTACAAGATCCACCCCATTCTCGGCGGCGTCCTGTCGGTGGTCGGCATGTGGCTGCTGTCCCGGCTGGAGATCGACACCCCCCGGCTGCACTACAGCATCTGGATGGCCGTCCTCGGCGCCGGCATCGGCATGGTGATGCCCGTCCTGGTCCTGGCCGTGCAGAACTCCGTGCGCCCCGCCGACCTCGGCACCGCGACCAGCGCCAACAACTACTTCCGGCAGATCGGCGGCAGCGTCGGCGCCGCCGTCTTCGGCACCCTCTTCGCCGGCCGGCTCGGCGACGCCCTGAGCGACCGCCTGCCCGCGCGGGACGGCACGGAGCTGCCGGACCCCGAGTCGCTCACCCCGCAGCTGGTGCACGCCCTGCCCGCGGCGCTGCGCGACGCCTACATCCGCGCCTACGCCGACGCGATGCCCCGGATCTTCCTCTATCTGGTCCCGGTGCTCGTGCTCGGCCTGCTCATCGCCTTCTTCCTCAAGGAGAAACCCCTGGTGTCCCACAACGCCCCCGCCCCCGATCAGGAGACCGCGCCGGTGACCGCCCCCATCCCGCAGGCCCGTTCGCCCTACGCCGCCGGGATCCCCGTCTGCGGCACCGTGCAGCACCCCGACGGCACCGTGGTGCCCCGCGCCGCCCTCACCCTCATCGACGTGGCCGGCCAGCAGATCGGGCGGGGCGCGAGCGGCGACGACGGGCGGTACGCGCTGTCCACGCCGGGCTCCGGCTCGTACGTCCTGATCGCCGCCGCGGGCGGCCACCAGCCGCAGGCCGTCTCCGTGACCGTCGGTGAACGACCGGTGGAACTCGACGTCGTGCTCGGCGGCGCGGGGCGCCTCGCCGGTGCGGTGCTGACCGCCGACGGCTCCCCGGTGCGGGACGCCACCGTCACCCTCACCAACGTGCACGGCGAGGTCGTCGCGACCACCCGCAGCGGGCGCGAGGGCGGCTACCTGATCACCGAACTGGTCGCCGGCGAGTACACGCTGGCGGCCAGCGCGCCCGCCTTCCGGCCCGCGGCGCTGCCGGTCAGCGTGCAGGCGGCCCGGGAGACCCGGCAGGACGTCGAACTGGCGGGCGGCGCCGTCCTGCGCGGCACTGTGCGGGCGGGCGGCGGACGGGCCGTCGAGGACGCGCGCGTGACCCTCCTCGACGCGGCCGGCAACGTCGTGGACACCCTCACCACCGGCCCCGACGGGACGTTCCGGTTCGTCGACCTCTCCTCCGGCGAGTACACCGTCATCGCCGCCGGGTACCCGCCGGTGGCCACCGTCCTCCAGGTCGCCGGCGGCGGGCGCACCGAGCGTGACCTCCAGTTGGGGCACGAGGACTGACCCGACTCCCAGGGGGCGCGAACGCGGTGTGCGCCCCCCGGGAACGCGGGCCGGCCCGCCGGAGCGATCATGCGGAGCCAATTCCGGCGTTGGCACACATCGCGACCGGACGTAGCCGTACGGTAGGGGCGGGCGGCACAGATCTTTGCGGAGCCGTGGGGAGAAAGGGCCTGGGCCATGGACCGTGGCAGCGAGAGGGACAGACCTCCCAGCCGCGGGGCTGGTGACGGCGCGGCGGGCCGCATTCCGCTCGCCGTGATCATCGTCGACCGCGACGGCCTGGTGTCCCACTGGAGCACCGGCGCACGCCGCCTGTTCGGCGCCGCCAAGGACGAGGCCGTCGGCCGGTCCGTGCTCGACCTGCTGCCCGTCTCGGGAGCGCTCCCCGACGACGACGCGATCACCCCGTACGGGGCGTACGCGGCCTACGACGACCTCGGACCCGACCTCGGATCCTCCCTCGACGGACGGCTGAACTACCCGGCGGCGGGCCGTGCCCGGCTGACCGTGCCGGAGGGCGACCGGGACCGTGCCCGTGGCCGGGTGGACGTGGTGTGGTGGGCGTACCCCCTGGTCGGTCCGGGCGACGAGCGGCTGCTGGTGCTGGCCGCCGACGCGGACCGGCTGCACCCGGGCGACCCGGACGACCCGCGTCCGACGGTGGCGTTCGAGCGGATCGCCCCCGGCTTCGCCCTGCACACCGACTTCCCCGGCGCCGACGACCTGGCCCGCCGGCTGCCCGAGATCCTGCCCAGCATGAGCGTCGGGGAGGGCGCCCGCATCGTCGCGCAGGTTCTCGAACTGGGCTATCCCGTCCTGGAGTTCAGCCAGAACGACCGGGTGCCGGTGACCCCGGACTGGGGCGTGGCCCGGCGGACCGAGCGCCTGGCCCGCCGCGCGCGGGCGGCCCGGGTCGCGGCGCAGGGCCTGCCGGTGCCGGAGGACCTCACCGACGAGGACGGCGAGGACCTGGAGTTCGCGGCCGTCCGTGAACGCCTCGAATTCCTCAACGAGGTCAGCGGGCGCATCGGCACCTCCCTCGACCTCTCCCGGACCATCATCGAGGTCAGCAAGGCCGTCGTACCGCGCTTCACCGACGTCGCCGGCACCTATCTGCGCGAACAGGTCGTCGCCGGCGAGGGCTTTCCCGACGGCGTGCCGGACACCACCACCATGTGGCACCGGGTCGCCCTGGAGCACACCGACGAACCCGGTCGCTGGGACGACGTCGTCCCGGTCGGCGAGGCCATGCCGTTCCCGGCGCACACCCCGTTCTTCCAGTGCATGACCACCGGCGAGCCCGTCCTGGTGCCGCGCATCAGCGAGGAGCTGGGGCACGCCATCGCCTCGCAGTTCGAGAAGCGCGACATCCGGCCGCTCATCAGCCACCGCTCCATGCTGGTGGTGCCGCTGAAGGCACGCAACGTGGTCCTCGGCTTCATGATCCTGCTGCGCCACCCCGAGCGCGTCGAGTTCAACGACATGGACCGGGTCACCGGCGCGGAACTCGCCGCCCGCGCGGGCCTCGTGCTCGACAACGCGCGCATGTACACCTACCAGGAGAGCGTCGCCGAGACCCTCCAGGACAGCATGCTGCCGCACATCCCGCCGCGCATGGCGGGCTGTGACATCGCCACCCGCTATCTGCCCGGCACCCTGCTCGGCCGGGTCGGCGGCGACTGGTTCGACTCCGTCAAGCTGCCCGGCGCCCGCACCGCGCTCGTCGTCGGTGACGTCATGGGCCATGGCCTGAACTCGGCGGCGATGATGGGCCAGCTGCGAACCGCCGTACAGACCATGGCCGCCCTCGACCTGCCGCCGGCCCAACTGCTGCGCAACCTCGACGACCTCGCCCAGCGGCTCGGCGACACCTACTTGGCGACCTGCCTGTACGCCGTCTACGACCCGATCGAGAGCGAGCTGCTGATCGCCAACGCGGGTCACATCCCGCCCGTGCTGGTACGGGCGGACGGCCGCAGCGAACTGCTCGACCTGCCCACCGGCGCCCCCATCGGTGTCGGCGGTGTGCCCTTCGAGGCGGTGCGGGTGCCGGTGGCGCCCGGGGACCGGCTGGTGATGTGCACCGACGGGCTCGTGGAGGTGCGCGGCGAGGACATCGGTGTCGGTCTCGCGACGCTCTGCGAGTCCGCGGCCCACCCGGCCGCCTCCATGGACGGCGCCTGCGACACGATCATCCGCGCCCTCAACACGCACGGCGGCCGCAAGGACGACGTGGCCCTTCTGATGGCCCGTCTCAACGGGATCGGACCGGAGGACGTCGCCGAGTGGCGGCTCGGCCTCGACCCGGCGGAGGTCGGCCGGGCCCGCGCCGCGGTCGGCGAGCAACTGCACGAGTGGGGCCTCTCCCGGCTCGCCGAGAGCGCGGAGCTGCTGGTCAGCGAACTGGTCACCAACGCCGTACGGCATTCGCACAGCCGCCCGGTCCAGCTGCGGCTGGTGCGGGGCGAAACCCTGCTGTGCGAGGTGGACGACGACGATCACACCCTGCCGACCCTGCTGAGCGCCGGACCCGAGGACGAGTCGGGGCGCGGGCTGCGCGTGGTGAGCACGCTGGCCCGGGAGTGGGGCACGAGCCGTACGAACGCCGGGAAGACCGTCTGGTTCGAACTGACGGCACGACGCCGCTGACCGTCCGGGCTGACCGTCCGGGGACGGCTCGGCGGCAGTTCACAACGGCTCAGCGGCAGCTCAAGGGACGACTTCAGGGAAAGCCCAGGAATGGCTCAGGTACGGCTCAGGGGCGTGCGCGGGCGTGGGGGTCGCACGACGGCGTACGAGAAACCGGTGCGTGGTGAAGGAACGCGCCACGCGCTTGTCGCCGGGACCCGCACGCGATAGACCGTACGAACCCGCCACCTCTGGCGGACAGGCGTCGCATCCTGGGGAGTTGGGCATGAGCGTGACGAGTCGGTACCGGACGGCCTGGGAGGGGTTCTGGCGTGAGGCGCCCGACGAGCCGGGGGCGGTGTTCTGGGACGCGGATCCGGCGCTGACCGCCGCGGTCCACCTCGACCTGTTCGCGCCGCACCTGACGGACCCCGCTCTGCCGCTGGTGGACCTCGGCTGCGGCAACGGCACCCAGTCCCGGTTCCTCGCCGGCCGGTTCCCGCGGGTCCTGGGCGTGGACATAGCCGAGGCGGCCCTGGCGCACGCCCGGCACGCCGACCCCGCGGGCCGGGCGACGTACCGGCAGTTGAACGCCGTCGACAAGAGCGAGGCCGAGACGCTGCACGGGGAACTCGGCGACGCGAACGTCTATATGCGGGGCGTGCTGCACCAGGCGGAACCCGACGACCGGCAACCGCTGGTGGACGGGATAGCCACCCTGGTGGGCGCGCGCGGCCGCGCCTTCCTGGTCGAACCGTCCGAGGCCGCCGGCGGGGTCCTGCGGAGCCTGGCCCAGGGACCGGCGGGCCCGCCCGCCAAGATCGTCCCAATCTTCCGCCACGGCATAGCGCCCGGTGCGGTGGCCGACGACGCGGTGCCCGCATACCTGCGGTCGGCCGGGCTCAGAGTCCTGGCGAGCGGCGAACTGCCGCTGGTCACGACCGAGTCCGCGCCGGACGGCGGACGCATCGAACTGCCGTCGAAGTGGCTGGTGGCCGGGGCGGCTGTCTGACCCTCGCCGGCCGATCGCCGGTCTGTTCCGACGGACCAGGGGAGCGTGGCCCGCGTCGGCCGGTTCCGACCGCCCAGGGGCCCGGCCCTCGCCCGTGGTCCGGCCGGTCCTCGGGTGTCACCCGCCGTCCGGTTGCTCGTCTGGTGTGTCACCCGTGGTCCGGTTGCTCGTCGGGTGCGTCACCCGCGCGCTCCGGCCGGCCGTCGGGTGCGTCACCCGCGCTCCGGCCGGTCCGCAGGCGCCGGCCCCGCCCGCGGGACCGGCCGGTCCCGCGGTGTCTCACCGGCCGGACCGCTCCGCGCGGGCCGCCTCGGCGAGCAGGAGGTGGGCCAGGCCGCGGGCCTCGTCGGCGGTCAGCGAGGCCCAGGTGCCCGGCTCGCCGTCCCGGTCCTTGCCGACGTCCAGGGTGACCCGGCTGATGGGATTCTCCGGTGTGGCCAGCGTGAAGCACTTCACGGCGATCCGCCGGCCGCAGCACGTCACGAGGGCCACGCCCTCGCCCCGGCCGGACAGCTCCTGACCAGTCATCACTCCCACGCCCTTCCTCGCCGTCGTCGCTCCCCATGGAGTACGTCGCGGTACCCGACGGGGTATGGATGACAGCGTCGGCCGGACCCGGAATGTTCCCGCCCGGGGTGAAGACCTCCGCTCCGGCGGGTCCGACGGTTTTCTGCCGCTGATCATGGCCGGTAGGCGCCGTACCGCGTAACGTGCGCGGCATGAAGATCCTCATCAGTGCGGACATGGAGGGCGCCACCGGCGTCACCTGGCCGGCCGACGTGCTGCCGGGGACACCGCAGTGGGAGCGGTGCCGGTCGATGTTCACCTCCGACGTCGACGCCGCGGTGCGCGGCTTCCTGGACGGCGGGGCCGACGAGGTCCTCGTCAACGAGGCCCACTGGACCATGCGCAACCTGCTCCTGGAGCGGCTCGACGAGCGCGCCCAGATGCTCACCGGTCGGCACAAGTCGCTGTCCATGGTGGAGGGCGTGCAGCACGGGGACGTGGACGGCGTCGCCTTCGTCGGCTACCACGCGGGCGCCGGCATGGAGGGCGTCCTCGCCCACACCTACCTCGCCAACTCCATCACCGGGGTGTGGCTGAACGGCGAACGGGCCAGCGAGGGACTCCTCAACGCCCATGTCGTCGCCGAGTACGGGGTGCCCGTGGTCCTCGTCACCGGCGACGACGTGGCCTGCGAGGACGCGCTCGGCTACGCGCCGCAGGCGCTCAAGGTCGCGGTGAAGGACCACGTGTCGCGGTACGCGGCCGTGTGCCGCACACCGGCCAGGACCGCCGCCGACATCCACGCCGCGGCCAAGGAGGCCGCCGCACTCGCGGTGCGTCACGCACCGGTCCGCGGCGGCCCGTTCACCATCGCGCTGGAGTTCGACGCCGAGCACCTGGCCCAGGCCGCCACCGTGGTGCCGGGCGTCGAGCGGACCGGCGAGCGGAAGGTGGCGTACACCAGCGACACCATGTACGAGGGGATCCGCAGCTTCAAGGCGGTCACCACCATCGTCTCGGCCGCGGTGGAGGAACAGTATGGCTGACCGGCGCGCACTGGACGAGGTCGTGCGGTTCACCTCCGACCTGATCCGGATCGACACCACCAACCGGGGCGGCGGCGACTGCCGGGAACGGCCCGCCGCCGAGTACGCGGCCGAGCAGCTGGCCGGCGCCGGCCTCGAACCCGCCCTCCTCGAACGCACCCCGGGACGGACGAACGTCGTCGCCCGTGTGGCCGGCACCGACCCGTCGGCCCCGGCCCTGCTCGTCCACGGCCATCTGGACGTCGTCCCGGCACAGGCCGACGAGTGGAGCGTGCACCCCTTCTCCGGCGAGATCCGCGACGGGGTCGTCTGGGGCCGGGGCGCGGTCGACATGAAGAACATGGACGCGATGATCCTCGCGGTGGTCCGGTCCTGGGCACGGGAGGGCGTGCGCCCGCGGCGCGATGTCGTCATCGCCTTCACCGCCGACGAGGAGGACAGCGCCGAGGACGGCTCCGGGTTCCTCGCCGACCGGCACGCCCACCTCTTCGAGGGGTGCACCGAGGGCGTCAGCGAGTCGGGCGCGTACACCTTCCACGACGGCACCGGCCGCCAGATCTACCCGATCGCCGCCGGTGAGCGCGGCACGGGCTGGCTGAAACTGACCGCGCACGGCCGGGCCGGGCACGGCTCCAAGGTCAACCGGGAGAACGCGGTGAGCCGGCTGGCCGCCGCCGTCACCCGCATCGGCGACCACGAGTGGCCGCTGCGGCTCACCCCGACCGTGCGCGCCGCGCTCACCGGACTCGCCGCCCTGTACGGCATCGATGCCGACCTCGACGGCCCCGACGGCCCCGACGGCGTGGACGGGCTGCTGACGAAGCTCGGCCCGGCCGCCAAGCTGGTGGAGGCGACCGTCCGCAACAGCGCCAACCCGACCATGCTGGACGCGGGCTACAAGGTGAACGTGATCCCGGGGAAGGCCGTCGCCTTTGTCGACGGGCGGTACCTGCCGGACGGCGAGGACGAGTTCCGCGCCACCCTGGACCGGCTGACCGGACCGGACGTGGACTGGGAGTTCCACCACCGGGAGGTCGCCCTCCAGGCGCCGGTCGACTCGCCGACGTTCGCCGGGATGCGGGCCGCCATCGAGGAGTTCGCACCCGAGGGGCACGTGGTGCCGTTCTGCATGTCCGGCGGCACGGACGCCAAGCAGTTCTCCCGGCTCGGCATCACCGGCTACGGCTTCACCCCGCTGAAGCTCCCCGAGGGCTACGACTACCAGGCCATGTTCCACGGGGTCGACGAGCGGGTGCCGGCCTCGGCGCTGCACTTCGGCGTCCGGGTCCTCGACCGCTTCCTGCGCACGGCATAGACGATGGGGGATCACATGACGACCATGGCGTACGGCTCCTGGCCCTCGCCCATCGACGCGGCCCTGGCCGCCGCGCACGACGGCCACCCGGAATGGGTGGGCTTCGTCGGCGACGAGGTCTGGTGGACCGAGCCGCGGCCCGCCGAGGGCGGGCGCCGGACCCTGGTGCGGCGGCGTGGCCCGGAGGCGGGGCGTGCGGCGCCACCGCGGCCGGGCGACGGCGGGGAGCGGGCGGACGGCACGGAGGAGTCGCTGCTGCCCGCGCCCTGGAACGTGCGCAGCCGCGTCATCGAGTACGGCGGGCTGCCCTGGGCCGGCGTGATGTCCGCGGACGGCCCGCTCGTGGTGTTCGTGAACTTCCCCGACCAGCGGCTGTACCGCTACGAGCCGGGGAGCGAGCCGCGGCCGCTGACACCGGTCTCGTCGGTGGGCGGCGGACTGCGCTGGGCCGAGCCGCGGATCGACCTGGAACGCGGCGAAGTGTGGTGCGTGCTGGAGGAGTTCACCGGCGAGGGGCCCGGCGGCCTGCGGCGCGTCGCGGCGGCCGTGCCGCTGGACGGCTCGGCCGCCGAGGACCGCGGCGCCGTACGCGAACTCACCGCCGAGCGGCACCGGTTCGTGACCGGCCCGCGGCTCTCCCCGGACGGCCGCCGCGCCGCCTGGCTCGCCTGGGACCACCCGCGCATGCCCTGGGACGGCACGGAGCTGATTGTCGCGGACGTCACGGCGGACGGCACCCTGCGCGGGGCGCGGACGGTGGCCGGCGGACCGGCGGAGTCCATCGCCCAGGCCGACTGGGCGGCCGACGGGAGCCTGCTGTACGCGAGCGACCGCAGCGGCTGGTGGAACCTGTACCGCGACGGCACCCCGCTGTGCCCGCGCGAGGAGGAGTTCGGCGGGCCGCTGTGGAAGCTCGGCCACCGCTGGTTCGCCCCGCTGGACAACGGGCTGATCGCGGTCGTGCACGGCCGTGGCGCCAAGGCCCTCGGGGTGCTCGACCCGCGGACCGGCGAGATCGCCGACGCCGCCGGCCCCTGGTCGGAGTTCGAGGCGACGCTCGCCGCGCACGGCGACCGGGTCGTCACCGTCGGCGCCGGCCCGCGCAGCGGATACGAGATCGTCGAACTGGCGGCCGGGACCGGCCGGGCCCGGACCGTCGCCGCCCGGCACACCGATCCGGTCGACCCGGCCTACTACCCCGAGCCGCAGGTGCGTACCTTCACCGGCCCCGGCGGACGCGACGTGCACGCCCACGTGTACCCGCCGCACCACCCGGGCGTCGAGGCGCCCGCCGGCCGGCCGGCGCCGTACGTCGTCTGGGCGCACGGCGGGCCCACCGGCCGGGCTTCGCTGGTGCTGGACCTGGAGATCGCGTACTTCACCTCCCGGGGCATCGGCGTCGCCGAGGTCAACTACGGCGGCTCGACCGGGTACGGCCGCGAGTACCGCGACCGGCTGCGCGAGCAGTGGGGTGTCGTCGACGTCGAGGACTGCGCCGCCGTCGCGCTGGCCCTCGCCGAGGAGGGCACCGCCGACCGCGACCGGCTCGCGATCCGCGGCGGCAGCGCGGGCGGCTGGACCAGTGCGGCCTCCCTGGCGAGCACCGACGTCTACGGGTGCGGCACGATCCTCTACCCGATCCTCGACCTCACCGGCTGGGGCACGGGGGAGACCCACGACTTCGAGTCGCGGTACCTGGAGGGTCTGGTCGGACCGCTCGCCGAGGTCCCCGAGCGGTACGCGGACCGGTCGCCGTCCGAGCACGCCGACAAGGTCTCCGCGCCCTTCCTGCTGCTCCAGGGCCTGGACGACGTGATCTGCCCGCCCGTGCAGTGCGAGCGCTTCCTCGCCCGGATCGCGGGGCGCGGGGTGCCGCACGCCTACCTCACCTTCGAGGGGGAGGGGCACGGCTTCCGCAGGGCGGAGACGATGGTGCGCGCCCTGGAAGCCGAACTCTCCCTGTACGCCCAGGTGTTCGGGCTGGACGTGCCGGGGATCCGCGCGCTGGAGCTGCACCCATGAGGGAACTCGTCCGGCCGCCGCGGCTCGCCCCCGGGGCGCGGGTCGCGGTGGTCGCCCCGAGCGGGCCGCTCGAAGAGGACCGTCTGGAGGCGGGGCTCGACGTCCTGCGCGGTTGGGACCTCGACCCGGTCGTGCAGCCCCACGCGCGGGACCGGCACGCCGAGCTGGGCCACCTGGCGGGCACGGACGCCGACCGGGCCGCCGACCTCCAGCGGGCCTGGTGCGATCCGGACGTGGCGGCGGTGCTGTGCGCCCGCGGCGGCTACGGCGCCCAGCGCATGGTCGACCTGCTCGACTGGGACGCCCTGCGGGCGGCGGGCCCGAAGGTGCTGGTCGGCTTCAGCGACACCACCGTGCTGCACCGGGCCTTCGCCGACCGGCTGGGCCTGGTCACGCTGTACGGGCCGGCCGTGGCGGGCATCGACTTCATCAAGAACACGCGGGCGCAGGAACACCTGCGGGCCACCCTGTTCGCCCCGGAGACGGTTCGCACCATCGTCGCTGCCCAGGGCCCGGCGCTGGTGCCGGGCCGGGCCCGCGGGATCACTCTGGGCGGCTGCCTGAGCCTGCTCGCCGCCGACCTCGGCACACCGCAAGCCCCGCCGGTCGCCCGGGGCGGGCTGGTGCTGCTGGAGGACGTGGGCGAGTTGCCGTACCGCGTCGACCGGTTGCTGACCCAGCTCCTGCGCGCCGGACGGCTGGAGGGCGTGGCGGGTGTCGGGCTCGGGTCCTGGGTCAAGTGCGGTCCGTACGAGGAACTGCGCGCGGTGTTCGCCGACCGCCTCGGCGATCTCGGCGTCCCCGTCCTGGAGGAGATCGGATTCGGCCACTGCGACGGGGCGCTGACGGTGCCGTTGGGCGTGGCGGCCGAACTGGACGCCGACGCCGGCACCCTGACGCTCGACGAGCCGGCCCTGCGCTGACCGCCGCGGGCCGCCGGGCGGCGCGCCGAGCGGGACATCCCTCACCAGGAGCGAGAGGAACGGCCCGGTGACCCTCGCCGGAGCCCGGAGCCCGGAGCCCGGAGCCCGGAGCCCGGTGGCCGGAGCCCGGTGGCCGGAGCCCGGTGGCCGGAGCCCGGTGGCCGGAGCCCGGTGGCCGGAGCCCGGTGGCCGGAGCCCGGTGACCGGAGCCCGGTGGCCGGGTGGCCCGGACGGCGTAGGGTGGCTGGATGCCGCATACCGTGTCTCGTTTTCTCGCCGAGGGGCCCCGGGTGGGCATACGGCACTTCACCTACGGTGACGGGCCGGAGTTCACCACCCGCGCCCGGGAGAGCAAGGACCTGCACCACCCCTGGCTGTTCCCGCCGCTCACCGACGCCGCCTACGCCGCGTACGCGGGTGTGCTGATCGAGGACCCGACCAGAGCCGGATTCCTGGTCTGCGAGCGGGACGGCGGGGACATCGCCGGCTTCATCAACGTGAACAACATCGTCGAGGGCGGCTTCCAGTGCGGCGCCCTCGGCTACGGCGCCTTCGCGCACGCGGCCGGGCGCGGGCTGATGCGCGAAGGGCTCGACCTCGTGATCGGGTACGCCTTCGGGCCGCTGCGGCTGCACCGGCTGGAGATCAACGTCCAGCCGGGCAACGCCGCCTCCATCGCCCTCGCCCGCGGTGCCGGTTTCCGCCTGGAGGGCTTCTCACCGAAGATGATCTTCATCGACGGTGGCTGGCGGGACCACGAGCGCTGGGCGATCACCGCCGAGACGCGGGCTTCCGGTTGACCTTCATGGTGTCCAGGTCCGTGACGGTCGACTTCAGACCCGTGAACCCGTAGCCGAGCCCGGCCAGGTGGGCCTCGGCGCGCTCCTCCGCGAACGCCGCCGCCATCTCCTCCCCGTCGGCCGCGTCCGACACCACCACGTACCGCAACGAGAAGTGCTTCAGCGGCCGCGCCTCGTACGACAGCGACCCCTCCTCGGTGAACCTCATGCTCGTCATCCCGTGCTCGGCGGCCTCGGCCAGCAGCCGGTCCCGGGCCTGCTCGGTCAGCTCCGCCCAGGTGCCCCGGACGATGACCCGGTAGGTGTGCCGCTCACTCATGTGCCGTTCCGTCCTTCACACGATCCGATGGACGACCGACTCTACGTCGGCGAGGACCCACCGCACGCGGAATTTCACGGCGGCCGACGCCTCCGCACGACCCCGCCGCGCGCCCCCTCGCCGCCTTTGCGCAATCCTGACCGGCACCGCCCCTGGTCGGCTCGCGCCCGGCCCGGTTCCATGGTGATCGTGACGACGATCCGACGTGAGGTACTGACGCTGCCCGCCGCGGAACTCGGCGAGGACAACCCGCTGCCCCCGCTGCGCCCCCTCGACGAGATGCACCGCATCGAGGACCGGGACCGCGACGGGATGCCCCGCGACATGGCCGGGCAGATCGGCTACGAGCCGCTGCACAGCCTGCTGCCGGTCCACGTCAGGGACGGCTACGACCGGGCACGCGCACCACGCGGGATCGACGCGCTCGTGATCGAGAACGACCGGCTGCGCGCCACCGTCCTGCCCGGCCTCGGCGGCCGCGTCGCCTCCCTGGTCCACCTGCCGACCGGCCGTGAACTCCTCTACCGCAACCCGGTGTTCCAGCCCGCCAACTTCGCCCTCAACGACGCCTGGTACTCCGGCGGCATCGAGTGGAACATCGGCGCCACCGGCCACACGACCCTGTCCTGCGCGCCCCTGCACGCCGCCCGGGTCGCCGCCCCCGACGGCGGGGAGATGCTGCGGCTGTGGGAATGGGAGCGGCTGCGCGACCTGCCCTTCCAGGTGGACCTGTGGCTGCCGGACGGCTCCGACTTCCTGTACGTCGGCGTGCGCGTCCGCAACCCGCACGAGCGGCCCGCGCCCCTCTACTGGTGGTCCAACATCGCCGTGCCCGAGGAGTGCCGGGTCCTCGCCCCCGCCGACGAGGCATGGTACTTCGGCTACGAGCGCCGCCTGCGCCGGGTGCCGGTGCCGTCGTACGAGGGGACCGACCGGACGTACCCGCTGAACAGCCCGCACGCCGCCGACTTCTTCTACGAGGTCCCGGACGGCCGCCGCCGCTGGATCGCCGCGCTCGACGCCGACGGGCACGGGCTGGTGCAGACGTCGACCGACGTGCTGCGCGGGCGCAAGCTGTTCGTGTGGGGCACCCAGCCCGGTGGCCGCCGCTGGCAGCGGTGGCTGACCGAACCCGGCACCGGCGGCTACTGCGAGATCCAGGCCGGGCTCGCCCGCACCCAGCTGGAACACGTCCGGCTGGAGGCGGCGGGCGAGGTGTCCTGGCTGGAGGCGTACGGACCGCTGGACGCGCCGTCCGACGGGGCGTGGCCCGCGGTGACCGGCGGCGTGGCGGAACGGCTGGAGACGTTGCTGCCACGGGCCGACGTCGAAGCCGCCTACGCCGCCTGGAAGCCGTGCGCCGACACCGCGCCCGGCGAGATCCTGGCCACCGGCTCCGGCTGGGGCGCGCTCGAAGTGCTCTGCGGCGGGTGGAAGCTGCCCGGCACGCCCTTCGACGAGTCGGCCCTCGGCGAGGCCCAGGCACCGTGGCTGGACCTGCTGCGCACCGGCTCCTTCCCCGAGCCGCGGCGGGTGCGGCCACCGCACCCCACCCTCGTCGCCGCGCACTGGCGGGAGCTGCTGGAGAGCGCGCCCGCCACCCCGCTCAGCGAGTACCACCTCGGCATCGCCCAGTGGCACGCCGGCGACCGGGCGCAGGCGGTGTGCAGCTGGGAGCGGGCCCTGCCGCTCGCTCCCTCCGGCTGGCCGCTGCTGCGCTGCCTCGCCGTCGCCGACCAGGAGTCCGGCCACCACGCGCGGGCCGCCGACCGGTACGCCGATGCCTTCGACGACCTGTGCCGGCAGCGGCGCGACGACGGTCCGTCGTGGACCGCCGCCACCGCCGCGCTCGGCCGTGAGGCCCTGGAGGCGCTGCTGGCGGCCGGGCGCGTAGCCGAGGCGCGTGCCGTGTGGCGGCGGCTGCACCCGGCGACCCGGCGGCGCGGCCGGTTCCGGCTCCTGGAGGCGGGGCTGCTGCTCGCCGAGGGGCGGCCCGCCGAGGCCCGTGCCGTCTTCGACGAGGGCTTCGAGGTGGCCGACCTGAGGGAAGGGGCGGAGACCATCGGCGTGCTGTGGTCCCGCCTCGCCGACGAGCCGCTGCCCGCCCGCTACGACTTCCGCATGCGGCCCGCCACGCCGTGAGCCGTCGGCGCCGGGACGGACGGCGGGGCGGTCGGGTCGGCTCCGGTGGTCGGGCCGGCTCCGGTGGTCGGGTCAGCTCCGGTGGTCGACGTACTCGAACACCGAACCGTCGGGGTGCATCGCGAGCAGCGTGCGGCCCGCCGGTGTCGGCACCGGACCCGCCAGGACGTGCGCGCCCAGGTCCGTGAGCAGCCGGTGGGCCTCGTCCACGTCCTTGACGGCGATGGTCGCGGTCACCTTGCGCAGCAGCTCCAGCTCGGCCTCGGGGCCGCTCATCAGCAGGAAGGAACCGACCGCGGCGACCTGGACGCCACCGCGTTCGGACCGCATGGCCCTGCCGCCCGCGAGGCGTTCGTAGAAGGGGATCGCGGTGTCGAGGTCGTCGACGCAGATACGCAGTGAGGCGCCCAGAATCTCCATGGCCACGAGCCTAGTTGGGCCGCCCGGCCGATGAGATCGCTTCCTCCGATCACTCACCGTACCCGGCCAGGTCGTCCGCAGGCCGTCCCGCCGGACCGGCCGCACGTGGCGCCGGCCGGACGGCGCCGCCCCGGGCCCGTCGGACGGCGTCTGCCGGGCCGCCTGTCGGCCGGCGTCCGTCGGACCGGGCCCGTGGCGGGCGGTCGGCCGGCCGGTGTCTGTCGGGCCGTGTCCGTGGCAGGCCGGGGGCGATGTCCGGGGAGCGTCGCCGGCCGGCCGGTGTCCGTCGGGCGAGCCCACCCCCCATCCGGGTCCGGCGGGCGTCGAGATCACCGCCCCGTCGGTCGGAGATTTCCCGTTTTGAGTGCGGCGCTTGGGGGGACGCGGAGGGCTCGGACCCGTCGCACCGCTGGAGGCCACCGTGAGCCGACCCCGCATCGTGATCGTCGGCGCCGGATTCGCCGGGTACCGCGCGGCCCGCGCGCTGTCCCGGCGCACCGGACAGCACGCCGACGTCACCCTGCTGAACGCGACCGACTACTTCCTGTACCTGCCCCTGCTGCCCCAGGTCTCCGCGGGCACCCTGGAGCCGCGCCGCGTCACCGTCTCGCTCACCCGCACCCTGCGCGGCGTGCGCCTGGTGCTCGGCGTCGCGGACCGCATCGACCTCGACGGGCGGGCCGTGCACTACACCGACCCCGAGGGCCGGACGGCCACCCTCGGCTACGACCGGCTCGTGCTCGCCGTCGGCAGCGTCAACAAGCTGCTGCCGGTCCCCGGTGTCGCCGAGTACGCGCACGGTTTCCGCGGTCTGCCCGAGGCGCTGTACCTGCGTGACCACGTCACCCGCCAACTGGAGCTGGCCGCCGACGACGACCCGCGCGGCGCCGCGGCACGCTGCACGTTCGTCGTGGTCGGCGCCGGTTACACCGGCACGGAGGTGGCCGCGCACATGCAGCGGTCCACCGCGGAGCTGGCCCGCAGGCAGACACTGCCCGACGGGGTGCGGCCCCGCTGGCTGCTGCTGGACGTCGCGCCGCGGGTGCTGCCCGAACTGGACGAGCACCTGTCGCGCACCGCCGACCGCGTGCTGCGCCGGCGGGGCGTGGACGTCCGTACGGGCACCTCGGTGCAGGAGGCCACCCACGAGGGGGTCCGGCTCACCGACGGCGAGTTCGTCGAGACCCGCACGCTGGTGTGGTGCGTCGGCGTCCGGCCCGATCCGCTGGTCAGGGACGTCGGCCGCCCACTGGAGCGCGGCCGGCTCATCGTCGACCCCTGTCTTCAGGTGCCCGGACAGCCCGAGGTCTTCGCGTGCGGCGACGCGGCAGCGGTGCCCGACCTGGAGCGGCCCGGTGAACTCACGCCGATGACGGCCCAGCACGCCTGGCGGCAGGGCGCGGTCGCCGCCGAGAACGTGGCCGCCTCGCTCGGTGTCGGACAGCGCCGCCCCTACCGCCATCGCGACCTGGGTTTCGTCGTGGACCTCGGGGGGACCCGGGCCGCCGCCGACCCGCTCGGCCTGCCGCTCTCCGGCCTGCCGGCCGCGGCGGTCACCCGCGGCTACCACCTGGCGGCGATGCCCGGCAACCGGGTCCGGGTCGCGGCCGACTGGCTCCTGGACACCGTACTGCCGCCGCAGGCCGTCCAGTTGGGGCTGGTGCGCTCCTGGTCGGTGCCGCTGGACACGTCCTCCCCGGAACTGGCCCGGGTGCCGGGCGGACCCGGGCCGAGCACCGGGAGCCCTCCCGGCCCCGACACCCCCACCGAAGGAGCCCCATGAACCCCAAGGACCCCACGAACCCCATGAACCCCATCAACCCCGCGGAACTCACCGAGCTGGCCCAGCAGCTGAGGGTGGACAGCGTGCGCGCCGCCGCCGCGGCCGACTCCGGGCACCCCACCTCGTCGATGTCCGCCGCGGAGCTGATGGCGGTGCTGCTCGACCGCCATCTGCACTACGACTTCGAGCGCCCCGCCCATCCCGCCAACGACCGCTTCGTGCTGTCCAAGGGACACGCCTCGCCCCTGCTGTACGCCGCGTACAAGGCGGCCGGCTTCGTCGACGACGCCGAACTGCTGACCTTCCGCTCGCTCGGCAGCCGGCTGGAGGGCCACCCCACCCCGCGGCGGCTGCCGTGGGTGGAGACGGCCACCGGTTCGCTCGGCCAGGGGCTGCCGGTGGGCGTCGGCATCGCGCTGGCCGGCAAGCGGCTGGACCGCACCGGCTACCGCGTCTGGGTGCTGTGCGGGGACAGCGAACTCGCCGAGGGCTCCATCTGGGAGGCCGCGGAACACGCGTCGTACGAGCACCTGGACAACCTCACGCTGATCGTGGACGTCAACCGGCTCGGCCAGCGCGGCCCGACCCGGCACGGCCACGACCTCGACGCTTACGCCCGCCGGTTCCGTGCCTTCGGCTGGCACACGGTGGAGATCGACGGCCATGACGTCGAGGCCGTCGACCGCGGCTTCACCGAGGCCGAGTCCACCGGCGGACAGCCCACCGTGATCCTCGCCCGCACCCTCAAGGGCAAGGGCGTCGCCTCCGTCCAGGACCGCGAGGGTCTGCACGGCAAGCCGCTGCCCGACCCGGAGGAGGCCGTCGCCGAGCTGGGCGGCCGGCGTGACCTGCGGGTACAGGTGCACGAGCCGCGCACCGCCCGCCCCACGCGCTTCGTCCCGACGGAGGTCCTGGAGCTGCCCCGGTATGCGCGGGGCGACCGGATCGCCACCCGCGACGCGTTCGGCGAGGCGCTGGCCGCGCTGGGCACCGCCCGCGGGGACGTCGTCGTCCTGGACGGCGAGGTCGGTGACTCCACCCGTACCGAGTTCTTCGCCAAGGCGCACCCCGACCGGTTCTTCGAGTGCTACATCGCCGAACAGCAGCTGATCGCCGCCGCGGTGGGCATGGCGGCGCGCAGCTGGGTACCGTTCGCCTCGACGTTCGCGGCGTTCTTCACGCGCGCCTTCGACTTCGTGCGCATGGCGTCGATCAGCGGCTCCGGCATCAACCTGATCGGCTCGCACGCGGGCGTCTCGATCGGTCAGGACGGGCCCTCCCAGATGGGCCTGGAGGACCTGGCGATGTTCCGGACCGTGTACGGCTCGACCGTGCTGTACCCGTGCGACGCCAACCAGACCGCGAAGCTGGTCGCCGCCATGGCCGGGCTGCCGGGTGTCCGCTATCTGCGCACCTCGCGCGGCGCGGGCCCGGTCGTCTACGACCCGGACGAGGACTTCCCGATCGGCGGCAGCAAGGTGCTGCGCTCCTCCGCCGCGGACCGGCTGACCGTGGTGGCCGCGGGCGTCACCGTGCCCGAGGCGCTGGCCGCCGCCGACCAGTTGGCGGGCGAGGACATCGCGATCCGGGTCGTCGATCTGTACTCCGTCAAGCCCGTCGACCGGCACACCCTGCGCCTGGCCGCCGAGGAGACCGGCTGTCTGCTCACCGTGGAGGACCACCACGAGGAGGGCGGCATCGGGGACGCGGTGCTGGACGCCTTCGTCGACGGCCGGGCGGTGCCCCGCCTGGTCCGGCTGGCGGTGCGCACGATGCCGGGGTCGGCCGCGCCCGACGAGCAGCTGCACGCCGCCGGTATCGACGCCCAGGCGATCGCGTCGGCGGCCCGGCTGCTGGCCCGGGAGGCGGTTGCGGGCTGAGCGGGCCGGACCGGAGGGGCGAGGCGGCCGGGCGGCCGGGCACCGTGCGGCGGCGGGCCGGGACGCGTCGGCGCCCGGCCCCTCCGCAGTGCTGCGGCCGGCCGCCCTCCTGCGGCCGGCCGCCCTCCTGCGGACGGGCGGCCGGCTGAAGGGAACGCGCCCACGTCACCAATGGTGTTGGCGGTCGTGGTCGCGGTCTTTCGTGTGGAGCATCAGGCCGCGGACCAGGAGGCCCAGCAGCCAGACGACCAGCAGCGCCAGCGCGATCCACCAGAGCAGTTTCACCAGGAACCCGATGCCGAACAGGATCAGTACCACGAGCAGGACCAGCAGGATGGGAATCATCAGGGGCACCTCCTGCGCGCCGGGTTTCCCGGTAGCCGCGGATCAGGCGTCCTTACGGCACAGGATTTCCCCGTGCAGCACGGCGAACCAGGCGTCCTCCCGCGCGCCCCAGTCCCGCCAGGCGTCGGCCACGGCGCGCAGCTGCCCGGCCGTCGCGTGGCCGCCCTGGACGGCCCGCTCGGCGTACGAGGAGGCGACGGTCCGCTCCGCCCACAGCCCGCTCCACCACGCCCGCTCCTCGGGCGCGGCGAACGTCCAGGTCCCGGAGCCGGCCGTGATGTCCCGCAGCCCCGCGGCCAGTGCCCAGGACTTCAGCCGCCGCCCGGCGTCCGGCTCGCCGCCGTTGGCACGGGCCACCCGCCGGTACAGGTCCAGCCAGTCGGCCAGGCCGGGCAGCTCCGGGTACCAGGTCATCGCCGCGTAGTCCGAGTCGCGGACGGCGATGAAGCCGCCGGGAGCGGTCACCCGGTGCATCTCGCGCAGTGCCTGCACCGGATCGCCGACGTGCTGGAGCACCTGGTGGGCATGGACCACGCAGAACGTGTCGTCCGGATAGTCCAGGGCGTGGACGTCGGCGACCGCGAAGTCGACGTTGGCCAGCCCGCGTTCGGCGGCCGTGGCGCGGGCCTGGTCCAGGATGCCGGGTGCCTGGTCGACGCCGGTGACCTGTCCGTCCGGGACCAGTGCCGCCAGGTCGGCGGTGATCGTCCCCGGGCCGCAGCCGATGTCCAGGATCTTCATGTGGGGCTTGATCGAACCGAGCAGATACGCCGCGGAGTTGGCCGCGGTCCGCCAGGTGTGCGACCGCAGCACCGACTCGTGGTGCCCGTGGGTGTAGACGGCGGTCTCCCGCGGTTTCGGCATGGCTCTACCCCTTCGCGTCGTCGCTCCGTACCGGCCCACCGGGGCCCGCGGCCCCGGTCTGCGGTACGCCTCACCGTACGCGCGCCAGCCGAATGATGAGACCGACGTTTCAGAATGTGGACGACGGGTGGGCGGTTCGGCGGGTGGTGGACCGACCGGTGGTGGCCGGGCGGGTGGTGGCCGGGCGGGAGGTCCGGTCCGCGCGCAGCGGCCGGGGAAGGGTCGGCGCCCGGGGTGGTGACCGGGCTGCGCTTCACTCGTCGTGCCGGCGGGGCCGGGTGCGGCGGCAGAGGCCGAGCAGCCATCCCCGTACGGCGTACTGGTGGCCCCGGAGGCAACGGGGAGGACATCTGGTCCCACGGGGCGACGGGTACCCTGGACCGGTCGTTTCCCGCCCCCGGGCGGGGCGGCCGAGTGGGAGGAACTGAGAGGAACCGGTATGCGTCTGCTCCTGGTCAGGCATGGCCAGACCCCCTCCAACGTCGGGGGACTGCTCGACACCGCGGTGCCGGGACCGGGTCTGACCCCTCTCGGGCAGCGGCAGGCCGCCGCCCTGCCGATGGCGCTCGCCGACGAGGACATCGAGGCCGTGTACGTCTCCACCCTGGTCCGCACCCAGCTGACGGCCGCCCCGCTGGCCGCGGCCCGTGGCCTGGACGTCCGGGTCCGGGACGGCGTCCGCGAGCTGTCCGCGGGCGACCTGGAGATGCTCCCCGGCGACACCGAACCGGGCCGCGCGTACATGAGGACGGTGTTCGCGTGGGCGGGTGGTGACACGGCACTGCGCATGCCCGGCGCGGAGACCGGCGCCGAGGCGCTGGCCCGGTTCGACGCGGTGGTCGCGGAGGCCGCCGAGACCGCCGCCGGGACGGTCGTGGTGGTCAGCCACGGCGCCGCGATCCGCATGTGGACGGCGGCTCGGGCACACAACGTCGACGTCCCCTTCGTCGCCGACCATCCACTGGAGAACACCGGTGTGGTCGTACTGGAGGGCTCCCCGGCCGACGGCTGGAAGGTGCTGTCCTGGGAGGGCGCGGCACTGGCGCCCGCCGGGGCGAGCGGCCCGACCGGCGAGCCGCAGCCGGTGCGGCCCAGGACCGCGGAGCCCGGTGCGGACGGCCCCCCGGCGCACTGACGAGCCCGACGAGCCGGCCGGCGCGAGCAGCGTCCGTCCGGCCGGTCACGGCTGGACGGTTTTCCAGGACACGTACGGGCGTCCCGCCTGGACGGATCGGGACGGCCGGCCGGAGCACGGCTGGACGTCCCGCCCGGACACGGCCGGATAAGCGTTTGCCGCAAACAGGCGGTGGCCCGCAGAATTCCTCACCATGGGACATCTGGAAGCCGCGCACCTGGAGTACTACCTCCCCGACGGGAGGGCGCTGCTCGGCGATGTCTCCTTCCGGGTCGGCGAGGGCGCCGCAGTCGCCCTGGTCGGCCCCAACGGAGCGGGCAAGACCACCCTGCTCCGGCTGATCTCCGGGGAGCTGAAACCGCACGCCGGCACGGTCACGGTCTCCGGCGGCCTGGGCGTGATGCGCCAGTTCGTGGGGTCCGTACGGGACGAGACGACCGTGCGCGACCTGCTGGTGTCCGTCGCCCCGCCGCGCATCCGCGAGGCCGCGCGCGCGGTCGACCGGGCCGAGCACGCCCTCATGACCGTCGACGACGAGGCCGCACAGATCCAGTACGCGCAGGCCCTCGCCGACTGGGCGGAGGCGCGCGGCTACGAGGCCGAGACCCTGTGGGACATGTGCACCACGGCCGCCCTCGGCGTGCCCTACGAACGTGCCCAGTGGCGGCAGGTGCGCACCCTCTCCGGCGGTGAGCAGAAACGGCTCGTGCTGGAGGCGCTGCTGCGCGGCACCGACGAGGTGCTGCTGCTCGACGAGCCGGACAACTACCTCGACGTGCCCGGCAAGCGCTGGCTGGAGGAACGGCTGCGGGAGACCGGCAAGACGGTGCTGTTCGTCTCGCACGACCGTGAACTCCTCGCCCGCGCCGCGGAGAAGATCGTCTCCGTCGAACCCTCTCCCGCGGGCGCCGACGCCTGGGTGCACGGCGGCGGCTTCACCACCTACCACGAGGCCCGGCGCGAGCGCTTCGCCCGCTTCGAGGAACTGCGCCGGCGCTGGGACGAGAAGCACGCGCAGCTGAAGAAGCTGGTGCTGAGCCTGCGTCAGGCGGCCACCAAGAGCCACGAGCTGGCCTCCCGCTACCAGGCCGCCCAGACCCGGCTGCGGAAGTTCGAGGAGGCCGGACCGCCGCCCGAGCCGCCGCGCGAGCAGGACATCCGGATGCGGCTGAAGGGCGGCCGCACCGGCGTACGGGCCGTGACCTGCGTGGGCCTTGAACTGACCGGCCTGATGAAACCCTTCGACCTGGAGGTCTTCTACGGCGAGCGGGTCGCCGTGCTCGGCTCCAACGGCTCCGGCAAGTCGCACTTCCTGCGGCTGCTCGCCGGGGACGAGGTGGCGCACACGGGGGAGTGGAAGCTGGGCGCGCGGGTCGTCCCCGGCCACTTCGCGCAGACCCACGCGCACCCCGAGCTGGCCGGCCGCACCCTGCTGGACATCCTGTGGAAGGACCACGCCCAGGACCGGGGTGCCGCCATGTCCCGGCTGCGCCGCTACGAGCTGACGAACCAGGCCGAGCAGCCCTTCGACCGCCTCTCCGGCGGCCAGCAGGCCCGCTTCCAGATCCTCCTGCTGGAGCTGGCGGGCGCCACCGCCCTGCTGCTCGACGAGCCCACCGACAACCTCGACCTGGAGTCCGCGGAGGCGCTCCAGGAGGGCCTTGAGGTCTTCGAGGGGACCGTCCTCGCGGTCACCCACGACCGCTGGTTCGCCCGCTCCTTCGACCGCTACCTGGTCTTCGGCAGCGACGGCCGGGTACGCGAGACCGCTGAGCCGGTCTGGGACGAGCGCCGGGTGGAACGGGCGCGCTAGCGGCCCGGCCGGATGTTCGTACAGTGGATTCCAGGGACCAGTGGAGTCCAGGTACCAGTTGATCTCAGGGACCAGCGGATCTCAGGGACCAGCGGATCTCAGGAACGTGAGACACGACGAGCGGGGCACACCATGACCGGAGTCGACCCGGACCGTCTCGACGACCAGCAGCTCATGAAGGAACTGGAGACGATCCACCGCACGCGCCACGACACGCTGCTGTACGGATCGAACGACGCGTTGCGCGCCCACAACGAGCGCATGGCGCAGCTGGAGGGCGAGTATCTGCGCCGCAACCCGCGCCGTCCCGTCGCCGCGGGCCGTACCCGTGAGGGCGCGCGCGAGCGGCGCTGCGGGGGCGCGGTGACCCCCGACGTCACCGCCACCTGAGGCGATGCCGCGCCGTCCGGGCCGCGATCGCGGACCGGAGCGCCCGGCCCCGCCGCGCGGACCACGGCACACCGGCCGTCCGGAGCGCGCCGCCCGCGTGCACGTCCGTCCCAAGTACCGTCCGTCCCGCGGACGTCGGTGCCCGGACCCGGCCGGGTCCGGCCCGGCGGGGACCGCGGTCCCCGCCGGACGCGGTCAGCGCCGCCGCACGGTCATCGCCTCGGCCAGCTCCTGCACGCTGCCGTAGCGGGCCGACCGCGGCAGCCGCCGTACCGCCTCGATCAGGTCGTCGTGCGCGCGCCCGTGGCGCAGGGCGTTCGACAGCTCGCCCGGACCGGCCGGGAAGAGATGGCGGCCCAGGAGCCGGGCCAGCTCCAGCCGCACCGACTCCAGGGGGGTCCCGGTGGCGTTCCCCGGCCGCACCGGGCCGCGCCAGATCTCCGGGTCGTCCTCCGCGGGGGGTTCCGGGTCGTACCACTCCTCGGTCCGGGTGGGGTGTCCGGACCTGAGCAGATCCTTCAGTTCGTGCTTCATCTCGTCGTCCCGGTGCACACTGAGCCGGTCACTGCCTCGCTGCATGTCTCCCTCCACATCTTTCACGGGTTGTTCACCGCGTACCCGGGGACGGGCGGCCGACACACGGTTTCGGCAGCGGGCGGCCGGCCGCCGCGGCGCCGAAAGGGCCGGTCGGCCGGGGTCACCCGCCCGGGGGTTCGCGTCCCGCTAATGGGGTCCGGCCGCGCGCGGGGTGCGGCCCGGCGGGCTGTGATGGCAGCGGAGGGCATGACCGCCGTGCCCCCGCCGGGACACGGCCGCCGTGCTCCCGCGGCCGCCGCTGCCAAGGAGTCCGCTCATGCGCCGCACCGCCCGTGCCCTCGCCGTGGCCGCCCTGACCGGCGTCGTCGTGGGCACCGCCCCGGCCGGGTCCGCGGCTCCCGTCGCCGGTCCGGTCCGGCCCGACGGCACGGCCGCCGCGTCCCTGCCGTGCCCCGCCGCCACCGGCGGCGCCGCCCCGGACGCCGTCGCCACCCCCGAGATCCTGACCGGCACGCGGGTCACGGCAGGCGGGCTGCTCGGCGACGACCGCGCGGCGGCCGACGGCGACTGCGCCCGCGGGACCGGCACACCGGGGCGGACCCCGGGTACGGCGGCCTCCGGTGTGCCCCGGGAAGGCGCGGGCCGGCTCGACGACACCGGGACGGCCACCGGCAGGGACGGGATCACCGGTGGGGACGGGATCACCGGTGGGGACGGGATCACCGGTGGGGAGGGAATCACAGGCGGCGACGGGATCACCGGCGGCGCCGGGACCGGGATCCCCGATCCGGGCCTTCCCGGGACGGGGATCCCCGATCCCGGCCTTCCCGGGACAGGGCTCGCCGGGACGGGGATCCCCGATCCGGCGCGGTCCGGCGCGCACGACTCCGCGGCCCCGTACACGGACCCGTACGACACGGTCACCCCGGGCACGGGCACCCCGGGCACGGGCAGGCCCGACACGGACACGCACCAGGGCACCACGCACGCGCCCGGCACCGGCCGGTACGAGGACGGCACCCAGGGCGGCGGCGTCCAGGAGGGCGGCACGCACGCGTGTGGACCCGCGGAGCGGTGCGACGACGGGCGTACCTGCGACGAACCGGGGGCAGGCGCCTCCTGCGGACCGGCCGACGGCCGGCGCGGCGCGAACGCCGGGGCGGGCGGCGCCTTCAACGAGTCCGTTCCGGCGCTGGTCGCCGGTGGCGTACTGATCGCGGGCGCGTTCGGCGGCGCCGTGCACCGGCTGTGGCGCCGCAAGCCGGCCACGGACGGCTGACGCCGTACGGGACCGCGGCCCGGACACGGACGCGGGACGACGGTAGCCGTGACCGGACACGGACACGGACGACGACAGGGCATGTGCACGAGGAGCACGCGGCACGGACCGGACCGCACGGGGACAGGACACGGCACCACGGACTGCGCGGAGGCGGAGATGCGGCGGACGGACCCCGAGGGCCACGGTCCCGTCCGGTACGGTCCGTCCCTGCCGGACGACGGGCTGCCCGTCCTGCCGGAGCTGGCCGAGGTGCTCGCCGCGCACGCCCGGCACGCCGGGGGAGAACCGGTGGGCGGCGCGCCCGCGCTCCTCGACGCGGCCGTCGGCTACTGGGCACGGCGCGGCCTGCCGACCGATCCCGACCGGGTGGCAGCCGGACCCGGCGCGCCCTCCCTGGTCCACGCGCTGACCGCCGCGCTCGGCGGCGACGTGCTGGTGCCGCGGCCCTGCGCCGCCTGGTGGGCACCGTACGCACGCCTGCTGGGACGGCCCGTGTTCCACGTGGCGACTCCGGCCGAGTGCGGCGGCGTCCCGGACTCGGCCGCCCTGCTGGAGACGGTGCGCCGGGTACGGGCGGAGGGAGGGGATCCACGGCTGCTCGTGCTCTCCGTGGCCGACGACCCGACCGGTACCGTCGCCCCGCCCGAACTGGTGCACGAGGTCGTCGAGGCGGCCGAGGGCGAGGGACTGCACCTGATCAGCGACGAGACCTGGCGTGACACCCTGCACGCCCCACGCGAGACCGTGCTGCTCAGCCCGGCCGAGATGCTGCCGGACCGGGTCACCGTCGTCACCGACCTGGCGGGCGCCGCGCTGCCGCCCGGCTGGCCCGCCGCCGTCGCCCGCTTCCCGCAGGGCCCGGCCGGGCAGGGCCTCCACGCGCGCGTGCTCGACGTGCTCACCGCGCTGGGCGCCGCCGTCGCGGGCCCGGTCGCGGCCGCCGCCGCGTACGCGCTCGACGAACCCGAGCCCGTCGCCGTACGCCGCGCCGCCACCGTACGCCTGCACGCGCGCGTGGCCGCCGCCGCGCACGCCGTCGTGGTCGCGGCGGGCGCCCTGGCCCGCCCGCCGCAGGCCGGACGCCACCTGTACGCCGATCTCGGTCCGCTGCGCGCCGCGCTGGTCGCGCAAGGGATCGGCGACGCCCAGGAGTTGGAGGACCTCCTCACCGACCGGCTCGGCATGCCCGCGCCCGGCGGCCACCGCTTCGGCGACGACCTCGGGGCGCTGCGAGTGCGGCTGGCCACCGGGCCGCTGCTGGACGGCACGGACGAGGAACGCACGGAATGCCTCACGTCACCCTCACCGTTGGAACTGCCACACGTGCAACGCGCGTTGATCTCCTTGAGGTCGGTCTTCGGCGATCTCCGCGACGACGCTCAGCGATGGGAGCCTCCTCGATGACGCAGCAGACGCCGCAGTCCGGGTCGACCACCACGACCACCACGACCACCACGCCGCCCGGACGAGCCGGCGCGACCGGCGTCCCGGCTGCCGTCGCACCCCCGTTCCCGCCGCTCGCCGAACCCCGCGCGCTGGGCGAACACCGGTTCTGGCCGCGGGCCTTCCACGACCGGCTCACCTCGCCCCTGCCCGGCCTCAAGTCCCTCGCCCGCTTCGCCCGCGAGGGCTCCGTACGGCCCTCGCCCGAGGGCCTGGCCGACATCCCGCGGCTGCCCTACGAACCCGGCCCGCTGCCCCGGGTCGACGCCCGCACCGTCGCCGTCAGCTGGGCGGGCCACGCCAGTTGGGTCGTGCGGATCGGCGGCCTGACGGTCCTCACCGACCCGGTCTGGTCCCGCCGCATCCTCGGCACCCCGGCCCGCATCACCCCGGTGGGCGTCGCCTGGAACGCACTGCCGCGGGTGGACGCCGTCGTGATCAGCCACAACCACTACGACCACCTGGACGCCCCGACGCTGCGCCGGCTCCCGCGCGACACACCGGTGTTCGTGCCCGCGGGCCTCGGCCGCTGGTTCCGGCGGCGCCGGTTCACCACCGTGACCGAGCTGGACTGGTGGGAGGCGGCCGAACTGTCCGGTGTCCGCTTCGACTTCGTGCCCGCCCACCACTGGTCCAGGCGCAGGCTCACCGACACCTGCCGCAGCCTGTGGGGCGGCTGGGTGTTCACCGACGTGGAGGGACAGCGGGTCTACTTCGCGGGTGACACCGGTTACGGCCACTGGTTCTCCCGGATCGGCCGCCGCTACCCGGGCATCGACCTCGCGCTGCTCCCCATTGGCGCCTACGACCCGCGCTGGTGGCTCAGCGACGTGCACTGCGACCCGGAGGAGGCGGTGCGCGCGGTCCGGGACCTGGGTGCCCGCCGGATGGCGCCCATGCACTGGGGCACCTTCGTCCTCTCCGCCGAGCCCGTCCTCGAACCGCTCACCCGGGTACGGGCCGAGTGGCAGAGAGCGGGCCTGGACCGCGAGGACCTGTGGGACCTGCCGGTGGGCGGCTCACGGGTGCTCGGCTGACGCAGGGCTCACACGGGTCCGTGGGTGTCCGTCCGGGGCCGGGCCGTCCCGCGGATCCGGCGCCACACGCCCGGTGCCCCGCTGATCACCACGGTCAGCACGACCGCCGCGACCACCCCTTGCCAGGGCTCGTCGAACAGCGAACCGCCCAGGATGCCGACCAACTGGTACGTCACCGCCCAGGCCAGACAGGCCGGCAGGTTGCCGCGGGCGAAGCGGCGCAGCGGCCACTCGGCCATCAGGCAGGCCAGCATCACCGGTATGCGGCCGGCCGGGACCAGCCGGGACAGCACGAGCACCGCCACCCCGTGGTCGGCCAGCTTCTGCTGCGCCTGGGTCAGCCGGTCCTCGGGGGCCCGCGCCCGGATCGCCTCCAGCCAGCGCGAGCCGTTCCTCGACCCCATCCCGCGCCGACCCAGCCAGTACAGCGCCACGTCCCCGAGGAACGCGGCCAGCGAGGCCGTCGCGAACACCAGCACCAGTGCGAACGGGGCCGTCTGGTGGAAGGCGACCACCGCCGCCGAACTCACCAGCGCCCCGGTCGGCACCACCGGCACCAGCGCCCCGATCAGCACCAGCAGGAACAGCGTCGGATACCCGATCGCCTGCTGGGTGGCCTCGGGCGGCGTGGTGGTCGTGGCGGCCGCGAGCCAGCTCACCTCGCGACCTCCAGCCGTACGCCCTCGCCGTGCCCGAGCTTGTGCACCGCCACCTGGGGCGCGGCCTCCGCAGCGAGGCGCACGAACTCATCGCCCGGCGCATGGAACTCATGGGGGCGCACGGCGTCCATCCCGATGGGCCAGTACGTGCCGTAGTGCACCGGTACCGCGCTGTGCGGCGCGAGCCCGGCCAGTGCCCGCGCGGCCCGCCCGGCGTCCAGATGCCCCTCACCGAGGTGCGGGCCCCAGCCGCCCACCGGCAGCAGGGCCAGGTCCACCGGCCCGACCTCCGCGGCCATCGAGTCGAACAGCCCGGTGTCGCCGGCGAAGTACGTGCGTGCCTGGCCCTCGACGACGTACCCCAGCGCGGGGGAGCGGTGCGGGCCGACCGGCAGCCGACGCCCGTCGTGCAGCGCGTGCACCACGCGGACGACCAGGTCACCGACCTCGATCCGGTCACCGGGGGACACCTCGGTGACCCGCAGCCCGTCGAGCCGGCGCAGTCCGGGCACCCCCCGTGGTGCGCCCCGGGGCACGAGCAGGCGCGTGCCCCGGGCGAGCCGGGCCAGCGAGGGCAGGTGCAGGTGGTCGGCGTGCAGGTGGGAGACGAGCACCAGGTCCGCGCGGAGGGCGTCCGGCGGCGGCAGCGCGCCCCGGCGGCGGCGCAGATGCGCGAGCCGTCGTACGAACAGAGGATCGGTCAGCACACGTATGTTCGAATCCTCGATCGTGCAGGTCGCGTGACCCCACCAGGTGACCTCCACCGGCACCTTCTTCGCCTCCTTCGCGCGACTCCCCCGAAGCCTACGGGCAGGAGTAGGGTCGGCGGGGAAACCCGGAGGTGAGGGGGGCTCCATGGGACCGGTTCGGGTCACGGCGATCGCGAGTCTGACGCCGCTTGAGGAACTGGAGGCGGATCCCTTCCTGGTGGATTCCCGCAGTCAGCACGCGATGTGCGCGCACTGGGCCGCGGAGCGTGGCTACGTCGTCGCCCGTGAGCTGCTGGTGCGGGGGCTCAGGACCGACCACGGAGTGCTGTGGGACGGGGTGCGGCCCGGCGTCGACGTCTTCGTGGCACCGAGCCGCCGGGTCCTGGAGAGCGCCTTGTCCTCGGTGGAGCAGTTCACCGCGGAGTGCGCGCGGCGCGGGGTGCGCGTCGAGACCGTCGGCCGGGCCGAACCGTGCTACGACGCCCAGATGAAGGCCCGGGTGCACCGCCGGCTGTCCATGCCCACCGCCGGATACGACGGCAGGTAGCGGCGCACCGGGGCGGCAGCCGGAGCACCCGGACGGCAAGCCGGAGCACCGGACGGCACCGGCCCGACCCCGCCTGGTCCGGCCGTATGACAAGGTGAGCGGACAGGTCCGCGGCGGCGACGGGCCGGAACGTGAGGTGGGCGGGGCGTGCGTGGCGGGCGGTGGCGGCGAATACTCAGCCAGGTCGGGCGGAGCGTCACGGTGTGGGCGGTCTCCACGCTCACCATGCTGGTGCTCGCCGCGATCCTGCCCGACTTCCAGCTCCAGTCCGCCGACGGCGACAGCGCCACCCGCATCGCCGTCACCGCCGCGCTCGGCGCGGGCGCCTTCGGTGTGCTGTCGGCCGTGGTCTGGCCCGTCCTCGTGCGGCTGCTGCTGCTCGTGCCCGCGCTCGTCCTCGGGCTGCTCGTCTTCTTCCTCAACGGTTCGCTGCTCCTGCTCGCGCTGCGCATCAACCCCACCGGCCGGGGCGCCGTGGCCCCCGAGACCGCCGTCATCGTGGCCGCCGTGATGTCCGCCGTCGCCTCCGCCACCAGTGCCGCCCTGGTCGTCCGGGACGACGAGGCGTACCGGCGCCGGCTGCACCGGCTCGCCGACCGGCGCGGCCGCCTGTGCCCGCCGTGCCCGGTGACCCCCGGCACCGTCTTCATCCAACTCGACGGTGTCGGCCACGACGTGCTCACCGAAGCCGTCGCCCAGGGGCTCATGCCGACCGCGGCCCGCTGGCTCGGCACGGGCGACGGGCGGCGCCCCAGCCACCGGCTGACCCCCTGGCGCACCGACTGGTCCAGCCAGACGGGCGCCAGCCAGCTCGGCATCCTGCACGGCAGCACCTTCGACGTACCCGCCTTCCGCTGGTACGAGAAGGAGCACCGCGAGGTGATGGTCTGCAACCGCCCGGCCAGCGCCGCCGAACTCCAGCGCCGCGCCGTCGTCCGCACCGGCGACGGCGGACTGCTCGGCGCGGACGGCGCGAGCCGCGGCAACCTGTTCAGCGGCGGGGCCGACGAGCAGGCCCTCGTGTTGTCCATCGCCGCCCGCCGCCGCGGCCGGGAGAACCGCTCCCGGTCCGGCTACTTCGCCTACTTCTCCGACCCCGCCAACGCCGTCCGCACCGCCCTGTCCTTCTTCGCCGAGGTCGGCCGTGAGATCTTCCAGTCCACCCGGGCCCGGGTCAGGAAGCAGCGGCCGCGGGTGGCGCGCGGCGGCCTCTACCCGCTGGTGCGCGCCTTCGCCACCGTGGTCGAACGGGACGTCGTGGTCGCCGCGGTGGTCGGCGACATGCTCGTCGGCCGCACCGCCGTCTACGCCGACCTGGTCGCCTACGACGAGGTGGCCCACCACTCCGGTCCGCACAGCCAGGACGCCGCGCTGGTGCTGCGACGGCTGGACCGCTCGCTCGCGCTGATCGAGAAGGTCGCCGAGCACACCCCGCGGCCGTACCGGATCGTCGTCCTCTCCGACCACGGGCAGAGCCCCGGCGAGACCTTCCACGCCCGCTACGGCCTCACCCTCGGCGACCTGGTCCGGGCCGGCAGCGGGCTGCCCGTGCCGCGCCGCGCCGAAAGGACGCGCAGCGGTACGGAGGCACGCGCCGCCGTACGGGCAGCCCTGCGCAGGCCGGTCGAGGAGGGCGGTGAACAGCGCCGTCCCGTGCGCCGCCGCTCCGAGCCGATCGTCCTCGCCTCCGGCAACCTCGGCCTGGTCTCCTTCCCGGACGTACCGCACCGCATGACCAAGGAGGAGATCGACGCCCGCCATCCCGCCCTGCTCGGCACGCTCGCCAACCACCCCGGCATCGGCTTCCTGCTGGTGCGCAGCGCGGAGCACGGCGGGGTGGTCCTGGGCGCGTACGGCGCCGAGATCCCGCTCGACCGGCTCGCCGACGAGCCAGGGCCGCTCGACCGGTTCGGGCCCGGTGCCGCCGACGCCGTGCGCCGCACCCACTCCTTCCCGCACACCGCCGACATCATGGTCAACTCCGCGTACGAGCCGGACGACGGCGAAGTCCTCGCCTTCGAGGAGCAGATCGGCTCGCACGGCGGGCTGGGCGGCGCCCAGGCCCGGCCGTTCCTGCTGTCACCCCTCGAACTGTCCGCGCCGGCCGCCGACGACAGGCCCCTGGTCGGCGCCGAAGAGGTGCACCGCGTCCTGCGCCGCTGGCTGGGCGAGTCCAACGGCCCCCAGGTGCCCCTCCCCACGGACACCGGCACGGCCGCGGGTACGGCGCGGGCCGCGGGTACGGAGACGGACGCGGCCCCGGAGACGGTCCTGGACTCGGACTCGGACAGCCGGGCGGCCTGAACACCGTCGGCGCGCCCAGGGCCCCGCGCCACCGGTCCGGCATCCCGCGCGCGGGACGCCGGGACCCGCCAGAGGCGATCGTGACGTACGACGCCGGGCACCCGCCGCTCGCGGAGCCGGCGGGCAAGGCCAGGTCTCCGAGGTGCGGTGAGCGCGGATGTGATCGGATGGGGCCGGTACTCTCCCCGGCCCGCGCCGGGAAGGGGGCGCCCCGCACCGGGACCACACGCGAAAGGAACAACCGTGGCTACCACGCGCACCGCACACACGGTCTGGGAAGGCAACCTGCTTGAGGGCAACGGAGTCGTCACCTTCGACTCCTCCGGCATCGGCGAGCAGCCGGTGTCGTGGCCGTCGCGTGCCGAGCAGGCGAACGGCAAGACCAGCCCGGAGGAGCTGATCGCCGCCGCCCACTCCAGCTGCTTCTCCATGGCCCTGTCGAACGGCCTGACCAAGGCGGGCACCCCGCCCACCAAGCTCGTCACCTCGGCCGACGTGACCTTCCAGCCGGGTCAGGGCATCACCGGCATCCAACTGAGCGTCGAGGGCACCGTCCCGGGTCTGGACGACGACGCCTTCGTCGCCGCCGCCGAGGACGCCAAGAAGAACTGCCCGGTCAGCCAGGCCCTGACCGGCACGACCATCACGCTGTCGGCGAAGCTCGCCTGACACCGGTCCGTTCCACGGTGCCGCGCCCTCCCCGGGGGGTGCGGCACCGCCCTTTCGGGGTACCCGGCATTGACAACAGCGCACTCAAGTTTTGTGCTGGATGGGGGCACGCCCGGCGGAAGGGGACGGAGATGGCACGCGCGGTCGGGATCGATCTCGGTACGACGAACTCGGTGGTGGCCGTCCTGGAAGGCGGTGAGCCCACCGTCGTCGCCAACGCCGAGGGCGCGAGGACCACCCCGTCGGTCGTGGCCTTCGCGAAGAACGGCGAAGTGCTGGTCGGCGAGGTCGCCAAACGGCAGGCCGTGACGAATGTGGAGCGCACCGCGCGCTCCGTCAAGCGGCACATGGGCGACGCGGACTGGCGCTTCCCGGAGAGCGGCACCGTCGACGGCACCCGCTACCGGGCCCAGGAGCTGTCGGCGCGGGTGCTGCAGAAGCTGAAGCGGGACGCCGAGTCCTACCTCGGCGAGGACGTCACCGACGCGGTGATCACCGTACCGGCGTATTTCGACGACGCGCAGCGGCAGGCGACCAAGGAGGCCGGCGAGATCGCCGGCCTGAAGGTGCTGCGAATCATCAACGAGCCGACGGCCGCCGCCCTCGCCTACGGGCTCGACCGCGGCGAGGAGCAGACCGTCCTCGTCTTCGACCTCGGCGGCGGCACCTTCGACGTCTCCCTGCTGGAGATCGGCGACGGGGTCATCGAGGTGAAGGCCACCAACGGCGACACCCACCTCGGCGGTGACGACTGGGACCAGCGGGTCGTGGAACACCTGGTCAAGAAGTTCAAGGCGGAGAACGGCATCGACCTCGGCGCCGACAAGATGGCCCGGCAGCGGCTGCGCGAGGCCGCCGAGAAGGCCAAGATCGAGCTGTCGTCCTCGTCCGAGACCGGCATCAACCTCCCCTACATCACGGCGTCCGCCGCGGGCCCGCTGCACCTGGACGAGAAGCTGACCCGCGCCCAGTTCCAGGAACTCACCGCCGATCTGCTCGACCGCTGCAAGACCCCCTTCCACCAGGCGGTCAAGGACGCCGGAGTGAAACTCTCCGCCGTCGACCACGTGATCCTGGTCGGCGGCTCCACCCGGATGCCCGCCGTCACCGACCTGGTCAAGGAGCTCACCGGGAAGGAACCCCACAAGGGCGTCAACCCCGACGAGGTGGTGGCGGTCGGCGCCGCCCTCCAGGCCGGGGTGATCCGCGGCGACGTGAAGGACGTGCTGCTCCTCGACGTCACCCCGCTGTCCCTGGGCATCGAGACCAAGGGCGGCATCATGACGAAGCTCATCGAACGCAACACGACCATCCCGACCCGCCGTTCGGAGATCTTCACCACCGCCGCCGACAACCAGCCCTCCGTGGGCATCCAGGTCTACCAGGGCGAACGCGAGATCGCCGCGTACAACAAGAAGCTGGGCGTCTTCGACCTCACCGGGCTGCCGCCCGCCCCGCGCGGTGTGCCGCAGATCGAGGTGGCCTTCGACATCGACGCCAACGGGATCATGCATGTCTCGGCGAAGGACCTGGCCACCGGCCGCGAGCAGAAGATGACGGTGACCGGCGGCTCCGCCCTCCCCAAGGACGACATCGACCGCATGATGCGGGAGGCCGAGCAGTACGCGGAGGAGGACCGCAGGCGCCGTGAGGCCGCCGAGACCCGCAACCAGGGCGAGCAACTCGTCTACCAGACGGAGAAGTTCCTCCGGGAGAACGAGGACCGGATTCCGGCCGACACCAAGGCCGAGGTCGAGTCGGCGACGGCGGAGCTGAAGACGCTGCTGGAGAAGAACGCGACCGACGCGACCGGCGCCGACACCGCCGCCCTGCGCACCGGAGTGGAGAAGCTGGCCACCGTCAGCCAGCGGATGGGCCAGGCGATGTACGAGCAGGCCGGGCAGAGCAGGCAGCAGACCTCGGCCCGGACCGCCGAGCACTCCGCGCCGGCGGACGAGGAGGACGTGGTCGACGCGGAGATCGTCGACGACGAGCGGGACACCAAGGGCGGCGCCGCCTGAGCCGGGCCGGCGG
>NZ_JBHJUV010000035.1:0-107360 GCF_042268025.1 Streptomyces sp. NPDC056161
GGCCGACCGAGTGGTCGGCCCGCCCGGCGTTCTCCTTGTCCTAGGCGTCGGGCGTCCGGCTCCCGCGCAGTGCCATCGCCGCGGTCACCGCCAGCGGCACGGCGCCCGCTCCGGCCGCCGCCTGCATCCCGTCGGTGAACGCCTCCCGCGCGGTCGCCGCCAGGACCTCTCCCGCGCGCCCCGGCAGCCGCCGAAGACGTACGCAGCTCAGCGGCGCGTGCCGCCCAAGGCTACGTGGCTCCGGGGCATCCGGGGCGCATGCCGCCGAGGACGTACGCGGCTCAGAGGCGTGCGCCCTTCAGCGCCATGTGCAGCAGCAGCCGGTCCTCGCCGTCGTCCAGGTCCAGACCGGTGAGGTGCTCGACCCGGGACAGCCGGTAGTACAGGGTCTGACGGTGGATGCCCAACTCGGCGGCCGTACGGGACGCCTGGCCCGCGCAGTCGAGGAACACCTCGGCGGTGCGGGCCAGCTCCCGGTGGGCGGGGACCAGCAGCGGGGCGACCGCGGGGTCGTGCGCCAGCTCGGCGGGCAGCGCGGTCAGCAGCCGGTACGGGCCGATGCGCGCCCACTCGGCGACCGGCCCGAGCCCCGGTTCGGCCAGCGCCGCACGGGCCGCGCCGGCCGCCTCCTGCCACGCGGCGCCCAGCCCGGCGAGCCCGGTCCGCGCGGCGGCGATCCCCGCCGCCCGCCGTGCGCCCACCGCACTGCCCCGGCGCCGTTTGCCGCCCGCCTGCTCCAACAGCCGCCCCGCCGCCGACACGGCCGGGGCGAGCGTGTCCGTCGACCGCAGCCGGACCAGCAGCGCCAGTGCCTGACCGGCGTCCCCGGCCGCCTCGGGCGCGGGGAAGCCGCCCTCGTCCCACGGCACCGCGCACAGCGCGGTCGCGCCCGGCACCGTACGGACCGAAGGGGCGTCGTCCCCGGCCGCCGAGGGCCAGGGCGCCACGCACACCATCGTGTAAGGCCCCTCCGACCGGCCGCCCAGACCGGTGCGCAGCTCCGCCACCGCCATCTCCCGCTGCCAGCCCCGCTCCGCGGCCAGCACCGCCCGCAGCTCCCTGGTCAGGTCGGCCCCGGCCTGCGCCTCGTCGGCGAGCAGCGCGCCGATCCGGGTGGTGACCGCCATGGCCGCGGCCAGCTGCCGTTCGGTCGGCCCCGGATCGTCGTCCAGGAGCCAGACGTAGCCGAGGACGACACCCCGATGGCGCACCGGCAGGCAGATACGGCCCCGGTACACCCCGGCCTCCGGGGTGGGCGGGATGCGCACCGGCCCGGTCGCCCGGGTGATGCCGAAGCCCTCGAACCAGGTACGGACCGCCGCCGTCGAACGCCGGGTCAGGATCGAGCGGGTGCGGACCGGGTCGAGGGCGGACGCGTCCAGTTCGCCCTCGCTGTCGTACGCGCCGAAGGCGATCAGCTCGAAGTCCCGGTTCTCCAGGGTCGCCGGCGCGCCCAGCAGCTCCGAGATCTCGTCCACCAGCTCCTGGTGGTCACCCTTGTAATCCGCCGTCACCCGGGCATTCTCCCGCATTCTCCGGTCTGCTTCATACACCTGTCTGAGAAGCGGTGAGCGGATGCGTGACAGCTGTCGATGGCTGACGATCGGATGGATCCATAGGTTTCACGGTGGTTCCCCGTGCCGTACCCGAATAGTCGGTTGTCGGCATCTTTGGTGCTCTGCTGTGGAGGTGCCCCGTGCTGGGTCCCGTGATTCTCGCCGCGTCGCGCAGCGACCGGATGCGCCGTCTGATCTCCGCCGCCCCGGTGACCAGGCAGGTCGTCGACCGCTTCATCCCCGGTGAGACCGTCGGCGACATCGTGCCGATCATCCAGGATCTGACCGCCAAGGGCCTCGAACTGACGATGGACGTGGTCGGCGAGGACATCACCAGGCCCGAACAGGCCACCGCGGCCCGGGACGCCTACCTGGAACTGGTCGGTCACCTCAGGGAACTCCGGCTCGGCCGGAAGGTCGAGATGTCCGTCAAGCTCTCCATGTTCGGCCAGGCGCTGGCCGACGGCCACGAACTCGCCCTGAAGAACGTGCGTTCCGTCGTCGAGGCCGCCGCCGAGGTCGGCACGACCGTCACGCTGGACGCCGAGGACCACACCACCCTCGACTCGATGTTCGCGATCCACGACGAGCTGCGGAAGGACTTCCCGCAGACCGGCTGCGTCATCCAGGCGTACCTCTTCCGTACCGAGGCCGACGCCCGCCGCCTCGCCGCGAGCGGCAGCCGGGTACGGCTCGTCAAGGGCGCCTACAAGGAGCCCGCCGAGGTCGCTTACCAGCAGAAGCACGAGATCGACAAGGCGTATGTGCGGATCCTGCGCACACTGATGGAGGGTACGGGGTATCCGATGATCGGGTCCCACGACCCGCGGCTGATCTCCATCGCCCAGGAACTCGCCCGCCAGGCCGGCCGGAAGTTCGACGAGTACGAGTTCCAGATGCTCTACGGGATACGGAACGAGGAGCACCTGCGGCTCGCCGCCGAGGGCCACCGCATGCGCGTCTACACCGCGTACGGCACCGACTGGTACGGCTACTTCATGCGGCGCCTCGCGGAGAAGCCGGCCAACCTGCGGTTCTTCGCACGAAGCATGATCACCAAGGGCTGAACCACACCGCTCAAGTCAAGGAGCTACGGATCTCATGGACGCTGTGACCCAGGTCCCCACCCCCGTCAACGAGCCGGTGCACGGCTATGCCCCCGGCTCGCCCGAGCGCGCCCGCCTGGAGGCCAAACTCAAGGAACTGGCCGAGAACCCGATCGACCTGCCCTGCACCATCGGCGGCGAGAAGCGGATGGGTGGCGGCGACCCCTTCCAGGTCGTCCAGCCGCACAACCACAAGGCGGTCATCGGCACGCTCCGCAACGCCACCCGGCAGGACGCCCAGGACGCCGTCGACGCGGCCCTGGCCGCTGCGCCCGCGTGGCGCGCCATGTCCTTCGACGACCGCGCCGCGATCATCCTGCGCGCCGCCGAGCTGCTGGCCGGCCCCTGGCGCGAGACCATCGCCGCCTCCACCATGCTCGGCCAGTCGAAGACCGTCCAGCAGGCCGAGATCGACACCCCGTGCGAGCTGGTCGACTTCTGGCGGTTCAACGTCCACTACGCCCGTCAGATCCTGGCCGAGCAGCCCCCGGCCAACTCCCCCGGCGTCTGGAACCGCCTCGACCACCGTCCGCTGGAGGGCTTCGTCTACGCGATCACCCCCTTCAACTTCAGCGCCATCGCGGGCAACCTGCCCACCGCGCCCGCGCTGATGGGCAACGTGGTCGTCTGGAAGCCGTCGCCGACCCAGACCCACGCGGCCGTCCTGCTGATGCAGCTGCTGGAGGAGGCCGGTCTGCCCAAGGGCGTCATCAACCTCGTCACCGGCGACGGAATCGCCGTCTCCGAGGTCGCCCTGACCCACCGGGACCTGGCCGGAATCCACTTCACCGGCTCCACGAAGACCTTCCAGTACCTGTGGAAGACGATCGGCGCCAACATCGAGACGTACCGCTCCTACCCGCGGCTGGTCGGCGAGACCGGCGGCAAGGACTTCGTCGTCGCCCACCCGAGCGCCGACCGCGCCGTCCTCAAGACCGCGCTGACCCGCGGTGCCTTCGAGTACCAGGGCCAGAAGTGCAGCGCGACCTCCCGCGCCTACATCCCGGCGTCCATCTGGAACTCCGGTTTCAAGGAGGAGTTCGCGGCCGAGGTCGACTACCTCACCATGGGTGACGTCACCGACCTGGCGAACTTCATCGGCGCGGTGATCGACGAGCGCGCCTTCGCCAAGAACAAGGCCGCCATCGACCGGGCCAGGCAGGACCCGTCCTGCACGATCGTCGCGGGCGGCTCCTACGACGACTCGGTCGGCTACTTCGTCCGCCCGACCGTCATCGAGTGCAGCGACCCGGAGAACGAGGTCTTCCGCACCGAGTACTTCGGCCCGGTCCTCGCCGTCCACGTCTACGAGGACGACCGCTACGACGAGATGCTGACCCAGATGGAGTCCGTCTCCGACTACGCCCTGACCGGCTCGGTCGTCTCGGGTGACCGCGCGGCGGCGGCGTACACGATGGAGAAGCTGCGCTACGCCGCGGGCAACTTCTACATCAACGACAAGTCGACCGGCGCCGTCGTCGGCCAGCAGCCCTTCGGCGGCGGCCGAGCCTCCGGCACCAACGACAAGGCCGGCGCCCCGCAGAACCTGCTGCGCTGGACGCTGACCCGCGCCATCAAGGAGGCGCTGGTCGCGCCGACCGACTACACGTACCCGCACATGGGCTGACGAGCCCCCCCGAACGCGGGCCGGGAAGCCTGAGACCCCCCGAACCAGGCTTCCCGGCCCGTTTCCATGCCACGGGATCGTGCGCCTCGCGGACGAGGAGGGCGGCCTTCACCTGTGGCCCGCACCCGCCGCGCCGCCCGACCCCGGTCACGAACTCCTCTTCGACTGGCGCGACGGGGACGTGCTCTGCCCGCTGGGCGGTGAATCCGCAGGTCACAGCCGTGAGGCCGGGTGCGCCGTCTCAGATAGTAGGAAGTCCGACTAATTGTAGAGACAGAAGCGTGCTCCTCCCTTACTTTTGTAGGAGCCGAACGTCTCGCTCGATCCAGCGAATGGCGGTCGTGAGCCGGGCCCGTGCAGGCAATCCCTGCGGCGCCGCTCCCCGCCCCTCCGGCGTCTCGCACCCCCCTTTTCCCGTACTCCAGATGCATCCCGAAGGAGTCGATTCCCATGGCCGAGACGACCGTCCGCCGCCGAGTCCGCCACGTGTCCCGCACGAGCGATTCCGACCGCAAGAACGCCGCCGCGGCCCTCCAGCGCGCCCTCGACCGCCGGGACAACGGCGGCGAGACCGGCCACTGAACCGGCCCCCACACCCCGCGCGCCGGGCCCGGTACAGGCGTCACACCTTCGCGGCCGGGAGCCGCGCCCGCGGGGGACGCGAAGCGGTCCTACCCGCCGCGCCGCACCTCGAAGTGGTCGATCCGGCTGCCGTCCTGGGCCAGCGCCGACACCGTCAGCCGTGCGCCAGGGCCCGGCCGCGCCTCCACCTTCAGCAGCGAGAAACCGGTGTAGCGCACCCGTGACCACTCCACCGTCTCCGCCTCGGTGGCCCGGGACGCCGTCCAGCGGAAGCTGCGCACCGCGTCGTGCGGGGTGAGGTGTCCCTCGTAGCTGTCCGCGACCCCGGACGGGAACGAGAAGAGGTTCCGGCCGCCCCCGCCCGCGGTGACGTACACGGTCCCGTCGCGGGCCGGATCCGTGGACGCGCCGACCGGCACCGTCCGGCCGACCTCGCCGCCGCGCACCGCGTCGGTCCGCTCGTAGACATGGTTGTGCCCGTTGATCACCAGGTCCACCTGGTGCCGGGCGAACAGCGGCAGCCACGCGTCCCGCACCCCTGCGTCCGAGGCGTGCTTGGCGGTGGCGTAGGCGCAGTGGTGGAAGAAGACGACCACGAAGTCGACGTCCCGCGCCGCACGCAGCTCACCGAGGGTGCGGTCCAGCCATGCCGTCTGCCGGCCGCCCGAGTGGCCGAGGTTGGCCGGGATCTCGTACGACACGTCGTTCGCGTCCAGCGCCACGAAGCCGACGTTGCCGTAGGCGAAGGAGTACGCGCCCGGCGTCCCGCGCGGATCGAAGCCGCTGTCCGGGAGGGAGAACCGGGCGAGTTGGCCGCCGTAGCCGTCCGGGGAGTACCACGCCTCCATGTCGTGGTTGCCGGTGGTCACCATCCACGGCACCGACCGGGCGGCCGGCTCGGTCTGCTTCAGGTACAGGTCCCAGGTGCGGGGGTCGTAGCCGTCCGCCGTGCTGCCGGTGCCGGCCGCGTCCGCGTAGCAGATGTCGCCCGCGTGCAGATGGAAGGCGGGCCGCTGGCGCAGCAGGACGTCGTCGTTGGCGTTCGCGCTGCGGCCCACCCCCTGGTCGCCGAAGGCCGTGAAGACGAAACGCTCCGGGGTGGCGGGCGCGGTGCGGAAGGAGGTGGTGGCCGACCGGTGGGCGGCGGAGACGGGGTCCCAGCCGTCGTGGCCGACACCGTAGTAGTACGTCGTGCCGGGGCGCAGACCGTCCAGGGCCGCGTGCAGGTAGTACTGCTCGACCGCCGGGCGCACCCCGGTCAGCGCGGGGGTGCGCAGATCGCGCAGGTCCGCCTCGATCCGGCGGCTCAGGTCGTCGGGGCGCGGCCCGACCCGCACGAAGGGCCGGCGGACCGCGAACGGCACCTGCCAGGAGATCCGCATCCGGGTCCTCGGGTCGGCGCCGAACGCGAGGTGGCGGCCGAACGGGGCGACGGCGGCGCCCGCGACCCGGGCGGTCGCGGACACCGGCGCGCCCGCCGGACGGGACGGTCCCGAACAGCCCGTCAGCAGTGCGCCCGCCACCGCGCCCGCCGTCACCAGGGTGCGGCGCCGGGACAGCCGGGTCCGCAGGTACTCGTGCTGTTCGGCCATGCTCATCCGGCTCGCCAGCCGCGGCGGGATGCCGAAGTCAGGGGTCTCCATGACGGAGACATGCCCAGCGGGGGCCGGTATCCGCTCCGCACGCGGGTGAACACCCGGCGGCGCGCTCTCCCCGTCACCCGCCGGGATGGCCCTGGGCCTGTCCGAATGACGGACGCGCTATGTCATTCCATGGGACGAGGGGTAGGGTGCCCGCATGTCTCGCAGCATCGATCTCGCAGTGATCCCCGGTGACGGCATCGGCCAGGAGGTCGTGGCCGAAGGGCTGAAGGTCCTGTCCGCCGTTCTCCCGCAGGACGTGAAGCTGCAGACCACCGAGTACGACTTCGGCGCCAGGCGCTACCACGCCACCGGTGAGACCCTCACCGACGCCGACCTCGACGCGCTCAAGGAGCACGACGCCATCCTGCTCGGTGCGATCGGCGACCCGTCGGTCCCCTCCGGCGTCCTGGAGCGCGGCTTCCTGCTCAAGCTCCGCTTCGCCTTCGACCACCACGTCAACCTGCGTCCGTCGAAGCTGCTCCCCGGCGTCGCCACCCCGCTGGCCGGCCAGCCCGAGATCGACTTCGTCGTCGTCCGCGAGGGCACCGAGGGCCCCTACACGGGCAACGGCGGCACCATCCGCAAGGGCACCCCGCACGAGGTCGCCACCGAGGTCTCCGTCAACACCGCCTACGGGGTCGAGCGGGTGGTCCGCGACGCCTTCGCCCGCGCCCAGGCCCGCCCGCGCAAGAAGCTCACGCTGGTCCACAAGAACAACGTGCTGACCTTCGCGGGCCACCTGTGGACGAACATCTTCAACCAGGTGGCCGAGGAGTTCCCCGAGGTCACCACCGACTACCTCCACGTGGACGCGGCGACCATCTTCCTGGTCACCCAGCCCGAGCGGTTCGACGTCATCGTCACCGACAACCTCTTCGGCGACATCATCACCGACCTCGCCGCGGCCGTCTCCGGCGGCATCGGCGTGGCCGCCTCCGGCAACATCAACCCGGGCGGCGCGTTCCCGTCCATGTTCGAGCCGGTGCACGGCTCGGCCCCGGACATCGCCGGCCAGGGCAAGGCCGACCCCACCGCCACCGTCCTGTCCGTCGCGCTGCTGCTGCGCCACCTCGGCCACGACACCGAGGCGGCCCGCGTCGAGAACGCCGTCTCCGCCGACCTCGCGGAGCGCGGTACGGGTCCCGCGCGCAGCACCTCGGAGATCGGCGACGCGCTCCGCGTACGCGTAGCCGGCTGACCCCCGCCGCGCTGCACCAAGCCGCCGGGTGGCTCGGACGCCCGGCGGCTTCCCCATGTCCCCGCCGGGTGCCACCATCGATCCCTGGGCCGCTTTCACCCCGATTCCTTCCGTCCGGGCCCCCCGCGAGATAATCGAACGCGGAGCCGCGGCATGAGGGAATGCTCGGACGTCCTAGCACTGGCCGCCGGCCATGCGGACGTGAGCGCGGCCCGTCACTACAACCGGTGAAGGACTACCACTCATGACGACGCCCAAGATCGAGCTCAAGCCCTCCGCCCACCCGCTGCCCGCGGCGGAACGGGCGGCGATCCTGGCCAACCCCGGATTCGGCCGCCACTTCACCGATCACATGGTGACGATCAGGTGGACCGAGGGCCGGGGCTGGCACGACGGCCAGCTCGTTCCGTACGCGCCGATCCCGCTCGACCCGGCCACCAACGTCCTGCACTACGCGCAGGAGATCTTCGAAGGGCTCAAGGCGTACCGCCGTCCCGACGGTTCCGTGGCCACCTTCCGCCCGGACCGGAACGCCAGGCGCTTCCAGCTCTCCGCCCACCGCCTCGCGATGCCCGAACTCCCGGTCGAGACCTTCATCGAGGCGTGTGACGTCCTGGTCCGGCAGGACAAGGACTGGGTGCCCGCGCACGGCGGCGAGGACTCCCTCTACCTACGCCCCTTCATGATCGCGACCGAGGTCGGCCTGGGCGTGAAACCGGCCGACGAGTATCTGTTCCTCGCCATCGCCTCGCCGGCCGGCGCCTACTTCGCCGGGGGCGTCAAGCCGGTCTCCATCTGGGTGTCGGAGGACCGGGTCCGCGCCGTCCCGGGCGGCATGGGCGACGCCAAGACGGGCGGCAACTACGCGGCCTCCCTGCTCGCCCAGGCCGAGGCGGCGGCCGAGGGCTGCGACCAGGTCTGCTACCTCGACGCGGTCGAGCACCGGTGGGTCGAGGAACTCGGCGGCATGAACCTGTACTTCGTGTACGGCAACAAGATCGTCACGCCGCCGCTCAGCGGCTCGATCCTGGAGGGCGTCACCCGGGACAGCCTGCTGACCCTGGCCCGCGACCTCGGCTACGAGGCGGAGGAGTCCCCGGTCTCCGTCGAGCAGTGGCAGCGCGACTCGCAGGACGGCACCCTCACCGAGGTGTTCGCCTGCGGCACCGCAGCCGTGATCACCCCGGTCGGCACGGTGAAGCGCGCGAGCGGTGAGTGGAAGCAGTCGGAGGGCGAGCCGGGCAAGGTCACGCTGGAACTCCGGCAGGCGCTCCTCGACGTCCAGCGCGGCATCACCGCGGACCGGCACGGGTGGATGCATCCGCTCGGCTGACGGGCGCTGCGCCGGCCTTGGCGGGGTATGACGGGTTGTCGCTCGTCCGCGGGGTTGTTGTGGCTGGTTGCGCAGTTCCCCGCGCCCCTTAAGGGGGTGGGCGTGGCGGGTTGTCGTTTGTCTGCGGGGTTGTTGTGGCTGGTTGCGCAGTTCCCCGCGCCCCTTGGGCGAGGGGGTGTGGTGGCTGGTTGCGCAGTTCCCCGCGCCCCTTGGGGGTCGGTGTGCGCGCCCGCGTGTGTGAACGCAATGAACACAATCCGAGTCGCCCTTGTCGCGTCTGCGAACGCCCGGCACGTTACGGGCATGGGACGAGAGCATTGGAAGAGGATCTGGATCGGCTCGGCCGGCAACATGGTCGAGTGGTTCGACTGGTTCGTGTACGCGAGCTTCGCCACCTACTTCGCCGGGGCGTTCTTCCCGAGCGGCAACCCCACCGCCCAGCTGATGAACACCGCGGGCATCTTCGCCGTCGGGTTCTTCATGCGCCCCGTCGGCGGCTGGCTGCTGGGCCGGGTGGGCGACCGCAAGGGCCGCAAGGCCGCGCTGACGCTGACGGTCACGCTGATGTCGGTGTCCGCGGTGCTCATCGCCGTCGCGCCGACCTACTCCGTGGCCGGTTACGGCGGCGCGCTCGTGCTGCTCGTCGCCCGACTGCTGCAAGGTCTGTCGGTGGGCGGCGAGTACGCGGCCAGCGCCACCTATCTCACGGAGGCCACGGACCCGCGCCGGCGCGGCTTCGCCTCCAGCTTCCAGTACGTGTCCATGACCGCCGGTCAGATCGTCGGGCTCGGCCTGCTGATCGTCCTCCAGCGCACCATGTCCGACGACGCGCTGCACAGCTACGGCTGGCGCATCCCGTTCGTGGTGGGCGCGCTCGGTGCCGCGATCGTCTTCTACCTGCGGCGTTCCATGCTGGAGACCGAGGTGTACGCGGAGGACGCCTCGGACGACCAGGAGCGCGGCACACTGCGCGCGCTGTGGCGGCACAGGCGGGAGGCGTTCCTGGTCGTCGCGCTGACCATGGGCGGCACCGTCGCCTACTACACGTACACCACCTACCTCACCAAGTACCTGTCGAACTCGGCGGGGCTGAGCAAGGAGACCGCCACCCTGGTCTCCTTCACCGCGCTGATCGTCTTCGCCTGCCTCCAGCCCCTCGCGGGCTGTCTCTCCGACCGGATCGGCCGCCGCCCGCTGCTGATCACCTTCGCGGTCGGCTCCACCTTCCTCACCGTGCCGATCATGACGCTGCTGAAACACGCCGGCGGCTACTGGCAGGCCCTCGGCCTCTCCCTGCTGGCGCTCGTCGTGGTCACCGGCTACACGTCGATCAACGCGTGCGTGAAGGCGGAACTGTTCCCGACGGGGGTGCGCGCGCTGGGCGTGGCGCTGCCCTACGCGGTCGCCAACGCCTTGTTCGGCGGCACGGCGGAATACGTCGCGCTGTGGTTCAAGAACGCGGGCCTGGAATCCGGCTTCTACTGGTACGTGGCCGGCTGCGCCGCGGTTTCCCTGGTGGTGTACGTCACCATGCGGGAGACGAAGGACCTGGATCTGACCCGGATGGGCGCACGTGACGCGTCCCCGATGACGACCGCATCCTGAGACGGGCGGTGAGCCGGGGGCAGGATGTGCCAGACTGCCCCCGTGCTCTCGTTCGCCATGATTATTGGCAGCAGGCGCGCCGGTCCGCAGTGACCGCCACGTACAACCAGGTACGGGCGGCCACCGTCGTCCCCGACCCGCGCGCAGACCTCTCGCACCCGCGAGGGGTTTTTTCGTTTTCCGGGCCCACCTTCAGCCGGAGGCGCAGCGCGAGGGATCATTGGGGGAACGGTGAACCGGTCATTCCGGTAAGACCGAGATCCGATACAGGAGCCTTGAGACCATGACCGAGACGGAAACCAGCGAACTCGACGACTCGTTCCACGTCTTCGACACCACGCTGCGCGACGGCGCCCAGCGCGAGGGCATCAACCTCACCGTCGCCGACAAGCTCGCCATCGCACGGCACCTGGACGACTTCGGCGTGGGCTTCATCGAGGGCGGCTGGCCGGGCGCGAACCCCCGGGACACCGAGTTCTTCGCCCGTGCCCGGCAGGAGATCGACTTCCGGCACGCTCAACTCGTCGCGTTCGGCTCGACCCGCCGCGCCGGTGCCAAGGCCGCCGACGACCCACAGGTCAAGGCCCTCCTGGAATCCGGCGCCCCGGTGATCACCCTGGTCGCCAAGTCGCACGACCGGCACGTGGAACTGGCGCTGCGCACCACGCTCGACGAGAACCTGGAGATGGTCCGCGACACCGTCTCCCACCTGCGCGCCCAGGGCCGCCGGGTGTTCGTCGACTGCGAGCACTTCTTCGACGGCTACCGGGCGAACCCGGAGTACGCGAAGGCGGTCGTCCGAGCCGCCGCGGAGGCCGGCGCGGACGTGGTGGTGCTGTGCGACACCAACGGCGGCATGCTCCCGGCACAGGTCCAGGCCGTGGTCGCCACCGTCCTCGCGGACACCGGGGCCCGGCTCGGCATCCACGCCCAGGACGACACGGGCTGCGCGGTGGCCAACACCCTCGCGGCCGTCGACGCCGGCGCCACCCACGTGCAGTGCACGGCGAACGGCTACGGCGAACGCGTCGGCAACGCCAACCTCTTCCCGGTGGTCGCGGCCCTGGAACTCAAGTACGGCAAGAAGGTGCTGCCCGAGGGCCGGCTGCGCGAGATGACCCGCATCTCGCATGCCATCGCCGAGGTGGTCAACCTCACCCCCTCCACCCACCAGCCCTACGTCGGGGTCTCCGCCTTCGCCCACAAGGCGGGCCTGCACGCCTCCGCGATCAAGGTCGACCCGGACCTGTACCAGCACATCGACCCCGTACGGGTCGGCAACACCATGCGCATGCTGGTCTCCGACATGGCCGGCCGCGCCTCCATCGAGCTGAAGGGCCGGGAACTCGGCATCGACCTCGGCGACGACCGCGAACTGGTCGGCCGGGTCGTCGAGCGCGTCAAGGAACGCGAGCTGAGGGGCTACACCTACGAGGCCGCGGACGCCTCGTTCGAGCTGCTGCTGCGCGCCGAGGCCGAGGGCCGGCCGCTGACGTACTTCAAGGTCGAGTCCTGGCGGGCCATTGTCGAGGACCGCCCCGACGGCACCCACGCCAACGAGGCCACGGTCAAGCTCTGGGCCAAGGGCGAGCGCATCGTCGCCACGGCGGAGGGCAACGGCCCGGTCAACGCCCTCGACCGGGCCCTGCGGGTGGCGCTGGAGAAGATCTACCCGCAGCTCGCCAAGCTCGACCTCGTCGACTACAAGGTGCGCATCCTGGAGGGCAAGCACGGCACCCAGTCCACGACCCGGGTGCTGATCGCCACCTCCGACGGTGCCGGCGAGTGGTCCACGGTGGGCGTCGCCGAGAACGTCATCGCGGCCTCCTGGCAGGCACTGGAGGACGCCTACACCTTCGGCCTGCTGCGCGCGGGCGTCGAGCCGGCGAAGTGAGCGACCCGACCGGCGGCACCTCGCCCCACGGCCGGGCGTAGCCGGCCGTGGCACGAGACGCTGCCGGCCGCGGGGCGAGGTGCCGCGGGACGCTGGACGCTGGACGAGGCGCTGCCGGGGTGCGGTCCGCACGGCCCGGGTCCTCGGCCGGGCAGCGCCTCGGCGAGCCGCGCGGACTCGCCGAGGGTCGGCCCGTCGCCCGGCCGGCGGCGGGACCGGGCCTGTTCTATTGCAGACGCCACTTCTGGTTGGCGGCGCCCGTGCACGACCAGATCTGCGCGCGTGCCCCGTTGGCCGACGCGTTGTCCGTCACGTCGAGACACTTGCCGGCCGCCGTGTTGACCACGTCGCCGGTCGACGCGTTGTACGACCACTGCTGGGCACCGGATCCGTTGCAGTCGTACAACTGCACCTTCGCCCCGTTCGCGGTCGAGCCCGACGTCACGTCCAGGCACTTGCCCAGCGCCCGGACCGAGCCGTCGCCCTGCACCGTCCACTGCTGGGCGGTGCTGGAGTTGCAGTCGTAGAGCTGCACGGCCGCGCCGTTGGCGCCGGACGCGCCCGCCACGTCCAGGCACTTGCCCGCGAGTCCCACGAAGGCCCCCGACTGGCCGCCGCCGCCGGACTGCGTACCGGACCAGGTGAAGGTCGCCGACGTCTTGCCCGGCAGCGAGTAGGTGGCGTGCTGCCCGCCCCAGTTGACGGTGATCGTCCGGGCGGCCGACGAGTCGTTGTAGGCGATCAGCGCCTTCGAGCCGTCCGGGTTGCGCCAGGCCACGTTGGGTACGGCCGTCGACGCCGTCGAGGCGATCCGCTGGGCGCCGGGGCGGACGAACTTCGTCAGGTGCCCCATCGTGTAGTACTCGACCGTGTAGTCGACCGTGCCGCTCGCGCCGTCCCCGTTGTGGACGGTGATCAGACCGGTGCAGGTGCCGCACCCGCCGTTGTGCGGTCCCCTGTTCTGGTCCACCGCCAGCGACCACTTGGTCACCGACTTCGCCCAGTTGCGCGTGTAGTCGACGATGTTGAGCATGTCCTCGCGCTGCTGGTTCGCGATCCACGTGCCGCCCGAGTGCTCGGTGCCGAACGCGTCCAGCGAGGGGTACTGGTTGCGCACGGAGGTCTGCTTGGCGACGTCACCGCCGTAGCCGTGCCAGGCGATCCCGCCGAAGTTGGGGTGGCTGCGGACCGCCGCGTCGTCCACCGTCTGGGCGGCGTAGGAGTCGTAGACGTCCCAGTTCCAGTCGTGCGCCAGCACCTTCGTGGACAGGCCCGCGGCCTGGAGCTCGGGCAGCAGCTCGCTCTTGGTGAAGTAGGCGAGGCCGCCGGCGTTCCAGCTCATCGACGGATAGCCCGAGCAGCAGGTCGGCTCGTTCTGCGCCGACACGTACCCGACGCCCACGCCCTGATCCCGGTACGCCTGGAGGTACTTCACGAAGTACGAGGCGTACGCCCCGTAGTACTCCGCCTTCAGCCAGCCCCCGTTGAGCTGCCCGCTGTCCTTCATCCAGGCGGGCGCCGTCCACGGCGAGGCCATCACCGTCAGGGACGGGTTCAGCTGGAGCGCCTGCTTGGTGAGCGGGACCACGTCGGCGAGGTCGTGCGCGATCGAGAACCGCGTCAGGTTCGGGTCCGTCTGCCCGGCCGGCACGTCGTCGTAGGTGTACCCGTAGCGGGCCAGGTCCGAGGCGCCCATGGGGTTGCGCAGGAACGACAGTCCGATGCCGTCCGTCGGTGAGAACAGTTTCCGCATCGCCGCGTCCCGGGTCGTCTGCGACAGCGCCCCGCTGCTGTTCATCAGCCAGGCCGCGGTGTCCGTGAAGGACGCGCCGCCGCCGGTGAAGGTCTGGTAGCGGGTGTTCTCGTCGACGGTGATGTTCTCGCCGCCGCCGCCGGAGCCGGGCTGGAAGGCGAACGGGGTCTGGGCCTGGAGCCCGCGCACGACATGGCGTCCGCCGGCGTCGTCGGTCGTGGTCAGCCAGGCCGTGACCTGCTCGCCCGCCGCATGGGCGGGTGCGGTCGCCACGCTGAGGCCGGCCGTGCCGAGCAGCCCGGCCAGCAGCAGCCGGACGGCCCGCGTCGATCTCTTCATGGAGCGCCACCCTTCTTCACGTGGGGGAGGGGAGGCGTGCGAGCCGTGAGTAAATGACGGCTTCGCGGGCGCGTCAAGGGGGCGCGCGTTCACCATCTGAAGGGTCAACGGGCTTGAGACGCGCGGGACTTGGCGGCGTACCGGATCCGGCGTGAGACTTGACGGGTCCCGGGGCGCCGCCGGGCGGCGAGCGTGCGGCGGGCTCGTGCAACGGTGGCCGGGCGGATCGGTGGCGCTCAGGTCTCCGGGGTCGGCCGCACCGGGCACGACGGGGCGGGGCCGCGGACCAGGGCCGGGGAGCGCCGCCGCGGTCGCGAGCCCTTCGCGGACGCGGACGTGAACCGTTCGCCGACGCGAACCGCCTGCCGCGTACCGGGCGGCGTGCGACGGACGGCGCCTACCGGGCGGCGCGCACCGGCGCACGGACCGCTGCCCGCGACGGCCCAGCCGGCCCGTAACAGCCCGCGACGGCCCTGATCGGCGGGATCGGCCCGTGACAGCCCCGGGTCGGCCGGAGCGGCCCGCGACAGCCCGCGACGGCCCGCGACGGCTCGGGTCGGCCCGCGAGGGTCCGGCACCTCCGCAGGTCCGACGGTGTGAATTGTTCCGAATGACTGAATATGTGACGCTTCGGGTAACGTCGAATCATGAAGGCCGTACCGAAGGCTGCACCGAACGCCCCCTGCACGGCCGTACGACGGACCCGGAGCCTCCCGGCGCTGCTGCTGGCCGTGCTGGCGCTCGTCGTCATGACCGCGCTCGCCCCCGTTGCCACGGCCGCCACCGGCGTCTCGACCATCGCCGCGGAGCTGCGCAAGAACCCGGTGTACGTCGATCCGGCCGCCGCCGGACAACTGTCCACGGCGGATGCGCGGGCCCTGCGCGACCGGATCGAGGGCGCCGGCAAACCCGTCTTCGTCGCGGTCCTGCCCGACGGCTACCCGACCCAGAACCTCTTCACGAACCTGCGCACCGCGACCGGCGTCACCGGTCTGTACGCCGTCCGCCTCGGCGACCGCTTCGACGCCCGCGCCGACTCCTCGGTCATGTCGCGCACGGCCGTGCGGAACCTGGTGAGCAGCGTCCAGGGCGAGGACGCCAGGACCCAGCTGACCGACTTCACCGACCGCGCCCTCGCCAACGTGGGCGGCAAGGCACCCGCCACCTGGGGCTCGTCCGGCCACCGCGGCGGGACCTCCGCCACCGCGCTGATCACCACGGCCGCCGTCCTGGTGGCCGGCGGCGTGGGCGCGTACGCCCTGGTGCGGCACAGCCGCAGGCGCCGCGAGGAGGAGCAGCGCGCCGCCCTGGAACGGCTGCGGGTGGTGGTGGACGAGGACATCACCGCTTTCGGCGAGGAACTCGACCGGCTGGACTTCCACCCGGCCGAGGCCGGCGCGGACGACGCCATGCGCGCGAACTACGAGCGGGCGCTGGACGCCTACGACCAGGCGAAACAGCGCATGGCCGCGGCCCGCAGGCCGGAGGACGTCCGCGCTGTCACCGAGGCGCTGGCGGACGGCCGGTTCGACCTGGCGCAACTCGCCGCCCGCCGCGCACACCGGCCGCTCCCCGCGCGTCGCCCGCCCTGCTTCTTCGATCCCCGCCACGGCCCCTCGGTCGCCGACGCGACCTGGATCCCGCCCGGCGGCACCGCGCGCGAGGTACCGGTCTGCGCGGCCGACGCCACCCGGCTGGCCGACGGCCGCGACCCGCAGACGCGCGAGGTCGACACCGAGCACGGCCGTCGCCCCTACTGGGACGCGGGTCCGGCCTACGGTCCCTGGGCGGGCGGCTACTTCGGCGGCGGCCTGCTGCCCGGTCTGCTCGTCGGCACGCTCCTCGGCAGCGCGATGGCCGCCCCGACGTACGCGGCCGACTACGGCACCGGGTACGGCGACTTCGGCGCGGCCGGCTATCAGGGCGGGGACGTGTCGGGGGCCGACTTCGACCCCGGTGACTTCGGGGGCGGATTCGGGGACTTCGACGGGGGCGGCGGGAACTACGGCGGGGGAGGGGATTTCGGAGGCGGGTTCTGAGCCGCGACGAGACCGGGCGGGCGTGACCGGGCGGGCGTGACCAGGCGGGTGTGACCAGGCGGGTGTGACCGGGCAGGTGCAGCCGGGTAGGCGTGACCGGGCAGGTGTGGCCGGACGGACTGGCGTGACCGGACTGACGTGACGGGACGGGCGTGACCGGGCGCGCGCGGGTGGCGCGCCCGGTCACGGTGTCGGTCGCCGGCTCGCGGTGGCCGGTCGCGGGGTGCCCGGCCACCGGACCGAGGCGGCCGTTGCTCGGCGCGGGCGGTTCAGGCGCTCTTGACCGCCGAGATGTCGAAGTTCAGCTTGATCTTGTCGGAGACCAGCACACCGCCCGTCTCCAGGGCCGCGTTCCAGGTCAGACCCCACTCGGAGCGCAGGATCTCCGCCTTGCCCTCGAAACCGACCCGCTCGTTGCCGAAGGGGTCCTGGACGGTGCCGTTGAATTCGAGGTCGATGACCAGCGGTTTCGTGGTGCCGAGGAGGGTCAGGTCGCCGGTGATGCGGTAGTCGTCACCGCCCAGGGCCTCGGCCTTGGTGGAGCGGAAGGTCATCGTCGGGAACTCGTCGGTCTTGAAGAAGTCGGCCGACTTCAGGTGGGTGTCGCGGTCGGCGTTGCCGGTCTCGACGCTCGCCAGCGTGACGTCGATCGAGGCGGTCGACTTGGCGGGGTCGGACCCGTCGAGGTGCAGCGTGCCGGAGAACTCCTGGAAGCTGCCCCGGACGTTGGTGACCATCGCGTGCCGGGCCGCGAAGCCGATCGAGGTGTGCGCCGTGTCGATCGTGTAGTCACCGGTGACCGCGGCCAGTTCGGGGTTCACGGCGGTGCCGCCCGCGTTCGCGGGCGTGTCGTCGGCGTTCTGGCGACCGAAGATGCTCATCTCATGCTCCTCGAAGACGTGGGAATTGCTGATGTTGAAAGGTGCTGATGTTGAAAGTTCAATGAGTGCGTTGCGGTGACTCTAGACCCGTACGGTTCAACATTCAACATCACCTGGGGGTGTGTCGCGCTTTTTACGGTGCGTCACATGGTTCCCCAGTGCATCACGCGGTGGTAGACCGCAGGGGCATGACTGCGGACATCACCCCTACGCGTCGCACTTTTCTGGCCGGAGCCCTCGCCGCGGCGGCCACGGCGACCGGCTCGCCGGCGGTGGCCGGCTCCGACGGCGTCGCTGCTCCCGGCCCTGCCGCCGATCCGGGCGGCCGTACGTACGGCGCCCCTGACGCGGACGACGCCTACGACGGCCTTCGCCGGCGCTGGCTGGATATCGCCCTCGGTACCGGCTACGACCCGGCCGCCGAACCCTACGCCTCCCGGCTCGCCGCGACCGGTGAACTGGCCCGCGCCTTCCGCGCCGGCCTGGCGCCCACGCCCACCTCCCTGTGGCCGGACCACCCCTTCGACCCGCCCGCGGGCATCACCCAGAGCTACAGCCGCCTGTGGACGATGGCCCAGGCATACGTCCAGGACGGCACCGGATCCACCGGCGACACGGGCCTCCTCGCGGACGTCCTGCGCGGGCTCGACCATCTCTCCGACACCGTCTACAACCCCACCACCACCCGCTACGGCAACTGGTGGGAGTGGCAGATCGGCAGCCCCCGCCTCCTGCTGGACATCACGGCCGCCCTCCACGACCACCTGGGGGAGGCCAGGATCGCCGCCGCCTGCGCGGCCGTCGACCACTTCATCCCGGACGCCCTGCTCGCCGACTACTCCGGCACCTCCACCGGGGCCAACCGGGTCGACCTGTGCCGCTCCGTCGCCCTGCGCGGCGTCCTCGGCCGGGCCGCCGACCGCCTCGCGCTCGCCCGGGACGCGCTCTCGCCCGTTTTCCCGTACGTCACCCAGGGGGACGGCCTGTACGCCGACGGCTCCTTCGTCCAGCACACCTGGGTGGCCTACTCGGGTACGTACGGCCAGGTGCTCCTCGACGGTCTCGGCCGGCTGTTCGCGCTGCTGGCCGGCTCCGCCTGGGAGGTCACCGACCCGGCCCGGCAGAACGTCCTCGACAGCGTCGAACACGCCTACGCGCCGCTGATCCACGACGGGCTGATGATGGACGGCGTCAACGGACGTGCCATCAGCCGGGGGTACCTCAAGGACGACGACCTGCACGTCATGCGCAGCGACCACTTCCACGGGCAGGGGATCGTCGCGGCCGTGGCGCTGCTCGCGGCGGGGGCGGACACCGCGGCGCGGGAACGCTGGTACGGGCTGGTCAAGGGCTGGATGGAACGGGACACCGTCACCCCGGTCCTGACGGCACCCCAGTTCGGCACCGCCGAGCTGGCGCGGCTGCACGCCGTCGCCGACTCGCCGGTGCCCGCCGCGCCCGAACCCGTCGGCCACCGTCTGTTCGCGGCCATGGACCGGGCCGTGCACCGCCGGCCCGGCTTCGTGGCGTCCCTCTCCATGGCCAGCGACCGGATCACGCACTACGAGTGCGGCAACGGCGAGAACCCGCGGGGCTGGCACACGGGCGCCGGAATGCTCTACTGGTGGGCCGACGGCACGGACGGGCGGGCCGGCCGGAGCGATCAGTACACCGACTGGTTCTGGCCGACGGTGGACTGGTACCGGCTGCCCGGCACGACCGTCTCCACCCGGCCTCTCGCCGACCGGGCCGGCGGCGAGTGGGGCGCGCCCCGACCCGATGTGCGCTGGGTCGGGGGCGTCACGGACGGCGAGTACGCGGCGATCGGACAGCACCTGAAGGGCCTCGGTTCGACCCTGCGGGCCCGCAAGTCGTGGTTCTTCCTCGCCGACGAGGTGATCTGCCTGGGCGCGGGGATCAGCTGCGCCGTTCCGGTCGAGACCGTCGTGGACAACCGGAACCTGGGGGAGGACGGCACGCAGGTCTTCGTACGCGGGCGCCACTGGGCCCATCTGGAGGGCCACGGTGGCTGGATCCTGCCGTACGGTGGCACGCTGCGCACCCTGCGCGAGGACCGCACCGGCGCCTGGTCGGACATCAACAGCACGAGCACCACCGAGCGGCGCACCCGGCGCTGGCAGACCCTCTGGCTGGACCACGGCACCGACCCGGTGGACGCCGGTTACGCCTACGTCCTGCTGCCCGGCGCGACCCGGCGCGAGGTCGTCGCCCGTGCCGCCGATCCGGGCCGGCTGTCCGTGCTCGCCAACGACGCCCGGTGCCAGGCGGTCCGGGCGCCCGCCCTGGGGCTGACCGCGGCCACCTTCTGGCAGGCGGGCACGGCGGGCGCGCTGACCGCATCGGCGGGCGCGAGCGTGCTGGTCCGGGTGGACGGCCGTACCGCTAAGCTCTGCGTGAGCGAGCCGCCGCGCACGGGTGAGCCGCTGGAGATCGTCTGGGACCACCCGGTGCGGTCGGTGGTCCGGGCCGACGACACCGTCGAGGTGCTCGCCGCAGGCGGCCGTTTGAGGCTCCGCGTCACTCCGGGGATGGCATGTGCCGGGCACGAATGTGAGGTGGCGCTCCGGTGACGGCTTTGTGGCATCTCCACAACGGGGATGGCCTCTGAGCAGTCGGAACGGCTGCATCACCGTGCGGATCTGTTCAGGGGTACCAGGAAAACGGGTCGGAGACTGTACGGAGTCGACGGCTCGCTTTCCGCGGTGTCCTTCGTAAGGTCGCTACATGACCGTTTTGGAAGAGACGACGGGTGACACGGCCGGCGAGGCCGTGGGCGAGGCGGACGGCGAGCCGACGGACGCGCGCGGGCGGGTCGCCGAGTTGCACGTCATCCGTGCGCAGGCGCTGGCGGGTCCCAGCGAGAAGGCGACCGAGGCGCAGCACGCCAAGGGCAAGCTGACCGCCCGGGAGCGGATCGAGCTGCTCCTGGACGCGGGGTCCTTCCAGGAGGTCGAGCAGCTGCGCCGGCACCGGGCGTCCGGCTTCGGCCTGGAGGCCAAGAAGCCCTACACGGACGGTGTGATCACCGGCTGGGGCACGGTGGACGGCCGTACGGTCTTCGTCTACGCCCACGACTTCCGGATCTTCGGCGGGGCGCTCGGCGAGGCGCACGCCACGAAGATCCACAAGATCATGGACATGGCCATCGCGGCCGGTGCCCCGCTGATCTCCCTCAACGACGGCGCCGGCGCCCGCATCCAGGAGGGCGTCTCGGCGCTGGCCGGCTACGGCGGCATCTTCCAGCGCAACACCAAGGCGTCCGGGGTCATCCCGCAGATCAGCGTGATGCTCGGCCCGTGCGCGGGCGGCGCGGCCTACTCGCCGGCGCTCACCGACTTCGTCTTCATGGTCCGTGACACCTCGCAGATGTTCATCACCGGGCCCGACGTGGTCAAGGCGGTCACCGGCGAGGAGATCACCCAGAACGGCCTCGGCGGCGCGGACGTGCACGCCGAGACCTCCGGCGTGTGCCACTTCGCCTACGACGACGAGGAGACGTGCATCGCGGAGGTGCGCTACCTCCTGTCGCTGCTGCCGCAGAACAACCGGGAGAACCCGCCGCGGGTGGAGTCGACCGACCCGGTCGACCGGCGCAGCGACGTCCTGCTCGACCTGGTCCCGGCGGACGGCAACCGGCCCTACGACATGGCCAAGGTCATCGAGGAGATCGTCGACGACGGCGACTACCTGGAGGTCCACGAGCGCTGGGCCCGCAACATCATCTGCGCGCTGGCCCGCATCGACGGCCAGGTCGTCGGCATCGTCGCCAACCAGCCGCAAGTGCTGGCGGGCGTACTGGACATCGAGGCGAGCGAAAAAGCTGCACGCTTTGTCCAGATGTGTGACGCTTTTAACGTTCCGATCATCACCTTCCTGGACGTCCCGGGATTCCTCCCCGGCGTCGACCAGGAGCACGGCGGGATCATCCGGCACGGCGCGAAACTCCTCTACGCCTACTGCAACGCGACCGTGCCGAGGATCTCGCTGATCCTCCGCAAGGCGTACGGCGGCGCCTACATCGTGATGGACAGCCAGTCCATCGGCGCGGACCTCACGTACGCGTGGCCCACCAACGAGATCGCCGTGATGGGTGCCGACGGCGCGGCCAACGTCATCTTCCGCCGGCAGATCGCCGGGGCCGACGACCCCGAGGCGATGCGGCAGAAGATGGTCAAGGAATACAAGGCCGAGCTGATGCACCCGTACTACGCCGCCGAGCGCGGCCTGGTCGACGACGTCATCGACCCGGCCGAGACCCGCGAGGTGCTGGCCAGATCGCTGGCCATGCTGCACACCAAGCACGCCGACCTGCCCTCGCGCAAGCACGGCAACCCCCCGCAGTAACCCGGTGGATCCGCGGTGAGCCACGTGCCGGCCCGCGGGAACCTCTCTCACGGAGACTGACAGCCATGAACGATCCCGACATCCGCGTCGAGAAGGGCCACGCCGAGCCCGAGGAGGTCGCCGCCATAACGGCGATCCTGCTGGCCCGCGCCGCCGCCCGTAGCTCCGAGCCGACCCCGGCGCACCGCGGCCGTGCCAAGGCGGGCTGGCGCCGCCTGGAGCGCGAGCCCGGCTTCCGGGCCCCGCACAGCTGGCACGGCTAGACCGGCGCCGCCTGCCCACACCAAATGGGCCCCTCCACTGCGGAGGGGCCCATTTTCGGCATGTACCAGGGACGGACGCGCCTCTTCAGGACGCGCCTCTCCAGGACACGGGGAGCCGGGCGGCCGGCCACGGACCACCCGTGGCCGGCGTACGGCCCGGCAGGGCGGCCCGGTGACCGAGGCCGCGGGTCGCGCTACCTCAGCCGTGCCATGAGGGCGTGTTCGACGAGGGTGATGAGTGCGCTCTTGGCGTCGGCCCGGTGGCGGGCGTCGGTCGTGATGATCGGGGTGTCCGGGCCGATCTGCAGGGCTTCGCGGACTTCGTCGGGGGTGTAGGGCTGGTTGCCGTCGAAGCCGTTGAGGGCGATGACGAAGGGGAGGCCCGAGTTCTCGAAGTAGTCGACGGCGGGGAAGCAGTCGGCGAGGCGCCGGGTGTCCACCAGGACGACCGCGCCGATGGCGCCGCGGACCAGGTCGTCCCACATGAACCAGAAGCGGTCCTGGCCGGGGGTGCCGAACAGGTACAGGATGAGGTCCTGGTCGAGCGTGATGCGGCCGAAGTCCATGGCGACCGTCGTGGTCGTCTTGTCCCCGGTGTGGGTGAGGTCGTCGATGCCGGCCGAAGCGGACGTCATGACGGCCTCTGTGCGCAGCGGGTTGATCTCCGAGACAGCGCCGACGAACGTGGTCTTACCCACGCCGAAGCCGCCCGCCACCACAATCTTCGCTGAGGTGGTGGAGCGGGAAGGACCGCCGCTAGAGCTTGCGAAGTCCACTGAGCACCCTTTCGAGCAATGTCACGTCTGGCTGGCCGCCGGCGTTCTCGTCGCCGCCGGGCTGATGGATGGCGACCAGGCCCGCCTCCGCCAAGTCGGCGACGAGGATCCTGGCCACGCCGAGGGGAATGGTCAGCAGCGCCGAGATCTCGGCCACCGACTTGATCTCTCGGCACAGGTGGCAGATCCGCTGATGCTCGGGCAACTGGCCCTGCATCTGGTGCGGCTGCGCGGTGGTGTGCACCAGCGCCTCGATGGCGAGCTGGTAGCGCGGGCGGGTCCGGCCGCCGGTCATGGCGTACGGACGCACCAAGGGATTGTTCGCCGCCATGGCGGGCGCCGGCTCGGGACGGCGCTGCGGCTGAACCGGCTGGATGCGCGGGGCCGGCGGCTGGTCGTACGGTGAAGGGCCGGGGCCCTGCGGTGCGTACGGCTGCCGGTGGCTCGGGGTGGAGGGGAAGTTGTACCGGTTCGTCGAACCGTCACCCTGGCCCTGCGCAGGGCCGTACGACCAGTTGCCTGCCGACGAACCGCTTGGGGGTGTTGCCACTTTCTCCTCCTCCGACCGTGCCGGGCACCCGTCCCTGGGAGCCGCGTCCCGAAACCTTACGGCTCCGTAAGGCGAAAACGCACCGTCTGTCTGTTAGTTGAGAAGGCTGCCCTGGAGCTCCGCACGCAGATCCGGGGTGAGAACCGTGCCCGCGCGGTCCACCAAAAGTGCCATCTCGTACCCGATGAGGCCGATGTCCGCCTCCGGGTGTGCCAGGACTGCGAGCGACGAGCCGTCGGAGATGGACATGATGAAGAGGAATCCCCTCTCCATCTCCACAACTGTCTGGTTCACCGTGCCCCCCTCGAAGATCCGGGAGGCGCCCGCCGTCAGTGACGTCAGACCGGAGGCGACGGCCGCGAGCTGGTCGGCGCGGTCGCGGGGGAAGCCTTCGGACATCGCCAGAAGGAGTCCGTCGGCGGAGACCACCACCGTGTGGGACACCCCCGGGGTGTTGTCCACGAAGTTGGTGATCAACCAGTTCAGGTTCTGTGCCGCCTGGCTCATCGGGCTCACACTAACGCTCCTGGTCGTAGGTGCTGTCAGGACCGAAGCCCTGGCCGTTCGTTTCACCGCCTGCGCCAGCGTTGCGTCCGCGCTGGACGCCCCGACGCAGGTTGCTCAGCCTGCCCCGGATGTCCTCCGGGGCTCGGGAGACCTGTGGGCCTCCCTGGTGGGTGGCTTCCGCGGCACCCTCGACCAGGTTGGCCTTGGGCACCCGCCGCGGCAGGCCGGAGGGGGTGACCCCGCCTGCCTTGGGCTTGCGCAGCTGCGAGGCGTGCTGCCAGCGCTCGTCGTTCGCCGAACGCCAGCCACCGTCCCCGCTGTTCTCCGATGCGGGCTCCGGCGTCTCCTGGTGCCCGTCCGCCCCGTCGAGCGGGCCGTTGCCGTTCGGACCGCTCGCGATGGTTCCGCGGCGGGGCAGCCCGGCGTCGGTCAGCTCGTGGACGGCGGAGGAAGCCGGTCCCGGACGGTCGAAGCCTACGCGGTCCCGCTCCGTCACGTCACCGGCCTGCGAAGATTCCGCTTCGGGAGCGTACGGGCCCGGATATCCGTTCTGGTAGCCGTCCCGCTGGGGCCAGTCGTCCTGGTGGGGCTGCTCGCCGAAACCGGGGAAGGAGCCGGCCGCCTCGCCGGGCGCGCTCGCCTGCTGCTCCTGGGCGGGCTCCGCATACGCCTGCTGCGGGTAGCCGCCGGTCGGGTCGAACGTGTCGCCCTGCGGGAGGCCGCCGTGCTGCGGGAAGTCGCCGTGCTGCGGGAGGCCGCCGTCGGTCGCGTAGTACTGCCCGCCGTACGACGCCGGGCCCGGCTGCTCGTACGCCGGCTGCGGGTCGTACGGCGCGGGCTGCTGCTGGTAGCCCGTACGGCCGCTGTCGTACGTCTGTGCGTCGAACCCCTCGGCGTAGGAGGGCGCCCCGGGGGTCTCCTGCCCGCCCTGGGGGAGCGCACCCGCGTCCTGCGCCTGGCCGCCCAGGGCCGCGCGGCGCTCCTCGCGTTTCAGGGAGCGGCCGACCGGGTCCAGTTCCCTGATGTCGTCGGGGACGTCGGGGTAGCGGCTGTCGTCGAAGCCGAGTTCCGCCGCGGTGCGCATCGGCAGCTGCTGACCGGGGTTCTCGCCCGGGAACGACTGCTCCGGGATGATCTGCGAGACCGTGAACTCCCGGTTCAGCGGCTGCTGCCCGCCACCGCCGTGGGTGATCGCGTCGGGGAGCATGACCAGCGAGGTGGTGCCGGCCTGCTCGCCGGAGGGCCGCAGCTGGACCCGGATGCCGTGCCGGTCGGACAGCCGGCCGACCACGAACAGGCCCATGCGCTGGGAGATCGCCGCGTCCACGGTCGGCGGGTTGGCCAACCTGTGGTTGATGTCCGCGAAGTCCTCGGCGGTCAGGCCGATGCCCTTGTCATGGATCTCGATCATGACCCGGCCGTCGGGCAGCCGGGTCGCGGTCACCCGCACCTTGGTCTGCGGCGAGGAGAAGGTGGTGGCGTTCTCCAGCAGCTCGGCCAGCAGATGGACGAGGTCGGTCACCGCGCGGCCGTGAATCTCGGCCTCGGGCACGCCGGACAGCTCGATGCGCTCGTACTGCTCCACCTCGGAGGAGGCGGCGCGCAACACGTCGACCAGCGGGACCGGCTGGTCCCAGCGGCGGCCGGGCTCCTCGCCCGCGAGGACGAGCAGGTTCTCGCCGTTGCGGCGCATACGGGTCGCCAGGTGGTCCAGCCGGAAGAGGCTCTCCAACTGGTCCGGGTCGGCCTCGTTGTTCTCCAGGTCGGTGATCAGGGTCAGCTGGCCCTCGATCAGCGACTGGTTGCGGCGGGAGAGGTTGGTGAAGATCGCGTTGATGTTGCCGCGCAGCAGGGCCTGCTCGGAGGCGAGCCGGACGGCCTCGCGGTGGACCTGGTCGAAGGCGCGGGCGACCTCGCCGATCTCGTCGGTCGAGGCGATCGGGATCGGCGCGACCCGGGTGTCGACCCGGCCGGGGTCGGTGCGGGAGAGCTGGTCGACCAGCATCGGCAGGCGCTGCTCGGCGATCCCGAAGGCCGCGTTGCGTAGTCGGCGCATCGAGCGGCTCATCTGCCGGGCGACGGCGCCGGCCAGGAGGAACGCGACGAACAGGGCGACCACGATCGCGGCACCGGTGACGAACGCGGAGGTCCTGGCGTCGTCGGCGATGCCCGCGGCCTCGCTCACCGCCTTGTCGGCCAGGTCCGACTCGATCGTGCGGTACGCGTCGTACTTGAGGGTGTTGACCGCCCACCAGTTCTGCGCGGTGATGCCCTTCTGGGCCAGCGCCTGACGGGCCGCGGTGCCGGTGTCGGGCAGCGAGGCGACGGCCGAGACCATCGTGGTCGGGTTGGCCGGCGGCGCGACGTACTTCGGGTCCTTGGCCCCCGCCTGCCGGGCCAGCGCGGCACCGTCGGTCTTGATCTTCTGCTCGGCGTCGGTGAGTTTCTGCGCGTCCGCGTCGGTACCGCCGCCCACGTACTCCTCGACGGCTATCCGCTCCAGATAGGCGTACGACGACAGGGCCACCCGCTGGGTGGCCAGGTTGGGGGCGTCCGGGCCCGGCTTGATCAGCAGGTGCATGCCGATGGAGCGTTCGAGGGACAGCGCGGCCTTGGTCAGTGAGATGGCGTAGACGGTACGGCCGTAGGAAGTGATGTTGCCGGTGCCCAGTCCGAGTTCGTTGGCGAACTCCATCAAGGGGTGGGCGATCCCGACATAGCCCTCTTCGGTCCCCACACCGGTGAGTTTCGTGGTGTAAGCCGTCTTGCGCAGGTCCTGGAGCTTGGGCTCCTCTTCGCGGAACAGTTTCAGACGGCGTTCCAGGCCGGCTTTCCGCGGCATGTTCCGCGCGGCCCGGTCGAAGGCGGTGGCGGCCTGGTCGGTCTTCTTGCGGGCGTCGTCGACGGGCGCCTTGTCGGTGTTCAGCAGCAGGGGCGCCACGGAGACGTCGCGCTCGACGTAGAGAGCGTCCGCGTAGGTGAGGGCGGCGCGGACCAGGCGCGCGGTGCTCTCCGCGTCCCGGGCCTGCTTCCAGGTGTCGATCGAACTGTTCACCTGGAAGCCGCCCATGACCAGGCCGACCACCACGGGTATGAGCAGGATCGCGTTCAGGCGGGTCGGCACCCGCCAGTTGCGGGGGGAGAGGCGGCCGCCGCGCGGCGCGGGAGCGGGCGTCCGCTCCGGACCGGGCAGGGGGCTGGGCGCCGCGGCGCGCGGCGGCGGGGTGAAGTTGCCCCGGGCCGACGGCTCGGGGCCGTTCTTGCTTCGCCTCACTCGACCAACAACCTCTCGGCGGCGGGCACCTACGTCGTGCCGCAGTCTCTCAGAGCCCGATATGTCGACGGACCACTACTCGGTTCCTCAGTACGTCTTTGACTACTGGGCAGTTCAGGCATTCCAGCACGACGACCAGCGCACTTCCAAACAGTGGAGCCGGTGATTTCCGCGTGATCCGAGTCGCAGATAAACCGGTCATAAAGAACAAGCCCCGCCAAAAGGCGGGGCTCTTGTGCGCGCAGCGGGTTCATTCGACCGCGACGCGTGTCGATCTGAACCGATTCCTCTGCCGAAACGTTATGAACAGGGGAGCCGACCGTGTCTAAGGCAACAGCCGGATCCCCTGCCGGTACGGCAACTGCCGTAAGCGACTGTCGACTTGAGTCCTACCCTTTCGGCGCGGCCACTTTGGCCGTCTCTCTTCCCTATTACCTCAGCCGTGCCATGAGGGCGTGTTCGACGAGGGTGATGAGTGCGCTCTTGGCGTCGGCCCGGTGGCGGGCGTCGGTCGTGATGATCGGGGTGTCCGGGCCGATCTGCAGGGCTTCGCGGACTTCGTCGGGGGTGTAGGGCTGGTTGCCGTCGAAGCCGTTGAGGGCGATGACGAAGGGGAGGCCCGAGTTCTCGAAGTAGTCGACGGCGGGGAAGCAGTCGGAGAGGCGTCGGGTGTCCACCAGGACGACCGCGCCGATGGCGCCGCGGACCAAGTCGTCCCACATGAACCAGAAGCGGTCCTGGCCGGGGGTGCCGAACAGGTACAGGATGAGGTCCTGGTCGAGCGTGATGCGGCCGAAGTCCATGGCGACCGTCGTGGTCGTCTTGTCCCCGGTGTGGGTGAGGTCGTCGATGCCGGCCGAAGCGGACGTCATGACGGCCTCTGTGCGCAGCGGGTTGATCTCCGAGACGGCACCGACGAAGGTCGTCTTGCCGACGCCGAAGCCCCCCGCCACCACGATCTTCGCGGAGGTGGTGGCCCGGCCCCCGTCAGAGCTTGCGAAGTCCACTGAGCACCCTTTCGAGCAGTGTCACGTCCGGTGCACCGCCGTTGTTCTCGTCGCCGCCCGGCTGGTGGATGGCGACCAGGCCGGCCTCGGCGAGGTCGGCGACCAGGATCCGGGCCACGCCCAGGGGCATGGTCAGCAGCGCGGACACCTCGGCCACGGACTTCACCTCGCGGCACAGGTGGCAGATCCGCTGGTGTTCCGGGAGCAGCCCCATGAGCGCTGCCGGGTCGGCCGTGGTGCTGATCAGTGCCTCGATGGCGAGCTGGTAGCGCGGCCGGGTCCGGCCGCCGGTCATCGCGTACGGACGTACCAGCGGCTGGTCGCCCTCGTCCCCGTACGGCTCCGCGTACGGATCATGAGAGGCGGTGGGCGGGGTCATGAATCCTCCGGGCGGGACAGCAGGTCGGACAGTCGTGCCTGGCGGGGCCGGTGGGGGGATTGTGGCGGCCGGACGGTGATTTCGTGAGCTGGGTGGATCCGGGGCCGGTCAGTGGAGCAGACTGCCCTGTAGTTCGGCGCGCAGGTCGGGCGTGAGGACGGCGCCCGCGCGGTCGACGAGGAGCGCCATCTCGTAGCCGACGAGGCCGATGTCGCACTCCGGGTGGGCGAGGACGGCGAGGGACGAGCCGTCCGAGATGGACATGAGGAAGAGGAACCCGCGTTCCATCTCCACGACCGTCTGCGCCACGGTGCCCCCCTCGAAGATCCGGGAGGCCCCGGCCGTCAGCGAGGTGAGCCCGGAGGCGACGGCCGCGAGCTGGTCGGCGCGGTCCCGCGGAAAGCCTTCCGACATGGCCAGAAGGAGTCCGTCGGCGGACACTACGACGGTGTGGGACACCCCGGGGGTGTTGTCCACGAAGTTGGTGATCAACCAGTTGAGATTCTGTGCCGCCTGGCTCATCTGGCTCAACTAACGCTCCTGCTGGTGAGTGGGGCTCGGGAAGCTGCCGGTCTGGCCGTTGTTGGCCTGGCGACCCTGCGCGATACCCCGACGGAGATTGGTCAGCCGGCCGCGTACGTCGTCGGGCGCACGCGAGACCTGCGGACCGCTGTGGTGCTGTTGTTGTTCCTGAGCCGTGCCCGCGACGAGGTTCGCCCGGGGCACGCGGCGCGGCAGACCGGAGGTGGTGACGCCGCCCGCGGCGGGCTGCCGCACCCGCTGGGCCTGCCGGACGAGCTCGTCGTTCGGCGAGCTGCGCCAGGAACTCGTGACGGGACGCTGCGGGTCTCCCGGGAAGCCCGGTCCGCCCTGCGGCTGCTGCTGCGGGGCCGGATCGGCCGGTCCGCCGTCCTGCGGCGGCTCCTGCTGGCCACCGCGGAACCAGTTGGTCTCCAGCGTGTCGTACAGCGGCGTACGGCCGTCACCGGGAGTGTTCGCCGGGGGCAGCAGTGCCTCCGGCTCCTGCCGCGGTCCGCGCTGGGCCGGCACCGGCGGGCGGGGCGCGCCGAAGTCGGCACCCCGGCCGTTCGCCTGCGGCTGCTCGAACTGGCCCGTGTGCTGCTGGCCCTGCGGCTGGCCCGGCCGGGTGGGCAGCGAGTGCCGACCGGTGGGGCCGCTGTCGTGGCCGGGGGCCGGGAACTGGCCGGTGGAGCCGTTGTCGTGGCCGGGCGCGGGGAACTGACCAGTGGAGCCGTTGTCGTAGCCCTGTGCGGGGAACTGGCCGGTCGAGCTGTTGTCGTGGCCGGGGGCCGGGAACTGGCCCGTGGAGCCGTTGTCGTAGCCCTGTGCGGGGAACTGACCGGTGGAGCCGTTGTCGTAGCCCGGCGCGGCGAACTGGCCCGTGGTGGACGGGTTCTGCGGTCCGATCGGCCCACCGAAGACGTCGGAGCGGACGAACTGGCCCGAGCCCTGCGGACCGGGCCCGCCGGGCCGCGGGAACTGGCCGGTGTCGCGCTGCGGGGCGTCGAAGCCCGCGTGGGTGAACTGGCCGGTGTTCCGGGCGCCGCCCGCGCCGGTGAAGTCCGGGCGGGGGAACTCGCCGGTGGCGGCCGGATCCCGATGGGCGTCGGCCGCCGGGACGGCCGGCATCTCCGCCGTCGCCCCGGGGCCCTGGCGGTCGTCGATGCGCGGCATGCGCGAGGTCTGCGCCGGGTCCTGCTCGTCGTGGCCGCGCGGGGCGTCCAGCGAGGACCGGGACAGCGGCGGCACGCCCTCGTCGCCCCAGCCGGGCGTGCGCGGCTGCGGGTTGCCGCCCGGCAGCTCGGCCCGCGGCCCGCCGCGCGGCGGCAGCTGCGGCTGGCGGCCCTGATCGGCGCCACCCCGCTGCGGGGCGGCGCCACGGCCGCCGAAGACGTCCTGCTGCGGCCCGCCCGTGCCCGCGGCCTGTAGACCCTGCGGGGCACCCGGCGCCTGGCCGCCGAAGGCTCCGGCGCCCGCCCCGGCCGGTGCCGGCCGGTCCTGCCGCGGCCCGCCCGCGCCGCCGGGCCCACCCGGCAGCGCGCCCTGGCCGGTGCCGGGCAGCGCGGCCCGAGGCCCCTGCCCCGCGCCGACCTGGCCGCGCGGCCCGCTCCCGGAGCCGAGCCGTCCACCAGCGCTCGCGGCACCGGGACCGAGCGCACCGGCAGGTGTGCCGGCCCCGAGGGCACCGCCGCCGCCCTGGGCGGCGTTGCGCCGGGCCGCCGCCGCGCCGACGGCGGCCTGCGCGGCGGCCGGACCGCCCGTGGCGGGCACTCCCGGCTTGCCGGCGGGCACCTTGCCGCCCTGGGCGACATCGACGGGCAGCATGACGAGCGCCGTCGTACCACCGGAGTCGGACGGGCGGAGCTGGATGCGGATGCCGTGGCGCTGCGAGAGCCGGCCGACCACGAACAGACCCATGCGCCGGGAGACGGAGACGTCCACGGTGGGCGGCGAGGCGAGCCGCTCGTTGATCGCCGCGAGATCCTCGGGGGACAGGCCGATGCCGGTGTCGTGGATCTCGATCAGCACCCGGCCGTCGGGCAGCGCGTGACCGGTGACCTTGACCTTGGTCTGCGGCGAGGAGAACGATGTCGCGTTCTCCAGCAGCTCGGCGAGCAGGTGCACGAGGTCGTTGACGACGCGCCCCGCGACCTCGGTGGTCGGCACCGAGGCCAGCTCGATCCGCTCGTACTGCTCCACCTCGGAGGCGGCGGCGCGCAACACGTCGACCAGCGGGACCGGCCGGGTCCAGCGGCGGCCGGGTTCCTCACCGGCGAGGACGAGGAGGTTCTCACCGTTGCGGCGCATACGCGTCGCGAGGTGGTCGAGCTTGAACAGCGAGGACAGCTGGTCCGGGTCGGCCTCGCGGGACTCCAGTTCGGAGATCAGGGACAGCTGACGCTGGATCAGGCCCTGGGAGCGGCGCGAGAGGTTGGTGAACATCGCGTTGACGTTGCCCCGCAGCAGGGCCTGCTCGGCGGCGAGGCGGACCGCCTCGCGGTGCACGTCGTCGAAGGCCGCGGCCACCTTGCCGATCTCGTCCCGGGAGTGCACACCGACCGACTCCACGGAGGTGTCGACGTCCTGCGGGTCGGACTCGGAGAGCTGCTTGACCAGCTCGGGCAGCCGGTCCTGGGCGACCTTGGTGGCGGTGTCCTGGAGCCGGCGCAGCGAGCGGATCATGGACCGGGCGACGACGAAGGCGCCGACCAGGGAGACGCCGAGGACGAGCAGGATCAGCGCACCGGAGATGATCGCGTCGCGCTCGGTGGCGCTGCGCAGCTCGCGGGCCTTCTGCTCCATCTCTTCGAGCAGCGTGTGCTCGATCTTCTGCATCTGCTCGATCTTGGTCGAGCTGTCGTCCACCCAGTCGCGGTAGGAACGCTTCTGGACGCTGAGGCCGTCCTCGCCGCCGAGCGCGCGCTTGGCGTAGGTGTCCGCGGACTCGATGGTCGGGTTGCCCTCGTCGATGGGCTTGAGGAGTTCCTCGGCGCCCTGCCCGGAGTAGAGGCTGCGGAAGATGTTCAGCTCGGAGGACTCGCTCTCCAGCGCGGACTCGCCGTAGAGCCGGTCGTTGTCGGAGAGCGCGCCGACCGTCTTGTTGGTGTCGGGCAGCGCCGCGGCGATGACGGCGCGCTGCACGGACGCGTACTCCTTGGCGGTGGAGAACGCCGCCAGGGCGCGGGTGCGCTGGATCATCTCCGGGTTGCTGGACGCCTCCGCCATGTCCTGGGAGAGGTCGATCAGCTGGGTGATCAGCCGGTGGTACGCCTCGACCGTCTGGGTCGAGTTGCCCTCCTGCTGGTACGCGGTCCGGCGGATCTTGGCCAGGCTGTCCAGCTGGCCGGCCAGGCCGACGAGGCTGTCACGGACACCCGTGAGGTTGCCGTCCTTGCTCGCGGAGTCGATCTGCTCGGAGGCGTTGAGGAAGTTGGTCAGGGACCGGTCGGTCCGCTGCTCGTAGCCCTTGACCGTGTAGTTGTTCGCGCTCTGGCCGTTGGCCAGCGGGCCGGCCGACTGGTCGCGCTCCTCCTGGAGCGCCGCGGCCAGTTCGGTCGCCTGCTTCGTCATGTCCGTCAGCAGCTTCATGTTGTCGAGCTGCTGGATGTCGTCCATCGACTGGTTGATGCGCAGGCCGCCCAGTGTGGTGGCCGCGACGACGGGGAGCGCGAGCAGCGACACCAGACGGGTGGAGATGCGCCAGTTGCGCAGGGCTATTCGCGAACCGGGGCCGGACGGGCCCTTGGCGGACCTGGTCGGCTTGGCCGCGGGCGTGGGGTTCGACGGCTGCGTGACACCGGGACGCCCGGGGCGCTCTGTGCCGTCGCCGGCCGGGGTCGGGCCTGGGTTCTGGGCGTGCTGGGGGGAGGAACCGCGGTCGGTCCCGCCGTGCGGCCCCGGCGCGGCCGGAGCACTGCCATCCCTCTTGAAACGTCCCTGCACTAGCGTCGCAACCTCTGGACCAGGCGCCCCTCCGCGTGAGCGGTGGGGCACGGTGTCGGCGTTGTCGGGGAGCGCCCTGAATACGTCCCCCGGGTGGTCGTGAAGTGACCGGCGCTGGCTCCCCCTGTCTCGCCGCCACTCGGCGCTGCTTTGCGCCCCCTGAGCGCCGGCTCGATCCTGCGGCGGTCCGTGGAATTCCAGCACAGTGCCGGATCTCCAACAAGGCCCATGGGCGAGCCTGTGAAACCTGTGACGGCCTGTGAGGAGAGTGTCACGAGGCGTGGAAAATGATCTCGCCCATAACGGACTTACTCCTGCGAGTTGCCAGCGGTGGGTGAGTGTCCCAGTCGCCATGATCAGCAGCGGAATGGCAGGTTCAGGGCCGCAATGTCCGTTTCGATAGTGCGAGTTGCGGGCCGGAATTGACCGGATTGTGGTCGGATCCGTGAGCAAACTCACACGGCGATCATGCGCACTTCGCGACGGTGCCCGGGAATCGGATGTTTAGCCTGACGCTTTACAAGAGGGAAGTATCTGCCAACCCACACAGGACAGGGTTCCTACCGCCGTGAAGACCACGATGATGTTCCGCACCATAGCCAACCCGCGTCGCACGACTCTCTCCCACCTCGGCGACGCCGAGGAGTTGCAGGCGACGGAACATCCGGAGCACTCCCTCGACCTCCCCGCCCACACCGCCAATCCGCGCCGCACGGTTCTCGACGAGCTGCCGGCCGCGACGGTCGCCGCGGAGTAGACGCGCACGGACCGCCGTGTGGCGGCAGCGGCGCACACCGTCGCCGTACGGCGGTACGCGACTGCCGTGGCAAGGGGGTTCGCGACCACTGCCGTAGTACGGGAGGCCGTGTCCGCCGTCGTACGTCTTTACGTCGTACAGCGCGGTCCGCGCCCGCTGTCGTACGGCGGGGTCCGCGACCGCCCTCGTACGACAGGGGGCTCCGTGTCTCCCGCGAGCGGCCCCCACGGCCCCTCGTGCCGCGCCGCGGACAGGCGTACCCGGCAGGCCGTACCCCGCTCTCTACGCGAGGCCGCGGCCTCCTGTCGCGTTAGCCTGGAGCGTCAGACTCCAGCCGACATCCAGCCGGTCCCCAGCCGACGCGGTCGTCTTCAGTTAAGGGGCGCAAGCAACCCGTGCGCATCGCCAGGTTCTCCATCGACGGGACCGTCGCCTTCGGCGCGGTCGAGGGCGACAAGCAGGACGAACTCGTCCTCGACGTCATCAAGGGCATCCCGTTCACGGACTTCGAGCTGTCCGGCACCAAGGTCCCGCTGAGCAAGGTCAGGCTGCTTCCGCCGGTGCTCCCCAACAAGGTCGTGGCCTTCGGCCGCAACTACGCGGAGCACGCGAGCGAGCTGGGCAACGAGGTGCCCGACGCCCCGTTCGCCTTCTTCAAGCCGTCCACCTCGGTGATCGGCCCCGGCGACGAGATCCAGTACCCGCCGTTCTCCACCGAACTCCACCACGAGGCCGAGCTGGCGGTGGTCATCGGCCGGCTGTGCCGCGAGGTCCCGCGCGAGCGCGTCAAGGACGTGGTCTTCGGCTACACCTGCGCGAACGACATCACCGCCCGTGACGTCCAGAAGCGCGAGAAGCAGTGGGCCAGGGCCAAGGGCTTCGACACCTCCTGCCCGCTGGGCCCCTGGGTGGAGACGGACCTCGACCTGGAGCGCGCGAACGACCTCACCGTCCAGCTCACCGTCAACGGCGAGCAGCGCCAGCTGGGCCGCACGAGCGAGATGATCCACTCCATCGAGGACCTGATCGTCAACATCACCGAGGCCATGACGCTGCTTCCCGGCGACGTGATCCTCACCGGCACCCCGGCCGGGGTCGGCCCCCTCAACGTCGGCGACGAGGTCGCCGTCACCATCGAAGGCATCGGCACTCTCACCAACAAGGTTGTCAAGCGTGGCTAGCGCAGCAGGCTCCACCTCCCCCCGCGTCCGTTTCTGCCCCTCGCCCACCGGTAACCCCCATGTGGGCCTGGTCCGCACCGCCCTGTTCAACTGGGCGTTCGCCCGGCACCACCAGGGCGCCCTGGTCTTCCGCATCGAGGACACCGACGCGGCCCGTGACTCCGAGGAGTCGTACGACCAGCTGCTCGACGCGATGCGCTGGCTGGGCTTCGACTGGGACGAGGGCCCCGAGGTCGGCGGCCCGCACGCGCCGTACCGCCAGTCGCAGCGGATGGACATCTACCAGGACGTCGCGGCCAGGCTCCTGGAGGCCGGCCACGCCTACCGCTGCTACTGCTCCCAGGAGGAGCTGGACTCCCGCCGCGAAGCGGCCCGCGCGGCCGGCCGGCCGTCCGGCTACGACGGCCACTGCCGCGACCTGACCGCCGAGCAGATCGCGGAGTACGAGGCCCAGGGCCGCACCCCGATCGTCCGCTTCCGGATGCCCGACGAGACGATCACCTTCACCGACCTGGTCCGCGGCGAGCTGACCTTCACCCCGGAGAACGTGCCCGACTACGGCATCGTCCGGGCCAACGGCGCCCCCCTGTACACGCTGGTCAACCCGGTCGACGACGCCCTGATGGAGATCACCCACGTCCTGCGCGGCGAGGACCTGCTCTCCTCCACCCCCCGCCAGATCGCCCTCTACAAGGCGCTGATCGAGCTGGGCATCGCCAAGGAGGTGCCCGCCTTCGGCCACCTGCCGTACGTGATGGGCGAGGGCAACAAGAAGCTGTCGAAGCGCGACCCGCAGTCCAGCCTGAACCTCTACCGGGAGCGCGGCTTCCTGCCCGAGGGCCTGCTCAACTATCTCTCCCTGCTCGGCTGGTCACTCTCCGCCGACCAGGACATCTTCACGATCGACGAGATGGTCGCGGCCTTCGACATCGCCGACGTGAACCCGAACCCGGCCCGCTTCGACCTGAAGAAGTGCGAGGCGATCAACGCCGACCACATCCGGCTGCTGGACGTGAAGGAGTTCACGGAGCGTTGCCGCCCGTGGCTCCGGGCCCCGTTCGCGCCCTGGGCACCCGAGGCGTTCGACGAGGCCAAGTGGCAGGCGATCGCCCCGCACGCGCAGACCCGCCTCAAGGTCCTGTCGGAGATCACGGACAACGTCGACTTCCTGTTCCTGCCGGAGCCGGTCTTCGACGAGGCGAGCTGGACGAAGGCGATGAAGGAGGGCTCGGACGCCCTGCTGCGCACGGCCCGCGAGCGGCTGGAGCAGGCCGACTGGACCTCGGCCGAGGCCCTGAAGGAGGCCGTCCTGGCGGCCGGCGAGGCGCACGGCCTCAAGCTGGGCAAGGCCCAGGCCCCGGTGCGGGTGGCGATCACCGGCCGTACGGTCGGCCTGCCCCTCTTCGAGTCCCTCCAGGTACTGGGCAAGGAGTCGACGCTGGCCCGGATCGACGCGGCCCTGGCGAAGCTGGCGGCGTAGGCACCGCACCCTGCGCGAGGGGCGGCACCCGATGCCCGGGTGCCGCCCCTCGGCGCCGGTCACTGCGCGTCGGCCTCGTCGATCAAGTAGTGGCTCTCGTCGAAGATCTCCAGCACCACGACCGCCATGATCGCGCCGGCCACCATGTACTCCAGCATCACACCGGGGGCCACGTACGCCTTGCGCAGGTGCTCGTCCGGTCCCAGCTGGGCGGTCGACGTCCTGCGGAAGGGATCACGGGCCAGGATGCGCACGGCCCTGTCCACCTGGGCCCGGCGTTCCGCGGGCAGGTCCTCGTACGCGTCCCGCGCCTCGACGGTGAACTGGACGCGGTACTCGGTCATGGCTGTGGCCCGGTCCTTCGCTCGTCGGTCCGCCCAAGCTACGGCATCCGCGAGCCCCCAGGACGCCGAAAGTACAGACGCGGTCACGGCCCCCGCGTTACCGTCGCCCCATGAGCATCCGAGCCGTGGTCTGGGACGTCGACGACACGCTGTTCGACTACACCTCCGCCGACCGGGCCGGGATGCGCGCACACCTGGCGGCCGAAGGACTGCTGCACAGGTACGACAGCGCCGAGCAGGCCCTCGCGCACTGGCGGGAGATCACCGACCTCCAGTGGGCGCGGTTCGGCTCCGGCGAGGTCGGCTTCGAGGAGCAGCGCCGGGACCGGGTGCGGATGTTCCTGGGCGCGGAGCTGACCGACGGCGAGGCCGAGTCCTGGTTCCTGCGCTACATCCGGCACTACGAAGCCGCCTGGAGCCTGTTCCCGGACGTACTGCCCGTCCTCGACACCCTCGCCGCGAGCCACCGGCACGCGGTGCTGTCCAATTCGAGCATCCGGGTCCAGGACCCGAAACTGCGCGCGCTGGGCGTGCGCGACCGGTTCGAGGCGGTGCTGTGCGCGGCGGAACTCGGCGTCTCCAAACCTGCGGGCGAGGCGTTCCTGGCGGCCTGCGCGGCCCTGGAACTGCCGCCCCACGAGGTGGCGTACGTCGGTGACCATCCGGAGATCGACGGACGGGGCGCGGCCGAGGCCGGGTTGCTGTCCGTGTGGATCGACCGGGTCGGGACGCCGGCCGACGGCACCGCCGTGGCAGCGGCCCACCGGATCTCCTCGCTGGCCGAACTCCCCCCGATCGTCCACGCCGATACTCGTTTTGGAGCCCCGTCCAGCTTCGGGTAATGTTCTTCCTGCGCCGCGGAGAGCGGGCCGGAAGGCCAAGGACCCGGGCGCACAACTAGAACAAGATCCCCTCCGGGGCTTGCGTTCCAGTGGCCTATGGTGTAATTGGCAGCACGACTGATTCTGGTTCAGTTAGTCTTGGTTCGAGTCCAGGTAGGCCAGCTCGCAGAGCTCATCTGCAGGTGCGGATCTCATCCGCGAAGCCCCCGTTGTGTAGCGGCCTAGCACGCTGCCCTCTCAAGGCAGTAGCGCCGGTTCGAATCCGGTCGGGGGTACGGTCCCGATCATCCTGGGACGCTAGGGCCCCCGTTGTGTAGCGGCCTAGCACGCCGCCCTCTCAAGGCGGTAGCGCCGGTTCGAATCCGGTCGGGGGTACTGAATGGTCTAAACCACCATTGGTCTATGGTGTAATTGGCAGCACGACTGATTCTGGTTCAGTTAGTCTTGGTTCGAGTCCAGGTAGACCAGCTCGGATCTGCGGAAACGCAAGATCCTCGCCCCCGTTGTGTAGCGGCCTAGCACGCCGCCCTCTCAAGGCGGTAGCGCCGGTTCGAATCCGGTCGGGGGTACTCGATACGAAGGGCCCATCATCTCGGTGACGGGCCCTTCGTCGTGTTTTCAGGGGCTGTCTGCCGGTGCCTGTCACCCGGGTCGCTCCAGCCGACCGGTGCCATCCGGCTGGAGTCCCACCCTGAGCCGTACCGCCGCGCGCAGCGATTCGCTCCGCGCGTACCCACCGCCTCCTTGGTCAACCGGGCGTCGGACGCGGGCAGTTCGGCGCTCCGTCGGGACGGCGGAGCGAGTGCGGCGGGGGAAGCGCAAGCGGTCCGCGGGCCGGCCGGCGAGAGCGGGACGGCGGGGGCGGGGGAGGGGCTGCCGCGGCGTTGAGGCGGACCCTCCTGAAGTGCTCCCGTACGTTCCGCTGGGTGCCCGTACGGTCCGGTCGGCAGGCTCAGCCGGAGCGGCGCAGGGCCTCGGAGAGACGCGCGGCGGCGTCGATCACCGCCTGGGCGTGCATCCGGCCCGGGTGCCGGCTGAGCCGCTCGATGGGGCCGGAGACGGACACGGCGGCCACCACACGGTTCGAGGGGCCGCGCACGGGCGCGGAGACCGACGCCACGCCCGGCTCGCGCTCGCCGATGGACTGGGCCCAGCCGCGGCGCCGCACCCCCGACAGGGCCGTCGCCGTGAAACGGGCGCCCTGCAGTCCGCGGTGCAGGCGCTCCGGCTCCTCCCAGGCCAGCAGGATCTGCGCGGACGAGCCCGCCTTCATCGTGAGCGTGGAACCGACCGGGACGGTGTCCCGCAGGCCGGACAGACGCTCCGCGGCGGCCACACAGATGCGCATGTCACCCTGGCGCCGGTAGAGCTGGGCGCTCTCGCCGGTGATGTCGCGCAGATGCGTGAGCACCGGGCCCGCCGTCGCCAGCAGGCGGTCCTCGCCCGCCGCCGCGGCCAGCTCCGCCAGCCGCGGGCCGAGGATGAAGCGGCCCTGCATGTCGCGTGCCACCATGCGGTGGTGTTCCAGCGCCACGGCCAGCCGGTGGGCCGTGGGTCGTGCCAGTCCGGTGGCCCCGACCAGACCTGCGAGGGTGGCCGGACCGGACTCCAGAGCGCTCAGGACGAGGGCCGCCTTGTCCAGAACGCCGACGCCGCTACTGTTGTCCATGCAACGATATTCGCGTCTCACTCTGTGAAACGCAAGTTCAATTTCCGGTGGAACGCGCCACTCTGGAAGACACAGTGGCCCGCGGTCCGGCGGGCTTGGCGACGGACGCCCACAGGACAGGGGCACGGGCGCCGTTTCCAGGGAAATCTCTAGTTGGGTCGGTGCAGCACTGCCGACCGGAGGGAAAGCGATGGGTAGGACACTCGCGGAGAAGGTCTGGGACGACCACGTCGTCCGGCGCGCCGAGGGCGAGCCCGATCTCCTCTTCATCGATCTGCACCTGCTGCACGAGGTCACCAGTCCGCAGGCGTTCGACGGCCTCAGGCAGAGCGACCGCAGGGTGCGCCGTCTCGACCTCACCATCGCGACCGAGGATCACAACACTCCGACCCTCGACATCGACAAACCCATCGCGGACCCGGTCTCCCGCGCCCAGCTGGAGACGCTGCGCAAGAACTGCGCCGAGTTCGGGGTGCGGCTGCACCCGCTGGGCGACGTGGAGCAGGGCGTGGTGCACGTCGTGGGCCCGCAGCTGGGCCTGACCCAGCCCGGTACGACGGTCGTCTGCGGCGACTCCCACACCTCCACGCACGGCGCCTTCGGCGCGCTGGCGTTCGGCATCGGCACCTCCCAGGTGGAGCACGTGCTGGCCACCCAGACGCTGCCCATGGCCCGCCCGAAGACCATGGCGATCACGGTCGACGGCGAGCTGCCCGCGGGCGTCGCCGCCAAGGACCTGATCCTGGCGATCATCGCGAAGATCGGCACCGGCGGCGGCCAGGGCTACATCCTGGAGTACCGCGGCACCGCCGTCGAGAAGCTCTCGATGGAAGCCCGGATGACCATCTGCAACATGTCGATCGAGGCCGGCGCCCGCGCGGGCATGATCGCTCCCGACGAGACCACCTTCGCCTACCTCAAGGGCCGCCCGCACGCCCCCGAGGGCGCCGACTGGGACGCCGCGGTGGAGTACTGGAAGACGCTGCACACCGACGAGGACGCGGTCTTCGACGCCGAGGTCGTCATCCACGCGGACGAACTCACGCCGTTCGTCACCTGGGGCACCAACCCGGGCCAGGGCGCGCCGCTTTCGGCGTCCGTCCCCGACCCGGCTTCGTACGAAGACGCTTCGGAGCGGCTGGCCGCCGAAAAGGCCCTGGAGTACATGGGGTTGGAGGCCGGACAGACGCTGCGCTCCATCCAGGTGGACACCGTCTTCGTAGGCTCCTGCACCAATGGGCGCATCGAGGACCTGCGCGCCGCCGCGGGCGTCCTCAAGGACCGCAAAGTCGCCGACGGCGTACGGATGCTGGTCGTTCCGGGCTCCGCGCGGGTGGGTCTGCAGGCCGTTTCCGAGGGGCTGGACGTGGTCTTCAAGGAGGCCGGGGCCGAATGGCGGCACGCGGGCTGCTCGATGTGCCTGGGCATGAACCCCGACCAGCTGGCCCCGGGTGAGCGTTCCGCGTCCACCTCCAACCGCAACTTCGAGGGCCGGCAGGGCAAGGGCGGCCGTACCCATCTGGTATCGCCGCAGGTCGCGGCCGCGACGGCGGTCCTGGGCCACCTGGCGTCCCCCGCCGACCTGTCCGAGACCGACATCCGTACGCCCGCCGAAGTCTGAGAGTCGCTGAGGATCATGGAAGCATTCACCACGCACACCGGCCGGGCCGTCCCGCTGCGCCGCGGCAACGTCGACACCGACCAGATCATCCCTGCTCACTGGCTCAAGAAGGTCACTCGGGACGGATTCGAGGACGGGCTGTTCGAGGCATGGCGCAAGGACCCGGAGTTCGTGCTCAACCGCCCCGAGCGGCAGGGTGCCACCGTCCTGGTCGCCGGCCCCGACTTCGGCACCGGCTCCTCCCGTGAGCACGCCGTCTGGGCGCTGCAGAACTACGGCTTCAAGGCCGTGATCTCCGCCCGGTTCGCCGACATCTTCCGCGGTAACTCGCTGAAGAACGGCCTGCTCACAGTGGTGCTGGAGCAGAAGATCGTGGACGCGCTGTGGGAGCTGACCGAGCGGGACCCCGAGGTCGGGATCACCGTCGACCTGGAGCGCCGCGAGGTGCGCGCCGAGGGCGTCACCGCCGCCTTCGAGCTGGACGAGAACTCCCGCTGGCGGCTGCTGAACGGCCTGGACGACATCTCGATCACCCTCCGGAACGAGGACGACATCGCCGCGTACGAGGCGAAGCGGCCCGCGCACAAGCCGCGGACGCTGAAGGTCTGATTCTCCGGCCCACAACAGGTCGACTTTCGGCCACCTCAACACCCCGTCTGTACCCCCGATCGCCACGATTGGGGGTACAGCCATGTCTGCACCCGAACGGCCCCGGTGCCTCCCGGAAGATCTTCCAACTCCCCACGTTAGAGGGGCGATTGCCGGGGTAGGCGGGCACCCGGGCAGTGGCTCCGGGTGGGCCCGAGGAGCGCCGCGAACGGCGCCAGTTGCCCCCTGGGCAGGCGACAACTCGCCCCAGATGGCACAATCTGTGCATGGAACACGACGGCCAACTCCAGCTCTATGCGGCGGTCGCGGACCAACTGAAGGAAGCGCACGCAAGGGTGCGCGCACTGCAAGTCCCGGAGGGCGTACGGATGGCGCTGACCCGGAAGCTGCTGGTCATTACGGCTGCGGCCAAGCACGATCTCGCCGACGCGGCAAGGCGGCTCGACCGGTTCACCACGGACCTCGACGCGGGGCGAATCCCCGAAGAGGAACGCTGAACCGGTCCGAGAGGGCCGAGTCCGTTGCGGCACAAGGGTGATTAGCCCGTTTCGTGTTTGATTTGCGGTATATATCTGCCTAACGTGCGAAAAAGCTTGAACACTTTCGTTCTGGCGATGTCTCCGAAGGGGAAGACGTGAACAAGGCGCAGCTCGTAGAAGCGATTGCCGACAAGATGGGTGGCCGCCAGCAGGCCGCCGATGCTGTCGACGCGGTCCTGGACGCCATCGTCCGCGCCGTCGTCGCGGGCGACCGGATCTCGGTCACCGGCTTCGGGTCCTTCGAGAAGGTGGACCGTCCAGCCCGTTACGCCCGCAACCCCCAGACGGGCGAGCGGGTTCGGGTCAAGAAGACCTCGGTACCGCGTTTCCGTGCCGGTCAGGGCTTCAAGGACCTGGTGAGCGGCTCGAAGAAGCTCCCGCGCAGCGGCGAGGTCTCCGTCAAGAAGGCGCCCAAGGGCAGCCTGACCGGCGCTGCTTCCGCGACGGTCAAGAAGGCCGCGGCCAAGAAGGCCACCGCCAAGAAGGCGGCGGCCAAGAAGGCCCCGGCGAAGAAGATCACGGCCAAGAAGACGACCGCGGCGGCCAAGAAGGTCACGGCCAAGAAGACGACCGCCAAGAAGACCACCGCGGCCGCCAAGAAGGCCACGGCGAAGAAGGCCACCGCCAAGAAGGCGGCGGCCAAGAAGGCCCCGGCGAAGAAGGTCACGGCCAAGAAGGCCCCGGCCAAGAAGTCGACGGGCCGCAAGACCACCGCCAAGAAGGCCACCGCCCGCTAGGCACAGGCGCGCGGGGCACTCACACGCCGGGCCGGACTCCCTCGGGAGCCCGGCCCGCGGTGTGTTCCGGGGGCTCGGCCCGCGGCTCTTGCCGGGGCCGGGGGAGGGGTGGAGGAATCGGGAGCCGGGAGGCCGGAGGGGCCTCGGGCTCCGGCGTGGCCGGCGGGGACCGGTCGGGAGGCGCTGGCGGTCGTCCGCGGGGCCGGGACGGCCGAGGACTCAGTGCGTTCGCGGGGGATGGTGCCGACCGAGGGCTCAGTGCGTTCGCGGGGGATGGTGCCGACCGAGGGGTTCGGGGGACTCGTGGAGCCTGCGGGGTGTCGGCGGGCCCGGTGGGAGCGGCGCTGAAGGGGACCGCGGGGCCGACGGGGCCGGTGCGGGGGTCCCGCGGCTCAGAGCGTCTGGAGGGTCACCAGGGTGATCCGCAGGCCCGGCCCGGCGCCGTCCGCCGGTTCCGTCTCGATCCGCACCCGCTGTCCGGGCCGCAGCAGCCGCAGCCCGCCCGCGTCGAACGCCGGCGCGTCGAAGGGCACCGGGGTGCCGTCGTCCAGCAGCACCTGCCCACTGCGGGTCTCGGGGTCGTAGGTGTACGCGGTCGCCTGCATGGCGGCAGCCTACTGCCCGGGGATCAGCAGCCGCGCGGCCGCGGCCGCGGTGCGCGGGCCCACCCCCAGCGCCAGCGCCGCGCGCAGGTCGTCGCCGGTGTCCACGTCCTGCCGTACCGAGTCCACCGCGTCCAGCCGGAGTTCCACCGCGCCCGACGCACCGTGCCGGGCGCGGGAATCGACGCCGAAAGCCGGGAGCAATTCCAGGCCCGGGGCCGCCGTCAGCAGAGTCGTGCCGATTCCGGCCGCATCGGGGAGAAAGGCGCGCGGGAATTCTGCGGCGGCGTCCAGTACCCGGGACAATTCCGGCGGGCGCAGGGCGGGCAGATCGGCGTTCAGCGCCGCCACCGCGGACCCCGCGTCCGCGGCCCGTACCATCCCGGCCGCGTGCGCCAGGGCGGCGTTCAGGCCGCCGCCCGGTTCGTCCGCGACGATCCGCGCGCCCAGCGCCGCGAGTTCCCGGCCGGCCAGTGCGTCGTCGGTGACGACCGCCACATCCCGTACCGCCTCGCCGGCCAGCGCGGCGGCCACCGTGTCCTGCGCGAACGCGAGGGCCAGCCCCGGGCGCAGCCCGTCCGCGGCGGTGTCCGCGAGTCTGCTCTTGGCCAGTGCCAAGGGCTTCACGGGGATGACCAAGGTCCACTGCACTGACGTATCGTTCCTCTCTCGTCGCGGCCATTGTCACCCGGGTCGGCCGAAGGCCCGGGAAGCGGGGCGTACGGTGTCCTCGACAGACAGGCCGCCCGGAGCGACACTTGTGCGGCTCCCCAGGCCCTTAGAGGAAGGTGTCCGTGTGTCCCGCCGCAGAATCGGCTTCTGGTACCGCTTCGCCGCGGTGATCTGCAAACCACCGCTGGTGGTTCTGATCAAGCGGGACTGGCGCGGAATGGAGCACATTCCGGCCGAGGGCGGATTTATCACCGCGGTGAATCATAATTCCCACATCGACCCCTTCGCTTACGCGCACTATCAGTACAACACCGGACGGGTGCCGCGATTCCTGGCGAAGAGCGGTCTGTTCAAGAAGGGATTCGTCGGGGCCGCGATGCGCGGTACCGGACAGATTCCCGTCTACCGCGAGAGCACCGACGCGCTCAGCGCCTTCCGGGCCGCGATCGACGCGGTGGAACGCGGCGAGTGCGTCGCCTTCTACCCCGAGGGCACCCTCACCCGCGACCCGAACGGCTGGCCCATGACCGGCAAGACCGGCGCCGCGCGGGTGGCCCTGCAGACCAGGTGCCCGGTCGTCCCCATCGCCCAGTGGGGCTGCAACGAGCTGCTGCCGCCGTACGCCAAGAAGCCCGACCTGCTGCCGCGCAAGACGCACCACGTGCTCGCGGGCCCGCCGGTGGACCTGTCGCGCTTCTACGGCCAGGAGATGACCGCGGACGTCCTCAGGGAGGCCACCGAGGTCATCATGGCCGCCGTCACCGGCCTGCTGGAGGAGATCCGCGGCGAGAAGGCGCCCGCGACGCCGTACGATCCGCGCCGGGAGCGGATCGACCAGCGGCGCAGGACGCAGGCGCAGGCCGTCGAGGAAAGGCAGGCGCAGACCGTTCAGGAAGGGGACGGCGGCAAGTGAGCGAGCCGGTCAAGGCGGCGGTCTTCACCGCCGGTTCGTGGGGCACGGCGTTCGGGGTGGTGCTGGCCGACGCGGGGTGCGACGTCACCCTGTGGGCCCGGCGCCCGGAGGTCGCCGAGGCGATCAACTCCGCGCGGGCGAACCCCGACTACCACCCCGGCGTCGAGCTGCCGAGAAACCTGCGGGCCACCACCGATCCCGCCGAGGCCGCCGCCGGCGCCGACTTCACGGTGCTGTCGCTGCCCGCGCAGACGCTGCGCGAGAACCTCGCCGCCTGGGCCCCGCTGCTGGCGCCCCGTACCGTCCTCGTCTCCCTCATGAAGGGCGTGGAACTCGGTTCCACGATGCGGATGAGCGAGGTCATCGAGGACGTCGCCAAGGTCGGCCGGGACCGGATCGCCGTGGTCACGGGCCCCAACCTCGCGCGTGAGATCGCCACCCGGATGCCCGCGGCGGCCGTCGTCGCCTGCACCGACGAGGCGGTGGCCCGGCGGTTGCAGACCCACTGCCACACGCCGTACTTCCGCCCGTACACCAACACCGACGTGGTGGGCTGCGAGCTGGGCGGCGCCGTGAAGAACGTCATCGGCCTCGCCGTGGGCATCGCCGACGGCATGGGGCTCGGCGACAACGCCAAGGGCTCGCTGATCACGCGCGGGCTCGCCGAGACCACCCGGCTCGGCGCGGCGCTCGGCGCCGATCCGCTGACCTTCTCCGGACTCGCCGGTCTGGGCGACCTGGTGGCGACCTGTTCCTCGCCGCTCTCCCGCAACCACACCTTCGGCACCAACCTGGGCAGGGGGATGACCCTGGCGGAGACCGTCGCGGTCACCAAGCAGACCGCCGAGGGCGTCAAGTCCTGCGAGTCCGTGCTGGATCTGGCCCGTCGGCACGGCATCGACATGCCCATCACGGAGACGGTCGTCGGCATCGTGCACGAGGGCAAACCACCGGTCGTGGCCCTCAAGGAGCTGATGTCGCGCAGCGCGAAACCCGAACGACGCTGAACAGCACCGACCGGCCGGACAGCACCGACCGGCCGGGCAGCACCGACCGGCCGGACAGCAGTGAACGGCCGAACGGCACTGGACGGCTCACCGGCCGAACGGCACTGACCGCTCGAACGGCGAACGGCGCTGACCTGCTGAACAGCACCGAACGGAAATGACCGAACCAGCCGGTTTTTGATCCGTTTGCGTACGGGGGTGACACTGTCTCCGGCCTCTACCAACCGGTACTCTCATCGCGATATGAGCACCGAGAACCTCCCCCAGAGCCCTGAGCAGCAGCCTCGCAAGCCGCGTGTGGCCGTCGTGTTCGGCGGGCGCAGCTCCGAACACGGGATCTCCATGGTCACCGCGGGCGCCGTGCTGCGTGCCATCGACCGCACGAAGTACGACGTGCTGCCGATCGGCATCACGCGGGACGGGCGTTGGGTGCTCACCGCGGACGACCCGGACCGCATGGCCATCGCCGAACGCCGCACGCCCGAGGTGGAGGAACTCGCCGAGTCGAGCGAGGGCGCGGTGGTGCTCTCCGTCGATCCCGCCAACCGCGAGGTCGTCTACAGCGAGCCCGGCTCCGTGCCCAAGGCGCTGGGCGAGGTCGACGTGGTCTTCCCGGTGCTGCACGGCCCGTACGGTGAGGACGGCACCCTCCAGGGGCTGCTGGAGCTGTCCGGCGTCCCCTACGTGGGTTCGGGCGTGCTCGCCTCTGCCGTCGGCCAGGACAAGGAGTACATGAAGCGGGTCTTCACCTCCTTCGGCCTGAAGGTCGGCCCCTACCTGGTGATCCGGCCGCGGGAGTGGGAGCGCGACGAGTCCGCCGCCCGCAGGCGGATCGTCGACTTCGCCGGTGAGCACGGCTGGCCGCTGTTCGTGAAGCCCGCGCGCGCGGGTTCGTCGATCGGCATCACCAAGGTCGACGATCTGTCCGGTATCGACGAGGCGATCGCCGCGGCCCGTGCGCACGACCCGAAGATCCTGGTGGAGGCGGCGCTGCGGGGCCGCGAGATCGAGTGCGGGGTGCTGGAGTTCGAGGACGGGCCGCGGGCCTCCGTGCCGGCCGAGATCCCGCCGCCGGACGCCCACGCGTACTACGACTTCGAGGCGAAGTACATCGACTCCACGCCCGGCATCGTGCCCGCCCCGCTCAGCGGTGAGGAGACCTCCGAGGTGCGGCGGCTCGCGGTGGCGGCGTTCGAGGCCGCCTCCTGCGAGGGCCTGGTCCGCGCGGACTTCTTCCTCACCGAGGACGGCGAGTTCGTGATCAACGAGATCAACACCATGCCCGGCTTCACGCCGATCTCGATGTACCCGCAGATGTGGCAGGCGTCCGGCATCGGCTACGCCGAGTTGGTGGACCTGCTGGTGCAGGCGGCGCTGCGGCGCAGCACGGGACTGCGCTGAGGCCGCACCGAAGGGCTCGGCCGCACCGAAGGGCTCGGCCGTACCGGAGGGTTCGGCCGAGAGTCAGGTGGGAGGGGTCCGGCGAAGCGGTCGCGGTGGCTCGCCGGCCCGCAGTCCGCGGTGCGCCGTGGCCGGCCGTGCGGTTCCCGGCGCTCCTTCGGGGGCGCGGGGCGTCAGGTCATGGAGGCGATCCCCGAGGGGATCGCCTCCTTCACGGCGGGCGCGAGGCCGACGAGCACCGGCGAACTCTGCCGGCCGTCCTTCCCCTTCGGCAGGGTCACCTGCACATACGCCTGACGGTTGGCCGTGGTGAACCGCCAGGTGCCGTCGGACTGCTGCTCCATCAGCCAGTCCACGCCGTTCACCGCGCCCGCCATCGCATCGGGGTCGTCGCCCTTCGCGACCTTGGGGTCGATCATCTTGGGCGGCCGGGTGACACCGCAGCGCAGTATGATCGCCGGGCTTCCCCAGCCCGCCGTGTAGGCGGACCGGGGCTCGGGGTCGTTGCGGCTGCGCCCGTCCAGCGTCCGCGGCAGCGCCTTGTCCAGGTTCTGACACAGCCCGGCCGTCTTCGCGTCCGGGCTGGGAACCGCGACGGTGCCGCTGTCGTCTGCCGAGGAGCAGCCCGCGACGGAGATCAGCAGGGCCAGCGCGGGCAGGCCGAGCGGCCGGTGCCGGAAGAAGTTCACCGGCCAAAGCGTAGTCGGGGGCTACAGATGCACGATGGGGCAGGTCAGTGTGCGCGTGATGCCGTCCACTTGCTGGACCTTCGCGACCACCATGCGGCCGAGTTCGTCCACGGTGTCCGCTTGCGCGCGCACGATGACGTCATACGGTCCCGTCACGTCCTCGGCCTGGATGACCCCAGGGAGCTTGCTGATCGTTTCGGCGACGGTCGACGCTTTGCCGACTTCCGTCTGGATCAGGATGTACGCCTGTACCACGGAACCTCCAGGGCGGCCACGAGGATCATGTGGGGAAAAGGAACGCCACGGTATCGCGTCGCCGCTCGCCGCGGGGAGACCCGCGCAGACCAGGGCCCGCGCGCCGGGGTGCAGGCGCGACAGAGGTTGACGGCCGCGCCGGCGGTGCCGAGGCCGACGGCGGAGCGCGAGCGGGCACGGACAGATCGCCGGCGGGCACGGACAGGTACTGTGCGAGCAGGCCGGAAAGGTATAGAAGGGGCGAAAGGGCAATGAAGGGCACTGTCGGTGAACTGGGGGAATTCGGGCTCATCAGAGAGCTGACCTCCCGCCTGACGACCACGCCTGCGGTCCGGGTAGGTCCCGGTGACGACGCCGCGGTGGTCGCCGCCCCCGACCGCCGGGTGGTGGCGAGCACCGACATCCTTCTGGAGGGGCGGCACTTCCGGCGCGACTGGTCCACGGCGTACGACGTGGGGCGCAAGGCCGCCGCGCAGAACCTCGCCGACATCGCGGCCATGGGCGCCGTACCCACCGCCCTGCTGCTCGGCCTGGTCGTGCCCGCCGAACTCCCGGTCACCTGGCCCAGCGAGCTGATGGACGGACTGCGCGACGAGTGTCAGGTCGCCGGCGCCTCGGTGGTCGGCGGCGACGTGGTGCGCGGCGACACGATCATGGTGTCGATCACCGCGCTCGGCGATCTGCGCAACCAGGAACCGGTGACCCGGGCCGGCGCCCAGCCCGGCGACCTGGTCGCGGTCACCGGCTGGCTCGGCTGGTCCGCCGCCGGGTACGCGGTGCTCTCCCGCGGCTTCCGCTCGCCGCGCGCCTTCGTCGAGGCCCACCGGCGGCCCGAGCCGCCCTACCACGCGGGTCCGGCCGCCGCCGCGCTGGGCGCGACCGCGATGTGCGACGTGAGCGACGGGCTGATCGCCGACCTCGGGCACATCGCGGAGGCCAGCAAGGTCCGCATAGACGTCCGCTCCGGTGCCATGGACGTACCGACCCAGATGAACGACATCGGGCAGGCCGTCGGCGTCGACCCGCTCCAGTGGGTGCTGACCGGGGGAGAGGACCACGCGATCGTGGCGACCTTCCCGCCGGACGTGAAGCTCCCGGCCCGCTGGAAGGTGATCGGCGAGGTCCTCAACCCCTCGGCGCTGCCCCGGGTGACGGTCGACGGCGCGCCGTGGACCCGCAAGGGCGGCTGGGACCACTTCGGGGACATCGAGTCATGAGCGCGCCACCCAGGGTGCTGACGGTCGCCGGTTCCGACTCCGGCGGGGGCGCGGGCATTCAGGCCGACCTGAAGACGATGCTGGCGCTGGGTGTGCACGGCATGAGCGTGATCACCGCGGTCACCGCGCAGAACTCGCTCGGGGTGCAGGGCGCCTGGGAACTGCCGGTGCAGGCGGTACGGGCCCAGTACCGCAGCGTCGTCGACGACATCGGCGTCCAGGCGGTGAAGACCGGGATGCTGGCCTCCGCGGAACTCGTCGAGACGGTCGCGGAGTTGATCGGCGGGACGGACGCGCCCGTGGTCGTCGACCCGGTGGGGGTCTCCAAGCACGGCGATCCGCTGCTGGCCGCCTCGGCGCTGGACTCGGTGCGCACGGCGCTGCTGCCGCTGGCGACCGTGGCGACCCCGAACCTGGACGAAGTGACCCAACTCACTGGCGTACGCGTCGATTCGGAGTCCGGGATGCGCGAGGCCGCCGGGGCGGTGCTGGCGTACGGACCGGACTGGGTGCTGATCAAGGGCGGGCACCTGGCCGGGGACGCCGTGGACCTGCTCACGGACGGTACGCGGGAGCACTGGCTGCGGGCGCCCCGGCACGACAACCGGCACACGCACGGCACCGGCTGCACGCTGGCGTCCGCCATCGCGGCGGGGCTGGCGAAGGGCCTGTCCGTGCCCGAGGCGGTGACCGCGGCCAAGGAGTACGTCACCGGGGCCATTGCGGCCGGGTTCGCCCTGGGCCGGGGGATCGGGCCCGTCGACCACGGCTGGCGCTTCCGGCCGCGCTGACCGCGTCGTACGGGCGGGGGCGGGGGCGGGGGCGGGTACGGAGTCGGCCGAGGACACGGGCGTACGGGTGCTACGCCCCTGTGGTGCGGTCCCCTCCGGTGCGGCCCGCCGCCCGTGCCGCCGCACCGCTGTGCGGGCGCAGCAAAAAGCCGGCCCACCCTGAGGTGGACCGACTCGATGCGGCGAACCGGCGATGGCCGCGCACTGCGGGGTCCCCCGGCCCGTTCGGGACGCGGGGGATGTGCGTCAGCGCGAGACCTTGCCGGCCTTGATGCACGAGGTGCAGGCGTTCACGCGCTTCGGCGTCCCGCCGACCACGGTACGCACACGCTGGATGTTCGGGTTCCAGCGGCGGGGCGTACGGCGGTGCGAGTGCGAGATGTTGTTGCCGAAGCCCGGCCCCTTGCCGCAGACGTCGCAGTTGGCAGCCACGGGTCACTCCAAAGACTTCAGATGCACTTACGGTTGATCCCGGCAGGCCGAGGATCGAGATCCGAAGATCGAAGATCTTGAGTGGCGTTGCCAGGGGAATGGCCCGATCAGGATCGGGCAACCGGAGCAGCATACAACGACTGCGCCCGTGGGGCGAAACTACCATGGCAGCTCAAGGGCCTCCTGCGGCCCTGCTCCGGCCGACCACGATCCGGGGTCTACGCTGCGTCCACGTCCGGCCGGCTCAGGGAGGCGCAGGTGGCGCAGGTGCCGCAGACATTCCTCGATGCTCCCGCGGTGCGCGACTGGTGCGGTCACGCGCTCCGGGCGCTGGGACGGGCCCGCGAGGAGATCGACGCGATCAACGTGTACCCGGTGGCGGACGGCGACACGGGGACCAACCTGTACCTGACCCTGGAGTCGGCCGCGGCCGCGGTCGAGGCGGTGTTCGCCGGGTACGAGGTGGGCGCCGGGGAGGGCGCGGCGCCGTCGCTGGCCGAGGCCGCGCACGCGATGGCGCACGGGGCGCTCATCGGGGCCCGCGGCAACTCCGGGACGATCCTCGCGCAGCTGCTGCGCGGCATGGCACAGGTACTCGCGGACGGGGCGTCCGCGGGGGCCTGGGCGCCCACGCGGGTCGTGGCCCTGGCGCGTGACGGGGCTCCTGCGGGCGCGGTTGTCTCCGCGAGCGACGGGGTGCCTGTGCGTGCGGGGGCTCCTGTGAGTGCCGTTGCCCCCGCGGGCGAGGGCGCGGACCTGGGCGGCGGGGCGGACCCGGGCGCCCCGATCGCTACGCGGGACGGGGCTGGGGCGGCCGGTGTCGACGGGCCGGGGCTCGGGCGTGCTCTGCGGCACGCCGCCGACTCCGCCCGCCTGGCCGTGGCCCACCCGGTCGAGGGCACCGTGCTCTCGGTCGCCTCGGCGGCGGCGGACGCGGCCGGGGCTGCCGAGGGCGACTGCGGAGCGGTGGCCCGGGCCGCCTACACGGGCGCGTGCGCGGCTCTCGCGGCCACTCCGGGGCAGCTGGCCGTCCTGGAGCGGGCCGGGGTGGTCGACGCCGGAGGACGCGGGCTGGTGGCCGTCCTGGCGGCACTGGTGGAGACGTTCACGGGGGAGGCGCCCGGTGCCACCGTCCCGATACGCGGCGCGCACGCGCGCGTGGTGCCCGACAGCCACGCCGAGCCTCCCGTCGTACCCACATCCGCCGTGTCGGCCGCATCCGCCGCATCCGCGGTATCGGCCGAGCCCGAGCCCACGCCCGCGCGCGCGTGCCCGGCGACCCGCACCGAGGACGCCGGACACGGCGGCGGGGCGGAGCGGGGCGGGCCCGCCTACGAGGTGATCTATCTGCTGGAAGCCGCCGACGCCGCCGTGGACCGGCTGCGGGCCAGGCTCGACGGCCTCGGTGACTCCCTGGTGGTGGTCGGCGGCGACGGCCTGTGGAACGTCCACGTGCACGTCGACGACGCGGGCGCCGCCGTGGAGGCGGGCGTCGAGGCCGGGCGGCCGTACCGGATCCGGATCACCCACTTCGGCCGGGGTGACGTCCGTGCCCACGGGGGCGCGCCGCCGCCCCGGGAGCGGGTGCAGCGGGCCGTCGTCGCCGTCGTGCCCGGCGAGGGCCTGGCCGGGCTGTACACCGAGGCCGGGGCCACCACCGTGCTCGCCCGTCCGGGAGAGCCACTGGCGAGCGGCGAACTGGTCGAGGCGGTACGGCGGGCCCACGCGCGCGAGGTCGTGCTGCTGCCCAACGACGCCGAACTGCGGCACACCGCGGCGGCGGCGGCCGAGCAGGCCCGTGCCGAGGGCGTCCGCGTCGCACTCATCCCGACCCGCTCCGCCGTGCAGGGGATCGCCGCGCTCGCCGTGCACGAGCCGCGGCGCCGCTTCGACGAGGACGTGGTCCAGATGACCTCGGCCGCGGGCGCCACCCGCTACGCCGAGGTCGCCGTCGCCGAACGGCAGTCCTGGACCATGGCCGGCATCTGCCAGGCCGGTGACGTCCTCGGCCTCGTCGAGGGCGACGTCGCGGTGATCGGCTCGGAGGTCGCCGCCACCGCCGTGGCCGTCCTGGACCGCATGCTCCAGGCCGGCGGGGAACTGGTCACCATCGTCCTCGGCGACGACGCGCCCGCCCCGCTCGCCGACCGGCTGGAGACCCACGTGCGGGAGTCCTACCTCGCCGTCGACACGGTGGTCCACCGCGGGGGACGACAGGGAGCGCTGCTCCTCATCGGCGTGGAGTGAGCCGGGGCCGCCCCGCGGCGGGACGGGCACGGCCCGCCCCGGCGCCGGGCCGCCGCCCGGTCGGCGGTTTCCCGCGCCCTGTGGGGCTTTGTCAGTGTCGTGGTGTGCAATGGATCTCGTGCCCGCACTGGAAGAACCACCGAACCGCACGCTGGACCAGCCACTGAAGTCGGTGCTCGGCCCCGCCACCGCCAAGGTGATGGCCGAGCACCTCGGCCTGCACTCGGTCGGGGACCTCCTGCACCACTACCCCCGCAGATACGAGGAGCGCGGGCAGCTCACCCACCTCGCCGACCTGCCGATGGACGAGCACGTCACGGTGGTTGCCCAGGTCGCCGACGCCCGGCTGCACTCGTTCGCCTCCGCCAAGGCCCCCCGCGGCAAGGGCCAGCGGCTGGAGGTGACCATCACCGACGGCAGCGGCCGGCTCCAGCTGGTCTTCTTCGGCAACGGCGTGCACAAGCCGCACAAGGAACTCCTGCCGGGCACCCGCGCGATGTTCGCGGGCAAGGTCTCCGTCTTCAACCGGCGGCTCCAACTGGCCCACCCGGCGTACGCACTGCTCCACGGCGCCGACGACGACGCCGAGGAGACGGTGGAGACCTGGGCCGGCGCCCTGATCCCGATCTATCCGGCCACCGCCAAGCTGGAGTCCTGGAAGATCGGCAAGGCGATGCAGACGGTGCTGCCCAGTGCCCAGGACGCCGTGGATCCGCTGCCCGGGTCGCTGCGCGAGGGCCGTGGCCTGGTCTCGCTGCCCGAGGCCCTGCTCAAGATCCACCGCCCGCACACCAAGGCGGACATCGCCGACGCCCGTGCCCGCCTCAAGTGGGACGAGGCGTTCGTCCTCCAGGTCGCCCTCGCCCGCCGCCGGCACGCCGACGCCCTGCTGCCCGCCGTCCCGCGCAGGCCCGCCCCGGACGGCGTGCTGACCGCCTTCGACGAGCGGCTGCCCTTCACCCTCACCGAGGGCCAGCGCAAGGTCTCGAAGGAGATCTTCGACGACCTGGCCACCGAACACCCCATGCACCGGCTGCTCCAGGGCGAGGTCGGCAGCGGCAAGACGATGGTCGCCCTGCGCGCCATGCTCGCCGTCGTCGACGCGGGCGGCCAGGCCGCCATGCTCGCGCCGACCGAGGTGCTGGCCCAGCAGCACCACCGCTCCATCGTGGAGATGATGGGCGAACTGGCCGAGGGAGGGATGCTCGGCGGTGCCGACGACGCCACCAAGGTGGTGCTGCTCACCGGCTCCATGGGGGCCGCCGGCCGCCGGCAGGCGCTGCTCGACCTGGTCACCGGGGAGGCCGGGATCGTGATCGGCACGCACGCGCTGATCGAGGACAAGGTGCAGTTCCACGACCTCGGGCTGGTCGTCGTGGACGAGCAGCACCGCTTCGGCGTGGAGCAGCGCGACGCCCTGCGCGGCAAGGGGAAGCAACCCCCGCACCTGCTGGTCATGACCGCCACGCCGATCCCGCGGACCGTCGCCATGACGGTCTTCGGCGACCTGGAGACCTCCGTCCTCGACCAACTGCCCGCCGGGCGTTCGCCGATCGCCAGCCATGTCGTGCCGGCGGCCGACAAACCGCACTTCCTGGCCCGCGCCTGGGAGCGGGTGCGCGAGGAGGTCGCGGGCGGCCACCAGGCGTACGTCGTCTGCCCGCGGATCGGTGACGAGGACGACGAACCGAAGAACCCTAAGAACTCGAAGAAGGAGGGTGCCGCGAAGCCGCCCGAGGACGAGGCCGAGAAGCGCCCGCCGCTGGCCGTCCTCGACGTGGCCGCCCAACTCGCCGCAGGCCCGCTGCGGGGGCTGAAGGTCGAGGTGCTGCACGGCCGGATGCCACCCGACGACAAGGACGCGGTCATGCGCCGCTTCGCGGCCGGCGAGACCGGCGTCCTGGTGGCCACGACGGTCATCGAGGTCGGCGTCAACGTCCCGAACGCCACGGCGATGGTGATCATGGACGCGGACCGCTTCGGCGTCTCCCAGCTGCACCAGTTGCGCGGCCGGGTCGGCCGCGGCTCGGCCCCCGGACTGTGCCTGCTGGTCACCGAGATGCCCGAGGCGAGCCCGGCCCGCCAGCGGCTGAACGCCGTCGCCGCCACCCTCGACGGCTTCGAGCTGTCCCGGATCGACCTGGAACAGCGCCGGGAGGGCGACGTCCTCGGCCAGGCCCAGTCCGGGGCCCGCTCCAGCCTGCGGGTGCTCGCCGTCATCGAGGACGAGGAGATCATCGCCGAGGCGCGCGAGGAGGCGGCCGCGGTGGTCGCCGCCGATCCCGGCCTGGACCGGCTGCCGGGGCTGCGGACGGCGCTGGACGCCTTGGTGGACGACGAGCGGGAGCAGTATCTGGAGAAGGGCTGAGACACTGGAACCGCCACCGTCCGAACGCACCCCGTGCCAAGCCCCGACAAGGACCCGAGATGACCCGCGTGATCGCCGGCCGGGCCGGCGGACGCCGTCTGGCCGTTCCGCCGGGCAACGGAACCCGGCCCACCTCCGACCGGGCCCGCGAGGCACTCTTCTCCACCTGGCAGTCCCTGCTGGGCGGCCCCCTGGACGGCGAGCGCGTCCTCGACCTCTACGCGGGCTCGGGCGCCGTCGGCCTGGAGGCGCTGTCCCGCGGCGCCGGCCACACGCTGCTCGTCGAGGCCGACGCCCGTGCCGCCCGCACGGTCCGCGAAAACGCCCGGAATCTGGGCCTGCCGGGCGCCGAGGTCAGGGCGGGCAAGGCGGAACAGGTCGTGCGGACCCCGGCGCCGACAGAGCCGTACGACCTCGTCTTCCTCGACCCCCCGTACGCCGTGTCGGACGACGATCTTCGGGAGATTCTGCTCACACTCCGCTCGGAGGGCTGGCTCGCGGCCGAAGCCCTCGTCACCGTGGAGCGCAGCACCAGAGGCGGGGATTTCCACTGGCCGGACGGCTTCGAAGCGATCCGGGCCCGTCGCTACGGCGAGGGAACGTTTTGGTACGGTCGCGCCGCTTCCCCGTACGAAGACGCACGATGACCGGACCGGAGAGCGAGGGATCACAAGTGCGCCGTGCCGTCTGTCCCGGGTCGTTCGACCCCATCACCAACGGACACCTCGACATCATCTCCCGCGCCTCCCGTCTGTACGACGAGGTCTATGTCGCGGTGATGATCAACAAGTCCAAGAAGGGCCTGTTCGAGATCGACGAGCGGATCGACCTGATCCGCCAGGTCACCGCCGAGTACGGAAACGTACGCATCGAGGCGTTCCACGGCCTCCTCGTCGACTTCTGCAAGCAGCGTGACATCCCGGCCATCGTCAAGGGCCTGCGCGCCGTCAGCGACTTCGACTACGAACTTCAGATGGCCCAGATGAACAACGGCCTCTCGGGCGTCGAGACCCTCTTCGTCCCCACCAACCCCACCTACAGCTTCCTCTCCTCCTCCTTGGTCAAGGAGGTCGCGGCGTGGGGCGGTGACGTCTCCCACCTGGTGCCCCCGGTGGTCCTCGACGCCCTCAACGAGCGTCTCCGCAGGGACTGATGGGACTCATGGACTGATGGGACTACAGTCGTTCCGTCCGTCTCCAACCCGGCTGTAGAGAGTGGCGAGCACAGGTGGACGTGCAGAAGAAGCTCGACGAGATCGTGACCGCGGTCTCCAGCGCACGGGCGATGCCCATGTCGGCGTCGTGCGTGGTCAACCGCGCCGACCTGCTCGCGATGCTCGAAGAGGTGCGGCAGGCCCTGCCCGGCTCCCTCGCCCAGGCCCAGGAGCTGATCGGCGGCCGTGAGCAGATGGTCGAGCAGGCCCGCCAGGAGGCCGAGCAGATCATCCAGCACGCGCACGCCGAGCGCGGCTCGCTGATCTCCGACACCGAGATCGCCCGCCGCTCCCAGGACGAGTCGGACCGGATCCTCGCCGCGGCCCGCAAGGAGTCCGAGGAGATCCGGGCCGAGGCCGACGACTACGTGGACTCCAAGCTCGCGAACTTCGAGGTCGTCCTCACCAAGACCCTCGGCTCCGTCGGCCGCGGACGCGAGAAGCTGCTGGGCACCGGCCCCGGCCTCGACGAGGAGGGCTACGAGGACACGGACGCTCCCGAGCGCAGCCACGACCCGGAGACCCTGCGGCGCACCGCCGACGAGTACGTGGACGTCAAGCTGGGCGCCTTCGAGGCGGTCCTGGCCAAGACCCTGGAGGCCGTCGGCCGCGGCCGGCAGAAGCTGCACGGCCGCATCGCCACCGACGACCTCAGCGCCCTCGCCGACGACCCGACGACGCTCAGGCACTCCAGCGACGCCGACTACCTGGCCGGCCTCGCGGAACCGTCGGACGCGTCGGCCGAGCCCGCGGCGCACCAGCAGCCCGCCGCACCGTACGAACCCCAGCCCGGCACGCCCTACGAGCCGCAGCCCGCGTACGCCGCCACCTCCGGATACACACCGGCGGGCGGCGTCCCCGTGCAGCAGCAGGACCCGTACGGGGCCTTCCCGCAGCAGCAGGGCCACGAGGGCTACGCCCAGCAGGACCCGTACGCCGCCACCTCCGGCTACGCTCCGGCGGGAGGTGCCCCCATCCAGCAGGCCGACCCCTACGCCGTCGTGCCCGGCTACGCCCAGACCGCGGACGCCGCCTTCCAGGGCTATGACGTCCAGCAGACCGGCTACGACCAGGGCCAGGACCCGCAGCAGCCCCAGCAGGGCTACGCCCTCGACGAGACCAGCCTCTTCGACACCAGCATGATCAGCGCGGAACAGTTGCGGGCGTACGAGCAGGGCCGGGGCCTGTAGCCGGGCACCGGATTGGGCCGACAGCGGAAGGTCCAGTATTCTGGCTGTTCGGTCACGGCTACTCCGTGATCAGCGCTGCCCCGGAGCACCCCGGGCGGTGACCCATCGAGCTCAGAAGATCGAAAGCAGGAATGTCCGCCAACGCCCGCCTCGACCACCGTGACCCACTCGTGTTCGACACGCATGAGCTGGGGCGGCGTCCTGGCGCGTTGCAGCGGCTGGCCCGCACGATCGACGCCCCCAAGGACTTCGGTGTCCGGGGGGTGGTCGAAGTGCCGCAAGGCAGCCCGGTGGAGCTCGACCTCCGGCTCGAATCGGTCATGGAAGGTGTGCTCGTCACAGGCACCGCCCGTGCACGGGCCGAGGGGGAGTGCGTAAGGTGTCTGGAACCGGTCGGGCTGGAGCTCGAAGCGGACTTCCAGGAACTGTTCTCGTACCCTGACGCCGACGACCGGGGCCGCGTGATCGCGGAACCGGGCGACGACGCCGAGGACGACGAGGACAGGTACTTCATCGAGGACGGACTCTTCGACCTCGAACCTCCGCTGCGTGACGCGGTGGTGCTCGCACTGCCGATGCAGCCGGTGTGCCGGGACGACTGCCCGGGTCTGTGCTCCGAATGCGGAGCGCGGCTCGCGGACGAACCGGACCACCACCACAACGCCGCCGACATCCGTTGGGCGGCTTTGCAGGGACTCGCCGACACCATGAGGGACGGCGAGAAGGACGACATGGGCGGCGCCGGATCAGGCGTCGACGAGAAGCAGGAGAAGTAGCCGTGGCTGTTCCGAAGCGGAAGATGTCGCGCAGCAACACGCGCCACCGCCGGTCGCAGTGGAAGGCTGCGGTCCCCACCCTGGTTGCGTGCGAGCGCTGCCACGAGCCCAAGCAGCAGCACATCGCGTGCCCGTCGTGCGGCACCTACAACAAGCGCCAGGTTCTAGAGGTCTGAGCGGCTGGTGAGAGGCACTGTGTCCACACCGAAGAAGAATTCTTCCCGCGTGAGCGGAAACGGACCAGCGGACAACACGGCCTCGTCCCACACGCTTCTGGAAGGGCGGCTCGGCTACCAGCTGGAGTCCGCCCTTCTGGTGCGTGCACTGACCCACCGTTCCTACGCGTACGAGAACGGCGGTCTGCCGACGAACGAGCGGCTGGAGTTCCTCGGGGACTCCGTACTCGGCCTCGTCGTCACCGACACGCTGTACCGCACCCACCCCGATCTGCCCGAGGGCCAGCTGGCCAAGCTCCGGGCCGCGGTGGTGAACTCGCGGGCGCTCGCGGAGGTGGGCCGCGGTCTCGAACTGGGCTCCTTCATCCGGCTCGGCCGTGGTGAAGAGGGAACGGGCGGCCGGGACAAGGCGTCCATCCTCGCCGACACCCTGGAAGCGGTGATCGGCGCGGTCTATCTCGATCAGGGCCTCGGCGCGGCGTCCGAGCTGGTGCACCGGCTCTTCGACCCGCTGATCGAGAAGTCCTCGAACCTCGGAGCCGGCCTGGACTGGAAGACCAGCCTCCAGGAGTTGACCGCGATGGAGGGGCTCGGCGTGCCCGAGTACCTGGTCACGGAGACCGGACCCGACCACGAGAAGACCTTCACTGCTGCCGCCCGCGTCGGAGGCGTCTCGTACGGCACCGGCACCGGCCGCAGCAAGAAGGAGGCGGAGCAGCAGGCCGCCGAGTCCGCCTGGCGGTCCATCCGGGCCGCCGCGGACGAGCGTGCCAAGACCGGGGAGCCGGCCGAGGAGGCCCTCGCCGCGGCCGAGACGCCCCTCGGCGACGACCCCGACGCGGCTGCCGCCTCCGCCTGACACCAGCACATCCGGCCCGCCCGCCCCCTGCGAGGGGCGGGCGGTCGGCTTCCCGCACCGTCCGTCACGGGGGTCCCATGCCCGAACTGCCCGAGGTCGAGGTCGTACGCCGGGGCCTGGAACGGTGGGTCGCCCATCGCACCGTCGCCGACGCCGAGGTGCTGCACCCGCGCGCCGTACGCCGTCATGTGGCCGGCGCCGACGACTTCGCGCACCGCCTGGGGGGCCATCGCGTCGGCGTGGCCGGCCGCCGCGGCAAATACCTGTGGCTGCCGCTCGCGGACACGGACCTGTCGGTCCTGGCCCACCTGGGGATGAGCGGCCAACTGCTGGTCCAGCCGCAGGAGGCGCCGGACGAGAAGCACCTCAGGATCCGGATGCGGTTCGCCGACGACCTGGGCACCGAACTGCGCTTCGTCGACCAGCGCACCTTCGGCGGCCTTTCCCTGCATCCCACCACCCCGGACGGGCTGCCCGACGTCATCGCCCACATCGCCCGCGATCCCCTCGACCCGCTCTTCGACGACGAGGCGTTCCACCAGGCGCTGCGCCGCAAGCGGACCACCATCAAACGGGCCCTGCTGGACCAGTCGCTGATCAGCGGCGTCGGCAACATCTACGCGGACGAGGCGCTGTGGCGGGCCCGGATCCACTACGAGCGTCCGACCGCCCACTTCACCCGGCCGCAGACGGCCGGACTGCTGGGCGACGTGCGGGACGTGATGAACGCGGCCCTCGCCGTCGGCGGCACCAGCTTCGACAGCCTGTACGTCAACGTCAACGGCGAATCGGGATACTTCGACCGGTCCCTCGACGCGTACGGGCGCGAAGGGCTGCCCTGCCGCCGGTGCGGGACGCCGATGCGCCGCCGTCCCTGGATGAACCGGTCCAGCTACTTCTGCCCGAAGTGCCAGCGCGCGCCGCGCCTCACACCGTAGCGGCGCGGGCGTCGTACGCCGCGCGGGCCGTCAGGACGTCGTCCATGGAGCCCTCCACGCACTGGATGAGGGCCAGCAGCCGCCCGGCGACCTCCCGGCCCAGCGGCGTCAGTTCGTAGTCCACCCGGGGCGGGCTCGTCGGCCGGGCCTCGCGGTGCACCAGGCCGTCGCGCTCCAGCGCGTGCAGTGTCTGGGACAGCATCTTCTCGCTCACGCCGTCGACGCGGCGGCGCAGTTCGTTGAAGCGGTACGAACCCTCGTGCAGGGCACCCAGGGTGAGCGCGCCCCAACGGCCCGTGACGTGCTCCAGCGTGCCGCGCGACGGACACACCTTGGCGAACACGTCGTACGGGAGGCGCTGGGTTGGGGGCTCCTCGGTTCGCTCCTGGGTCGTGGACATGGCGCCAGCGTAGGTGAGCACGGCGCCCGGCCGCCAGGCTGCGGCGACCAGGAGCCGGCGGTGCCGGAGCGCGCCGGTCAGCGGCCGAAGTCCTGGGTCCACCACGGGCCGCCGGACCCGAAGTGGACACCGACGCCCAGGGTCGTGAAGTCGCAGTTCAGGATGTTGGCCCGGTGCCCCGGACTGTTCATCCACGCCTCCATCACGGCGGCCGCGTCGGCCTGGCCCCGGGCTATGTTCTCGCCGCCGAGGCCCGGGACGCCGGCCGCGGACGCCCGGTCCCACGGGGTCCTCCCGTCCGGGTCGGTGTGGTCGAAGAAGTCCCGCGCGGCCATGTCGGCGCTGAACGCCTCGGCCAGCCGGGTCAGCGAGCTGCTCGCCGTCAGCGTGCCGCACCCCGCCTTCGCCCGCTCCTCGTTGACCAGCTTCAGCACCTGCGCCTCGGCGGCGGTCGCGGCGGACACCTGCGTGGGCGGCGACGTCCGCTGGGTCGGCGCGGGCGCCGCGGGCGTCGTGGGCTTCCTGGTCGGCCGCTTCGCGGGTGTGGCCGTCGGCTGCTTCGACGGCGTCCTGGCCGGGGCCGGCGCCGACGAGGCCGGAGCGGACGGCGCGGACGAGGACGACCGGGGAGTGGCACGGCCATCGGCCGAGCCGTCGCGGCCGGGCTCGGCGCTGCCGTAGGTGCCGCCCTGCTCCGTGGGCGTGTTGCTCGGCACCCCGTCGGCCCGCACCTTGTCGCCGTCGCTCGTGCCGCCGGTCCGGTAGCCGTCCAGTCCGGGCAGTACCCCCGTGGCCACCGCGACGCTGCCGAGGGCGACGGCGGCGGAGACGCCGAGCAGTCCCGTGCGCACGGTCGCGGCACCCTTCTTCTTCCGCCGGTGACCCCGCTCGCGGGGCCCGTCGTCGAGGGGAGCGAACTCCGGCACGGAGAACCCGTCGCCGCCGGGGCCCCGCGTGTCCGCCTGCTGCGGTCGCTGTCCGTACCCGTCGCCGGGCCGGCGCTCGTACCCGTCGTGCGGCCGGCGCCCGGATCCGTCGCCGGGCTGTCGTGCGTACCCACCGTCCGGTTGCCGCCCGTACCCGTCGTGGGGCCCTCGCCCGTAGGCGTCGTCCGGCCGCCGTCCGTACCCGTCGTCCGTCGCGTACAGGTACGCCGTGCTCGCCGTGCTCTGTGCGTCGGCCGCGGCGTACGTCTGCGGGTTCGGACGGGGGGCGGTGCCCGTGGCGGTGCGGTCGTCCGCGTACGCGTACCGCGGGTCGGGGTCCTGCGGGGCCGGGTCGCGCGGCGGTATGACCCCGGTGGCGCGGCCGGCGGCGGAGCGTCGGTGGCGTCCCATGTCCTGGCCTTCCCTCGGTCTCGCGGTCGACCCCCCTGCGAGCCCGTGGGTCAACCAATCTCACTCGAACGAGTGAGATTCATATGAGATTCATTGGGTGGGGACGGTACCGCATGGCGTCCGGGCGGGATGTGCTCTCGGGGAGATCGGCCCGTTAGGTTGCAGCCATGAGCGACGATGTGCGGCTGGTCGCCTGGGTGCGCGGACGCGTCCAGGGCGTGGGTTTCCGCTGGTTCACCCGGGCCAAGGCGCTGGAGATCGGCGGCCTGAGCGGCTTTGCCCTCAATCTGGGGGACGGACGGGTCCAGGTGGTCGCCGAAGGGCCCCGGGCGCACTGCGAGGGGCTGCTCGACTGGCTCCAGGGCGACGACACGCCCGGCCGGGTGGACGGCGTGACCGAGATCTGGGACACACCCCGCGGGGGTTACGAGGGATTCGCCGTACGCTGAGGGCGACGGGCGGACGGCCGCGGCCCGCCACCTCGGCACGTGCCCGGGACACCTGCCCGAAGGGGAAACGCCCTGGTGGTTGCCAAGGACCGGCGGCCGTGGCAGGCTCCCCCGTTACAACTGATCGCCACGCCCAAAGGACCCTGTGGCGGACGCGGCACGGCCCCTCTGCCGGCCCCGTGTCCCCGGGACGTCCGCCGACACGGGGCGTGATCGTGTTGACCGTCAAACTTTTTGGTGAGACGCTGAAAGCCCCGCGCACCTTAGCTGTTTGGCATGTAGGAACAGCAGAGCAACACTCGGCAGTGCCAAGCACCGCGGGTGCGAATCCCTCACGACCCACACCGATTCGGTCGGTCACTCAGTGTGGAGGACCATCCATCATGGCAAAGGCGCTTCTCGGTTACGTCGGCGGCTCCGACCCTCGACTCCTTGCCGAGATGCGACGGCTCCAGCAGCGCGTCCAGGACCTGGAATCCGAGCTCGTACGGATCCAGGCGGAGAACGAGGCGCTGACGGCTGCCGCTTCTCACGACAGGGTCATGGAGAGCATCGACGCACACCAGGCGGAGCCTGCGCTCACCTGATCGCTGCACCGCTCCACGACCAGCACACGCAGTGATCGGGCTGCCCGTGTCAACCGCTAAATTGTCAGAGTGGCAAGGGACGCTTCGGCGTCCCTTCTTTCTTGCTTTCCTGCCCGGTTCTTAGTTGCCCGGTCATTCTCTCCCCCGCGCATCCTTTCACCCTCTTTAACGTCTGGTGTGCCCTGCATGTTCAAGCGTGAAACCGCGGGGTTGCGAGGGTTCGTGGAGTGGAACAGCGGCGGCGGGTAGAGTCCACCGGCGTGCACCTCAAGGCCCTGACCCTGCGCGGGTTCAAGTCGTTCGCCTCGGCGACCACGCTCCGGTTCGAACCGGGGATCACGTGCGTCGTCGGGCCGAACGGCTCGGGCAAGTCCAATGTCGTGGACGCGCTCAGCTGGGTCATGGGCGAGCAGGGCGCCAAGTCGCTGCGCGGCGGCAAGATGGAGGACGTCATCTTCGCCGGCACCACGGGGCGTCCGCCGCTCGGCCGGGCTGAGGTGTCCCTGACCATCGACAACTCCGACGGCGCCCTGCCCATCGAGTACGCCGAGGTCACCATCACGCGGATCATGTTCCGCAACGGCGGCAGCGAATACCAGATCAACGGCGACACCTGCCGCCTCCTCGACATCCAGGAACTGCTGTCCGACTCCGGCATCGGCCGCGAGATGCACGTCATCGTCGGCCAGGGCCAGCTCGACTCCGTGCTGCACGCCGACCCCATGGGCCGCCGGGCCTTCATCGAAGAGGCCGCCGGCGTCCTCAAGCACCGCAAGCGCAAGGAGAAGGCGCTCCGGAAGCTGGACGCGATGCAGGCCAACCTCGCGCGCGTGCAGGACCTCACCGACGAACTGCGCCGCCAGCTCAAGCCGCTGGGCCGGCAGGCGGCGGTCGCGCGCCGGGCCGCCGTCATCCAGGCGGACCTGCGGGACGCCCGGCTGCGGCTGCTCGCCGACGACCTGGTGCGGCTGCGCGAGGCGCTCAGGACCGAGATCGCCGACGAGGCCGCGCTGAAGGAGCGCAAGGAGGCCGCCGAGCAGGAACTGCGCAAGGCGTTGCAGCGCGAAGGGCTGCTGGAGGACGAGGTGCGCCGGCTCACCCCCCGGTTGCAGCGCGCCCAGCAGACCTGGTACGAGCTGTCCCAGCTGGCCGAGCGGGTGCGCGGCACGATCTCGCTGGCCGACGCCCGGGTCAAGAGCGCCACCTCCGCGCCGCCCGAGGAACGGCGCGGCCGGGACCCGGAGGACATGGAGCGGGAGGCCGCCCGCATCCGCGAGCAGGAGGCCGAACTGGAGGCCGCCCTGGAAGCGGCCCAGCGCGCCCTCGACGACACCGTCGGCCACCGCGCCGGACTGGAGCGCGAGCTGGCCCTTGAGGAGCGGCGCCTGAAGGACGCGGCCCGCGCCATCGCCGACCGCCGCGAGGGCCTGGCCCGGCTGAACGGGCAGGTCAACGCGGCCCGTTCGCGGGCCGCCGCGGCCCAGTCCGAGATCGACCGGCTCGCGGTGGCCAGGGACGAGGCCCAGGAGCGGGCCGCCGGCGCGCAGGAGGAGTACGAGTCGCTCCAGGCCGAGGTCGACGGCCTCGACGCGGGCGACACCGAACTCGCCGGCCGGCACGACGCGGCGAGGACGGCGCTGGCCGAGGCGGAGTTCGAGCTGGCCGCCGCACGCGAGGCGGCCACCGCGGCCGAACGCCGACGGGCCGCGACCCAGGCCCGGCACGAGGCGCTGGCGCTCGGCCTGCGCCGCAAGGACGGCACCGGCGCGCTGCTCGGAGCGAAGGACCGGCTCACCGGAGTGCTCGGCCCGGCGGCGGAACTGCTCACCGTGGCGCCGGGCCACGAGACCGCGCTGGCGGCGGCGTTCGGTGTGGCGGCCGACGCCGTCGCGGTGACCACGCCCGCCGCGGCCGCGGACGCCATCCGGCTGCTGCGCAAACAGGACGCGGGCCGGGCGGCGCTGCTGCTCGGCGGCGCCCCCGACGACGCGCCGCGACAGGCGCGCCCGGACGGACCGCCGTACGCCGCCGACCTCGTCCGGGGCCCCGCCGAACTGCTGCCCGCCGTGCGGCGGCTGCTGCGCGGCGTCGTCGTGGTCGGCACCCTCGAAGACGCCGAGGACCTGGTCTACGCGCATCCCGAGCTGACCGCCGTCACCGCCGACGGCGATCTGCTCGGCGCCCATGTGGCGCACGGCGGGTCCGCCGGGGCGCCGAGCCTGCTCGAAGTCCAGGCGTCCGTCGACGAGGCCGCCGCCCAGCTCGACGAGCTGGGCGTGCGCTGCGCCGAGCTGACCGAGGCGCAGGCCGCGGCGGGGGAGCGGCGCCGGGAGTGCGCCGGGCTGGTGGAGGAGCTGGCGGAGCGGCGCCGGGCCGCCGACCGGGAGAAGTCGGCCGTCGCCCAGCAGCTCGGCCGGCTCGCCGGGCAGGCGCGCGGCGCGGCCGGCGAGGCCGAGCGGTCCGCGGCGGCGGCGGCCCGAGCGCAGGAGGCGCTGGAGAGGGCCGTACAGGAGGCGGAGGAACTCGCCGAACGGCTCGCCGTCGCCGAGGAGATGCCGATCGAGGAGGAGCCGGACACCTCCGCACGGGACCGGCTCGCCGCCGACGGCGCCAACGCCCGGCAGACCGAGATGGAGGCGCGGCTCCAGGTCCGTACCCACGAGGAACGGGTCAAGGGGCTCGCCGGGCGGGCCGACGCGCTCGACCGGGGTGCCCGCGCGGAACGCGAGGCACGCGCGCGTGCCGAGCAGCGGCGGGCCCGGCTGCGCTACGAGGCGTCCGTGGCCGAGGCCGTCGCCTCCGGCGCGCGGCAGCTGCTCGCGCACGTCGAGGTGTCGCTGGGCCGGGCCGACGCGGAGCGGGCCGCCGCGGAGGCGGCCAAGGCACGCCGGGAACAGGAGCTGGCCGCCGCCCGGAACACGGGGCGCGACCTCAAGGCCGAACTCGACAAGCTGACCGACTCGGTGCACCGGGGCGAGGTGCTGGGCGCGGAGAAGCGGCTGCGGATCGAACAGCTGGAGACCAGGGCGCTGGAGGAACTGGGCGTGGAGCCGGCCGGGCTCGTCGCCGAGTACGGCCCGCACCAGCTCGTACCGCCCTCCCCGCCCGCCGACGGGGAGGAGCTGCCGGAGGATCCGGAGCATCCGCGCAACCAGCCGCGGCCGTTCGTGCGGGCCGAGCAGGAGAAGCGGCTGAGGGCCGCCGAGCGGGCGTACCAGCAGCTCGGCAAGGTGAATCCGCTCGCCCTTGAGGAGTTCGCCGCGCTGGAGGAGCGCCACAAGTTCCTCAGCGAGCAGTTGGAGGACCTGAAGAAGACCCGCGCCGACCTGCTTCAAGTGGTGAAGGAGGTCGACGAACGGGTCGAGCAGGTCTTCACGGACGCCTACCGGGACACGGCACGGGAGTTCGAGGGCGTCTTCAGCCGGCTGTTCCCGGGTGGTGACGGCCGGCTGGTGCTGACCGATCCCGACAACATGCTCACCACGGGCGTGGACGTCGAGGCCCGGCCGCCGGGCAAGAAGGTCAAGCGGCTCTCCCTGCTGTCCGGCGGGGAGCGGTCGCTCACCGCGGTCGCCCTGCTGGTGTCCATCTTCAAGGCCCGGCCCAGCCCCTTCTACGTCATGGACGAGGTCGAGGCCGCCCTCGACGACACCAACCTCCAGCGGCTGATCCGCATCATGCAGGAGTTGCAGGAGGCGTCCCAGCTGATCGTGATCACCCACCAGAAGCGCACGATGGAGGTCGCCGACGCGCTCTACGGCGTCTCCATGCAGGGCGACGGCGTGTCGAAGGTCATCTCCCAGCGACTCCACTGACCTCGGTTTCAAGAGATGAACTTAATTCCGCTGCACGGTGCCTGAAAGCTCACATCGCGCGGACTGGTGTATTCGGAACTTGAAGACATAGTCTCGGCGGCGTTCTTTTCACCTTCAGGTGTGAGCGGCGTGAAGCTGTGCGCCACTGGAAGCCTGTAGGGCTCACCCCCACCCGGCGGCGTTGCCGGTGGCCCGAGGAGTGGCACGTGACCAGCACAGCGCAGGCACCGCAGTCAGGAGCCGGGACGGCTCACCCCGACCATCTCGGGCACATCGTCTTCATCGCGGCGGCGGCCGCCATGGGCGGCTTCCTCTTCGGCTACGACAGCTCCGTCATCAACGGTGCCGTCGAGGCCATCCGCAGCCGCTACGGCATCGGCTCGGCGGAACTCGCCCAGGTCATCGCCATCGCCCTGATCGGCTGCGCCGTCGGCGCCGCGACCGCCGGCCGGATCGCCGACCGCATCGGCCGCATCCGCTGCATGCAGATCGCCGCGGTCCTCTTCACGGTCAGCGCCGTCGGCTCCGCGCTGCCCTTCGCCCTGTGGGACCTCGCGCTGTGGCGGATCGTCGGCGGCTTCGCCATCGGTGTGGCCTCGGTCGTCGGCCCCGCCTACATCGCCGAGATCGCCCCGCCGGCCTATCGCGGACGCCTCGGTTCCTTCCAGCAGGCGGCGATCGTGGTGGGCATCGCCGTCTCGCAGCTCGTCAACTGGGGCCTGCTGAACGCCGCGGGCGGCGACCAGCGCGGACGGCTGCTGGGCCTGGAGGCATGGCAGGTCATGCTCGGCGTCATGGTCGTCCCGGCCGTCCTCTACGGTCTGCTGTCCCTCGCCATCCCCGAGTCGCCCCGCTTCCTGCTCTCCGTCGGCAGGCGTGAGCGGGCCCGCGAGATCCTCGCCGAGGTGGAGGGCGGGGGCACCGACCTGGACGCCCGGGTCGCCGAGATCGAACACGCCATGAGGAGCGAGCACAGGTCCACCTTCAGGGACCTGCTCGGCGGCTCCTTCTTCTTCCGGCCGATCGTCTGGATCGGCATCGGCCTGTCGGTGTTCCAGCAGTTCGTGGGCATCAACGTCGCGTTCTACTACTCCTCGACGCTCTGGCAGTCGGTCGGCGTCGACCCGGCGGACTCGTTCTTCTACTCCTTCACGACGTCGATCATCAACATCGTCGGCACCGTGATCGCGATGATCTTCGTGGACCGCATCGGCCGCAAGCCGCTCGCGCTCATCGGCTCGGCCGGCATGGTCGTCGGCCTGGCGCTGGAGGCATGGGCGTTCTCCCACCACCTGGTCGACGGCAGGCTGCCGGCCGCGCAGGGCTGGACCGCCCTCATCGCGGCCCATGTGTTCGTCCTCTTCTTCGCCCTGTCCTGGGGCGTCGTCGTCTGGGTCTTCCTCGGCGAGATGTTCCCGAACCGGATCCGCGCCGCCGCCCTGGGTGTCGCCGCCTCCGCGCAGTGGATCGCCAACTGGGCGATCACCGCCAGCTTCCCGTCGTTGGCCGACTGGAACCTGTCCGCGACCTACGTGATCTACACGGTCTTCGCCGCGCTGTCCGTCCCGTTCGTGCTGAGGTTCGTCAAGGAGACGAAGGGCAAGGCGCTGGAGGAGATGGGGTGACGGTCCCGCGTCCGCTCACCGGACGCGGACGCCATCGTCGATCCCCAGGGCTTTGCGGCAGCTCTCCCGTCGCCGTCGCCTTCGGACTCGGACCGGGGCGGCCACCCCATGAGGCCGTGGCTCAGTCCGCCAGCGCCGGAAGCACCCGTTCCGCCAGCAGCCTGAGGCTGCGCCAGCCCTCCTCCACCGGCATCCCGCCCGCCAGCGGGTGCAGGACCAGGTTGGCCAGGTCCTGGGCCACGCACTCCTCGGGCGCGAGGATCCGGTACACGCCCTCCGCGCGCAGCTCGTCCACCGTCGTGGCCGCCGAGCGCACCGCCGAGCGGATGTCCCCGGACTGCCAGGAGGCGTACGTCCGCGCCTCGTGCAGGAAGTGCTTCCCGTACTCGGCCCACGCCCGGTCCGGGTCCTCGGCGATGTGCAGCAGCGGGGTCTCGGCGGCGGGCATCTTGGTCCAGCCCTCCGTGCCGTACTCGGCCAGCCGCTCCTTGTAGTAGGTCTCCAGCTCCGGCAGGTGCGCGCTGGGGAAGAAGGGCAGGCCGAGCCGGGCCGCCCGGCGGGCCGCCGCCCGGGAGGAGCCGCCGACCAACAGGAGCGGATGCGGTTCGGTGTGGGGGCGCGGGGTGACCCGGACCGTCCGCCCCCGGTAGTCGAACTCCTCGCCGGTCCACGCCTTCAGCAGGGTCTCCAGCAGCTCGTCCTGGAGCCGGCCCCGCTGCTTCCAGTCCACGCCGCTGCGGGCGTACTCCTCCGGCCGGTACCCGATCCCGGCGACGGTGACCAGCCGGCCCCCGCTGAGCAGATCGAGTACGGCGATGTCCTCGGCCAGCCGCAGCGGGTCGTGCAACGGCCCGATGACCGCGGAGACCGTGACGGCGATCCGCCGCGTCGCCCCGAACACCGCGCCCGCGAACACGAACGGCGAGGGCATCCAGTTGTTCTCGACCCCGTGGTGCTCCTCGGTCTGCACCGTGGCGATCCCGTGCTCGTCGGCGTAGGCCGCCATCTCCAGGGCCGCCCGGTAGCGGGCGGCGAGGGAGGCGGGGGTGGCGCCGGGCTCGACGAGGTTGAACCGGACGACCGTTGCGGGCATGGGGAGTCCCTCTGTTCACGGGGCGGATGGGTGCCGTGGGGGACATTAGCTGACGATCGATCAGACGACCAGAGCGGTGGACCCCTCGGTGGCCGCCGCGGGGTCCGGGGACGCCGCCACCACCGCCGGCTTCGGCAGGATCGCGTACACCGCGCCCGAGACGACGATCGTCACCACCCAGCCGAGTCCGTACCCGCCGACCGGATTGTTCCTGGCCAGCGGGCCGGTGAACCAGTCCGACCCGGTGAACAGCAGACCCGTGGCGAGCCCCAGCGCCCAGGCGGTGACGGCCGCCGGACAGAAACCGCCCCGGTACCAGTACGCGCTGGTGCGCGCGGTGTCGAGCAGGGCCCGCGGGTCGTACTCCCGGCGGCGCAGCATGTCCGTGCCGAACACCCCCGCCCAGGCCGAGAAGGCCACCGCGAGCAGCGACAGGAAGGCGATGAAGGAACTCAGGAAGGACGCCGCCGCCAGCATCAGGACGCCGCCGATGGCCAGGGAGATCACCGCGTTGACCGAGACCGCCCAGGGGCGCGGGACCCGCAGGCCCAGCGTCTGCGCGGTGAAGCCCGCCGAGTACATCGACATCGCGTTGATCAGCAGCATGCCGACCAGCGCGATGAGCAGGTAGGGGACCGCGAGCCACAGCGGCAGGGCCCGGCCCAGGAAGGAGACGGGGTCGGCCGCCGTGGCGAACCGCGGGTCGGAGGCGGCCAGCACGGAGCCCATCAGGACCATCGGCAGCATGACGACGGTGGATCCGCCGACGGTGCCCAGCACGATCGCCCGCGACGACGCCGTACGCGGCAGATAGCGGGTGAAGTCCGCCGCCGTCGGCGCCCAGCTGATGCCGCCCGCGGCGATCAGCCCGATGCCCGCGATCACCGCGGAGGCCGGCGCCGGCGCACGCGCGAGGACGCCGCTCCAGTCCGTCGTCACGACCAGCCGGGCCAGGACCAGCAGGGAGAAGGTGCCGAACAGCCAGGACGCCCATCTGGCGCAGTGCCGTAGCGCGTGGATGCCCAGGCCCGAGATCACGAAGGTGGCGAGCACGAAGGCCAGCAGGGTGGCCAGGGTCAGGGGACCGGTGCGTCTGACGCCCAGGGTGAGGTGCACAACGGCGAGCAGCGCGTAGGCCCCGGTCACCGCGTTGACCGTCTCCCAGCCCCAGCGGGCGACCCAGATCAGCGCGCCGGGGAGCAGGTTGCCGCGCTGCCCGAAGACCGCGCGGGACAGTGCCATGCCGGGTGCGCCGCCGCGCTTGCCGGCGATGCCGAGCACCCCGACGAGGCCGTACGAGACGAGCGGCGCCGCGCAGCCGACGACCAGGACCTGCCAGAAGTTCAGCCCGTAGGTCACGGACAGACCCGCGCCCAGGGTCAGCAGCAGGACGGTGATGTTGGCGGCGATCCAGGTGGGAACGAGTCCGCGGGTCCGCGCGGTGCGTTCACTCCTGGGGACCGGTTCGATGCCCCGGGTCTCCAGACCGTGGCCCCGCGCGGGTTCCGGGCGGGGCGCGCCATCGTGGGGAGCGGCGGTACCCATGGGACGACATGGTACGTAACCTGACAAAATTACTGAAGTGATCCGAGCCGCCTGGCGGATCCGGAAGCTGGGTCCGGCCGGGACCCATGGCCGATACTGGACGGGTTATGGAAACCGTCATCCTTGCTGTAGTCATCGCCGTGGTCGTGATCGCCGCGGTCGGCGGGCTCGTCATCGGCAGTCGGCGCCGCAGGCCGCTGCCCCCGCCACCGCCGGCCACCCCCGACATCACCGCCCCCCCGGCCGAGCCGCACGTCGGCGACGAGGCCGAGACGCCGCACGACGAACCGCGCCGGACGATCGAGGAGGTGGACCTCCCCGGCGGCTCCGCCCCGGCCGCCGTCGCGGAGCCACCCGCCGTCGAGGAGCTGCCGGCCCCCGAGATCGAGGTCCCGGAGCCCACGGCAGGCCGCCTGGTGCGGCTGCGCGCCCGCCTCTCCCGCTCGCAGAACGCCCTCGGCAAGGGGCTGCTCACGCTGCTGTCGCGCGAGCACCTCGACGAGGAGACCTGGGAGGAGATCGAGGACACGCTGCTGACCGCCGACGTCGGTGTGCAACCCACCCAGGAACTGGTCGAGGGGCTGCGCGAGCGGGTGAAGGTGCTCGGCACCCGCACCCCCGACGAACTGCGCGGGCTGCTGCGCGAGGAGCTGCTCAAGCTGGTCGGCACCGAGGTGGACCGCACCGTCCGGACCGAGCCGGAGGACCGCAGACCGGGCATCGTGATGGTCGTCGGCGTCAACGGCACCGGCAAGACCACCACCACCGGCAAGCTCGCCCGGGTCCTGGTCGCCGACGGGCGCACCGTCGTCCTCGGCGCCGCCGACACCTTCCGGGCCGCCGCCGCCGACCAGTTGCAGACCTGGGGCGAGCGGGTCGGCGCCTACACCGTGCGCGGCCCGGAGGGCGGCGATCCCGCCTCCGTCGCGTTCGACGCGGTGAAGGAGGGCAAGGAGATGGGCGTCGACGTGGTGCTCATCGACACCGCCGGGCGGCTGCACACCAAGACCGGGCTCATGGACGAGCTGGGGAAGGTCAAGCGGGTCGTCGAGAAGCACGCCCCGCTCGACGAGGTGCTGCTCGTCCTCGACGCCACCACCGGGCAGAACGGCCTGGTCCAGGCCCGGGTCTTCGCCGAGGTCGTCGACATCACCGGCATCGTGCTGACCAAGCTCGACGGCACGGCGAAGGGCGGCATCGTGGTCGCCGTCCAGCGCGAGCTGGGCGTGCCGGTCAAGCTCGTCGGCCTCGGCGAGGGCGCCGACGACCTGGCGCCGTTCGAACCGGACGCGTTCGTGGATGCGCTCATCGGTGACTGAGGGCGACCCACGGAAGCACATGATCCACGGCACCACCTGCGAAAACCCGAATGTGCCCAGGAAGCGCCCGTCCCCACCGGCATGTGGCTGGGGACGGGCGCTTCGCCGTACGCGCCGGTACAGCCGGGGCGTGCTCGGGCGCCCGGAGTCCGGTGGCGCTCCCAGTGCGCCGGGGCGTGTCTCGAAAGTCCCCGCCCGCCCCACGCGCCCCCCCGGCCGTGGGTCGGGAGGTGGAGGAACGCGCGCTCGCCGCGGTTGTCGGGACTGCCCGCGCGCCCGGTACGCCTCGCGGCCACACATACCGGACACCACCGGACCGCCCTCCGCGCGGGCGGCGCCGCTTTCGGGACCCGCGCTATGCGCGCGACCGGTGTGCCACGTAGGCCAGGGTGCCCAGGAGCAGACGGGCGGCCGGGGGTTTGGTCGCGGAGTCGAGGGCGGGCGGGCGCAGCCAGCGGGTGGGGCCCAGCCCGCCGCGGTCCGAGGGCGGTGCCGTGAGGTAGCCGCCGGGGCCGAGGCCGCGCAGGTCGAGGGCGGCCGGGTCGTCCCAGCCGAGGCGGTAGAGCAGCGCGGGGAGTTCGGCGGCGGCGCCGGGGGCGACCAGGAACTGGGCGCGGCCGTCGGGGGTCGCGAGGACCGGTCCCAGGGGCAGGCCCATGCGCTCCAGGCGGACCAGGGCCCGGCGCCCGGCGGGCTCGGCCACCTCCAGCGCGTCGAACGTGCGCCCGGCCGGCAGCATCACCGCGGCGCCGGGGAACTCCCCCCAGGTCTTGGTGACCTCGTCGAGGGTGGCCCCGGCGGTGATGTGGGGCGCGAACTCCAGCGGATGAGCGCCCGGCGCACAGCAGTCCGCCCGGCCGCAGGAACAGGCGCCCCCCGCGGTCCGCGCGCCCGGCACCACGTCCCAGCCCCACAGGCCGGTGAACTCGGCGACCGCGGTGCACTCCGAGGAGCGGCCGCGCCGGCGAGTGCCGGAGCGGATCTCGCGCATGCCGCCGATCGTGAAGTCCATGCCCCCTCCAACGGGTCCAGCGCGCCGTGGTTACGACGCGGAGCGAGACGGAAGCGGAACGTGACCGTATACGGCTCCGTCTACCCCACTCCTGCGGGGGCCGAGCGGCGCTTTGAAGCGTCTTCGGTGGTGCGTCGGGGGGTGCGCGCCCCCGAGTTGCACCGTTGCACCCACTTGTGGCCGTCCTATGTCAAGTGAATCGCGCCTGGGTAGTCGTGAGTTCATTCGAAGGGGTGGCGAATGGTGGCGTTTCCAGGATCGCCATGGTGGGTCCGTGAACGTAGGATTACGTTGAGTAGCACGAGTCCCGGGGCACATGCGCGTACGGGTATGCCGGAGGCAAGTCGGCTCTCCGTTCTAAGGGTGAGAACCGCCGGACGGACCACGGTGGGTAGCGGCATCCTGATAAGGCTTGGCGCACTCGGTGACAAGTAGTCTCAGGAATTGGGGGCGCTCCAGTGGGCGGCAACGGCGGTGGCGGGACGAACACTGACAAACGCCCGAACGAGCTGCTGGGCTCGTGGTTCGTGCGCAGCGGCTGGTCCAAGGGCGAACTGGCCCGCCAAGTCAACCGCCGCGCCCGTCAGTTGGGCGCCAACCACATCTCCACGGACACCTCCCGGGTGCGCCGCTGGCTGGACGGCGAGAACCCCCGCGAGCCGATCCCGAGGATCCTCTCCGAGCTGTTCTCCGAGCGGTTCGGCTGCGCCGTCTCGGTCGAGGACCTGGGCCTGCGCGCCACCCGCCCCTCACCCTCCGCGACCGGCGTCGACCTGCCCTGGACGGGCCCGCAGACGGTGGCCCTGCTGAGCGAGTACTCGCGCAGCGACCTCATGCTGGCGCGCCGCGGCTTCCTCGGCACATCGCTCGTCCTGTCCGCGGGCCCGTCCCTCATCGAGCCGATGCAGCGCTGGCTGGTCCCCTCGCCGCCGTCCCCGCTGCCGGAGCCCGAGCCGGTCGAGCCCCGCCGCCCCGGCCGCCTGTCCAAGCCCGAGCTGGACCTGCTGGAGACCACCGCGGTGATGTTCCGCCAGTGGGACGCCCAGTGCGGCGGCGGCCTGCGCCGCAAGGCGGTCGTCGGCCAGCTCCACGAGGTCACCGACCTGCTTCAGGAACCCCAGCCGGAGGCCACCGCCAGGCGGCTTTTCAAGGTCGCCGCCGAGCTGGCCGAGCTGGCCGGCTGGATGAGCTACGACGTGGGGCTCCAGCCCACCGCGCAGAAATACTTCGTCCTCGCCCTGCACGCCGCCAAGGAGGCGGGCGACAAGCCCCTGGGCTCCTACATCCTCTCCAGCATGAGCCGCCAGATGATCCACCTCGGCCGGCCCGACGACGCCCTGGAACTGATCCACCTCGCCCAGTACGGCAGCCGCGACTGCGCGAGCCCGCGCACCCAGTCCATGCTGTATGCGATGGAGGCCCGCGCCTACGCCAACATGGGCCAGCCCGGCAAGTGCAAGCGCGCGGTGCGGATGGCCGAGGACGCCTTCGCCGAGGGCGACGAGTGGGACGAGCCGGACCCCGACTGGATCCGCTTCTTCTCCGAGGCCGAGCTGTACGGCGAGAACTCCCACTCCTACCGCGACCTCGCCTACGTGGCCGGCCGCAGCCCCGCCTACGCCTCCCTGGCCGAACCGCTGATGCAGCGGTCCGTCGAGCTGTTCGCCGCGGACCACGAGCACCAGCGGTCGTACGCGCTGAACCTGATCGGCATGGCCACCGTGCACCTGCTGCGCCGTGAGCCCGAGCGGAGCACCGCCTACGTCACCAAGGCGCTGACCGTCGCCGGGAAGGTGCGGTCCGAACGGGTGAACACGCGCATCCGCAAGACCGTCGACACGGCCGTACGCGACTTCGGCGGCCTCGCCGAGGTCATCGACCTCACCGACCAGCTCGCGACCGCCCTCCCGGAGACCGCTGAGGCGGTCTGACCCCGCTGGACCCCGGCCGCGGCCGGCCCTCCCGAACAGCCCGACTCGGCTCCCCCGCGCCAGGTCGTCGGAAGGCCGGCCGCGGCCGGTTTCGTTCCGCGGGAGGTGGTTGCGTCACGATAACGAGCGCCGTGCGGCGAATCCGGCAGTTCATCCACGCGTAACACACACGGCGCCTTCGTCACTCCGGTGAAACAACGAGGGGCTTCGACCGAAACCGCGCTGCGCCAGTCTCGTGGCGCATAACCGGCCCGCCCCTCACCGACCGGACCACTCTTCAGGCCCTGCCCGCACGGGCCGTACCAATCGACGAGGAGACGCCGATGGCACCAGCCATCACGCTTGCCGCGGAGGCACCCAAGCTGTCCGCCGCGGACACAGGCTTCATGCTCATCTGTTCCGCCCTGGTGATGCTCATGACCCCCGGCCTGGCCTTCTTCTACGGAGGAATGGTCCGCGTCAAGAGCACCCTGAACATGCTGATGATGAGTTTCATCAGCCTGGGCATCGTCACCATCCTGTGGGTGCTCTACGGCTTCTCCGTGGCCTTCGGCACCGACAAGGGCTCCCTCGTCGGCTGGACCTCCGACTTCGTCGGATTCAGTGGCATCGGCAAGATGGACCTCTGGCCCGGCTACACCATCCCGGTCTTCGTCTTCGCCGTCTTCCAGCTGATGTTCGCGATCATCACGCCCGCCCTGATAAGCGGTGCCCTCGCGGACCGGGTGAAGTTCTCGGCGTGGGCCGTCTTCCTCGTGCTGTGGGTCACGATCGTGTACTTCCCGGTGGCGCACTGGGTCTGGGGCTCCGGCGGGTGGGCCTACGAACTCGGCGTGATCGACTTCGCCGGTGGTACCGCGGTCCACATCAACGCGGGTGCCGCGGCCCTCGGCGTGATCCTCGTCATCGGCAAGCGGGTCGGCTTCAAGAGGGACCCGATGCGCCCCCACAGCCTGCCGCTGGTCATGCTCGGCGCCGGTCTGCTGTGGTTCGGCTGGTTCGGCTTCAACGCCGGCTCCTGGCTCGGCAACAACGACGGCGTCGGCGCGCTGATGTTCGTCAACACGCAGATCGCCACCGCGGCCGCCATGCTGGCCTGGCTCGTCTACGAGAAGATCCGGCACGGCGCGTTCACCACGCTGGGCGCCGCCTCCGGCGCGGTCGCGGGACTGGTCGCGATCACCCCGTCCGGCGGCGCGGTCTCCCCGCTCGGCGCGATCGCCGTCGGCGCCATCGCCGGTGTGCTGTGCGCCATGGCGGTGGGCCTGAAGTACAAGTTCGGCTACGACGACTCCCTCGACGTGGTCGGCGTCCACATGGTCGGCGGCGTCCTCGGCTCCCTGCTCATCGGCTTCTTCGCCAGCGGCAAGGGCCAGTCCGACGTCAAGGGCCTGTTCTACGGCGGCGGACTCGACCAGCTCTGGAAGCAGTGCGCCGGTGTCTTCGCGGTCCTCGCCTACTCCCTGATCGTCTCCGCCGTCCTCGCCTTCCTCCTCGACAAGACCATGGGCATGCGGGTCACCGAGGACGAGGAGGTCTCCGGCATCGACCAGGCCGAGCACGCCGAGACCGCATACGACTTCAGCGGCGCCGGTGGCGGGGTCATCGGTAGCATCGCGCCCGCCCTGGCCGCCCTGCAGAGCAAGAAGGTGGACGCATGAAGCTCATCACCGCGGTCGTCAAGCCGCACCGGCTCGACGAGATCAAGGAGGCCCTGCAAGCCTTCGGGGTGCACGGCCTGACGGTCACCGAGGCGAGCGGTTACGGTCGTCAGAGGGGACACACCGAGGTCTACCGCGGCGCCGAGTACACCGTCGACCTGGTACCCAAGATCCGTATCGAGGTGCTGGCCGAGGACGACGACGCCGAGCAGCTGATCGACGTCATCGTCAAGGCCGCCCGCACCGGCAAGATCGGTGACGGCAAGGTCTGGTCCCTGCCGGTCGAGACGGCCGTACGGGTGCGCACCGGCGAGCGCGGTCCGGACGCCCTCTGACCGGACGCGCAGGCGAACAGCAGAACGACAGGAGCCGCTGGGTGACGGGTACGAAAGAGCACGACGACGCGAAGGACTCGGGACCCAGTGGCTACGCGGCGGCCCGGCTGCGCCTCCTCACCGAGGGGGAGCAGTCCGGGCCGCCGCGCCGAGCGGCCCTCGCCGAGCTGACCGACGACTGGCTGGCCGGGCTGTTCGGCGCGGCGGCCGAGGGACTCCCGGGCGTCTCGCTGGTCGCCGTCGGCGGATACGGCCGCGGCGAGCTGTCCCCGCGCAGCGACCTCGACCTCCTGCTGCTGCACGACGGCCCCGACACCGAGGCGATCGCCGCCCTGGCCGACCGCATCTGGTACCCGGTCTGGGACCTCGGCCTCGCCCTCGACCACTCCGTGCGCACGCCCGCTCAGGCCCGCAAGACGGCGGGCGGCGACCTCAAGGCCCAGCTCGGACTGCTCGACGCCCGCCATCTCGCGGGCGACCGCGGCCTCACCACCGCACTGCGGACGACCGTGCTCGCCGACTGGCGCAACCAGGCGCCCGCACGCCTCCCCGAACTCCAGGAGCTGTGCGCCGAACGCGCGGCCCGCCAGGGCGAGCTTCAGTACCTCCTGGAACCGGACCTCAAGGAGGCCCGCGGCGGCCTGCGGGACGCCACCGCCCTGCGCGCGGTCGCCGCGTCCTGGCTGGCCGACGCCCCCCGGGAGGGCCTCGCGGACGCCCGTCGGCGGCTGCTCGACGTCCGGGACGCCCTGCACCTGACCACCGGCCGCGCCACCGACCGCCTCGCCCTCCAGGAGCAGGACCAGGTGGCCGCCGAGCTGGGCCTGCTCGACGCCGACACCCTGCTGCGGCAGGTCTACGAGGCGGCCCGCGTCATCTCGTACGCCAGCGACGTCACCTGGCGCGAGGTGGGGCGCGTTCTGCGGTCGCGCGCCGTACGCCCCACACTGCGCAGACTGGCGAGGGAGCGAAGCGACTTCCTCAGAAGGGCGGTGGCGGGCGACGGGAGGGCACTGGGCGGCAAACCGGTCGCCGAGCGCTCGCCGCTGGCCGAGGGGGTCGTGGAACAGGACGGCGAGGTGGTGCTCGCCCGCACCGCGCGCCCCGAACGCGACCCGGTCCTTCCGCTGCGCGCCGCGGCCGCCGCGGCCCAGGCCGCTCTCCCGCTCTCCCTGCACGCCGTACGGCGCCTGGCGGCCACCGCCGGCCCGCTGCCCACGCCCTGGCCCGCGGAGGCCCGCGAGCAACTGGTCACACTGCTCGGCTCCGGCCGGCCGACGGTCGACGTCTGGGAGGCGCTGGAGGCGGAAGGTCTCGTCACCCGGCTGCTGCCGGACTGGGAGCGGGTGCGCTGCCGCCCGCAGCGCAACGCCGTCCACGTGTGGACCGTCGACCGGCATCTGATCGAGACGGCGGTCCGCGCCTCCGAACTGACCCGCCGGGTCAGCCGGCCCGACCTGCTGCTGGTCGCCGCCCTGCTGCACGACATCGGCAAGGGCTGGCCGGGCGACCACTCCGTGGCCGGCGAGATCATCGCCAAGGACGTGGCCGTCCGCGTCGGCTTCGACCGCGCCGACGTGGGCGTGCTCGCCACCCTCGTACGCCATCATCTGCTGCTGGTGGAGACCGCCACCCGGCGCGACCTGGAGGATCCGGCCACCGTCCGCGCGGTCGCCCACGCCGTCGGCACCCCGGGCACGCTGGAACTGCTGCACGCGCTGACCGAGGCGGACGCGCTGGCCACCGGCCCGGCCGCCTGGTCGTCCTGGCGCGGCGCCCTGGTCGCCGACCTGGTGAAGCGGGTCGCGGCGGTCCTCGCCGGGGACACGCCCGGCGAACCCGAGCCCGCCACCCCCACCGCCGAGCAGGAGCGCCTGGCCATCGAGGCGTTCCGTACCGGCGGACCGGTGCTGGCGCTGCGCGCACAGCCGCAGCAGCAGCCGGCGGCGGACGAGGAGCCCTCGGGCGATCCCGAGCCGCTGGGCGTCGAACTCCTCATCGCCGTACCCGACCAGCCGGGGGTGCTGCCCGCGGTGGCCGGGGTCCTCGCCGTGCACCGGCTCACCGTGCGCACCGCGGAACTGCGGACCCTGCGGCTGCCGGACGACGTCGACGACGGGTCGCTGCTGCTGTTGGACTGGCGGGTCGCGGCGGAGTACGGCTCGCTGCCGCAGGCCGCGCGGCTCCGCGCCGACCTGGTGCGGGCGCTGGACGGCAGCCTGGACATCGCGGGCCGGCTCGCCGAGCGCGACGCGGCCTATCCGCGCCGCCGCGGCTGGCCGGCCCCGCCGCCGCGGGTCACGGTCGCTCCGGCCGCCTCCCGGCACGCCACGGTGATCGAGGTCCGCGCCCAGGACGCGCCGGGACTGCTGTTCCGGATCGGCCGGGCGCTGGAGGACGCGGGCGTCCGGGTGCGGAGCGCGCACGTGAGCACGCTGGGTGCCAACGCGGTGGACGCCTTCTACGTGACGACGGGGACGGGAGCGCCCTTGTCGGCCGGTGACGCGGCGGCGACGGCCCGCGCGCTGGAGGAGACGCTGCGGGCATGACCCCGCGGGCGTGTCGTACGCGCACCTGACGTGGTCCCCGCCGACGCGGGGCGGACCGGGCGGACCAGGCGGCCCGGCCGCGCCGGGACGGACGCGTCATGGCCCCGCCGCGCGCGTCCCGCCCCGCCCCGCTGAACGCGGCGGTCGGGGACGATCTGCTTGCGGGGCCGGATACCCTGGAAGACGCTCTGTACTGCCCCCAACTCCGAGGACCGACGCCGCCGTGTTCGATACTCTCTCCGACCGCCTCAGCGCCACTTTCAAAAACCTCCGTGGAAAAGGCCGGCTGAGCGAAGCGGACATCGACGCCACGGCGCGCGAGATCCGCATCGCGCTGCTCGAAGCGGACGTCGCCCTTCCTGTGGTCCGCACGTTCATCAAGAACATCAAGGAGCGGGCCCTCGGCGCCGAGGTCTCCAAGGCGCTGAACCCGGCCCAGCAGGTCCTGAAGATCGTCAACGACGAACTGGTCACCGTCCTCGGCGGCGAGACCAGGCGTCTGCGCTTCGCCAAGCAGCCGCCCACGGTGATCATGCTGGCGGGTCTCCAGGGTGCGGGTAAGACCACCCTCGCGGGCAAGCTCGGCCGCTGGCTCAAGGAGCAGGGCCACTCCCCGCTGCTCGTCGCCGCCGACCTGCAGCGCCCGAACGCCGTCAACCAGTTGAGCGTCGTCGCCGAGCGCGCGGGTGTGGCGGTCTTCGCACCGGAGCCGGGCAACGGCGTCGGCGACCCGGTGAAGGTCGCCGAGGACTCCATCGACTTCGCGAAGTCCAAGGTCCACGACATCGTCGTCGTCGACACCGCCGGCCGCCTCGGCATCGACCAGGAGATGATGCAGCAGGCCGCGGACATCCGCGACGCGGTCTCCCCGGACGAGATCCTGTTCGTCGTCGACGCGATGATCGGTCAGGACGCGGTCAACACGGCGGAGGCGTTCCGCGACGGCGTCGGCTTCGACGGCGTGGTGCTCTCCAAGCTCGACGGCGACGCCCGCGGCGGCGCCGCCCTGTCGATCCGCCAGATCACCGGCAAGCCGATCATGTTCGCGTCGAACGGCGAGAAGCTCGACGACTTCGACGCCTTCCATCCGGACCGGATGGCCTCCCGCATCCTCGACATGGGCGACCTGCTCACCCTGATCGAGCAGGCGGAGAAGACGTTCAGCCAGGAAGAGGCCGAGAAGATGGCCTCCAAGCTGGCGTCGAAGAAGGGTCAGGACTTCACCCTCGACGACTTCCTGTCCCAGATGGAGCAGGTCAGGAAGATGGGCAGCATCTCGAAGCTGCTCGGCATGCTGCCCGGCATGGGCCAGATCAAGGACCAGATCAACAACCTCGACGAGCGCGACGTCGACCGCACCGCCGCGATCATCAAGTCGATGACCCCCGGCGAGCGCCAGGACCCGACGATCATCAACGGTTCGCGCCGCGCCCGTATCGCCAGGGGTTCGGGTGTCGAGGTCAGCGCGGTGAAGAACCTCGTCGAGCGGTTCTTCGAGGCGCGCAAGATGATGTCCAGGATGGCCCAGGGCGGCGGGATGCCCGGCATGCCGGGCATCCCGGGCATGGGTGGCGGTCCCGGCCGGCAGCGGAAGCAGCCGAAGAAGGCCAAGGGCAAGCAGCGCTCCGGCAACCCGATGAAGCGCAAGCAGCAGGAGCTGGAGGAGGCCCAGCGGCGCGAGGCCGCCGCGCAGGGCGGGGGAGCACTGGGCCTGCCGCAGCAGGGCGGGCAGGACTTCGAGCTGCCGGACGAGTTCAAGAAGTTCATGGGCTGAGCCCGGCCGAGCCCGCGCGGTCCCCGGCCGCGCGCGATCCGGAGGCGTTTCCTTCCACGACCTGAGGGCGTCCCGCTTCCACGAGGGGCCGCCCTCCGACGTTCCCGAGGGCGCGCCGACCGCGCCCGCCGACCGTGCCGCCGGGCCCCACGGGTACGCCCGTGACGTGCGGTGCCGCATTCCGATACGTGGCGTAACGTCCCGATATGACCAACCCGGCGCCGCCGCGTGACTCCCCGGACCAGCCCTGGCGCACCGAGGGCGCTCCCGAGGAGCCGCAGAAGCCCCCGTCCGGCAGGCGGCGGATGCGCGGCGGCTGGTGGCGGCTGGCCCTGGCCGCGCTGGTCGTCTATCTGATCGCCAACATCGTGCTGTCCCTCCAGGACCAGGACCACGAGCCGACGGTCTCCTACACCGAGTTCAGCAAGCAGGTGTCGGACGGCAACGTCTCCAAGATCTACGCCAAGGGCGACGCGATCCAGGGCCAGCTCAAGAAGGAGCAGACCGACCCGGAGAGCGGCAGCAAGTACACCAAGTTCAAGACCCAGCGCCCGTCCTTCGCGGGCGACCAGCTGTGGTCGGACCTGATCAGGCACAACGTCGCCGTCACGGCGGAACCGGTCGTCCAGCACCGGAGCTTCCTGTCCAATCTGCTGATCTCGCTGGCGCCGATGCTGCTGCTGGTCGCCGTGTGGATCTTCATCGCGCGGCGGTTCAGCTCGGGACTCGGCGGCGCGGGCGGCATGTTCGGCCGCAAGCCACCGCCCAGGCCGGTCGAGTTGCAGCCCGGACAGCAGCGCACCACCTTCGCCGACGTCGCCGGCATCGACGAGGTCGAGGACGAGCTGAACGACGTCGTCGACTTCCTGAAGCACCCGGACGCCTACCGCAGGATGGGCGCCAGGATGCCCCGCGCCGTCCTGCTCTCGGGACCGCCCGGCACCGGCAAGACGCTGCTCGCGCGCGCGGTCGCGGGCGAGGCGGGCGTGCCCTTCTTCTCGGCCTCCGCGTCCGAGTTCATCGAGATGATCGTGGGCGTCGGCGCGTCCCGGGTGCGCGAACTGTTCGCCGAGGCCCGCAAGGTCGCCCCGTCGATCATCTTCATCGACGAGATCGACACCATCGGCCGGGCCCGCGCGGGCGGCTCCGGCATGGGCGGCCACGACGAGCGCGAGCAGACCCTCAACCAGATCCTCACCGAGATGGACGGCTTCTCCGGCTCCGAGGGCGTCATCGTCATCGCGGCCACCAACCGGGCGGACGTCCTGGACCCGGCGCTCACCCGCCCCGGCCGCTTCGACCGGGTCGTCAACGTCTCGCCCCCCGACCGCGGCGGACGCGAGGCCATCCTGCGGATCCACACCCGCGGCATCCCGCTCGCCGCGGACGTGAACCTCGCCCAGGTGGCCCGTACCACCCCGGGCATGACCGGCGCCGAGCTGGCCAACCTCGCCAACGAGGCGGCCCTGCTCGCGGTCAAGCGCGCACAGCGGGAGGTGACGCGGAGCGACTTCTCGGAGGCGCTGGAGAAGGTCCAGCTGGGCGCCGAACGCGCCCTGGTGATGCCCGAGGAGGAGCGCCGCCGCACCGCGTACCACGAGAGCGGACACGCCCTGCTGGGCATGCTCCAGCCCGGCGCCGACCCGGTCCGCAAGATCACCATCGTGCCGCGCGGCAGGGCGCTCGGGGTCACCCTCTCGACCCCCGAGTCGGACCGGTACGCGTACACCGAGGAGTACCTGCGCGGGCGCATCATCGGCGCGCTCGGCGGGATGGCCGCCGAACAGGTCGTCTACGGCGTCATCACCACGGGCTCGGAGAGCGACCTGGAACAGGTCACCCGCATCGCGCGCGGCATGGTGTCCCGCTGGGGGATGAGCGAGCAGGTGGGCCGGCTCTCCGCGCTGCCCGACGACAGCCAGCAGGCGTACGGGCTGGCCGCCGCGCCGCAGACCCTCGACGTGATCGACGCCGAGATGCGCCGCATCGTCGACGAGTGCTACGAGGAGGCGTGCCGCAAACTCGGCGAGCACCGCGGCCGACTGGACGCGCTGGCCAGGGCCCTGATGGAACGGGAGACCCTGGAGGAGAAGGATGCGTACCGGATCGCCGGCATCACCCGCCTGACGAAGGACGAACCCTGAGCCGACCCGCCCCGTCCGGGCCGGGCGCGGGATCTTCCCCGAGGTGCGCGGGGATCTGCCCCGACAGGTGCGCGTGGTGCGTGCCTACGCCCGCCTAGGGAACACGGGCGATCAGATAGCGGAACACGTTCGGCATCCACACCGTCCCGTCCTGCCGCCGGTGGGGATGCAGCGCTTCCCGCAGTTCCTTGTCCACCTGCGCCGGGTCGGCGGCCGTGAGCGCCGCGTCGAACCATCCCGTCGACAGCAGACCGCGCACCGCGCTGTCGACGTCCGCGTACCCGAACGGGCAGGCCACCCGCCCGGAACCGGCCGGCCGCAGCCCGGCCCGCCGGGCCACCTCCTCCAGGTCGTCGCGGCCGGCCGGGCCCGCACCGCGCGCCGGACCGGCCGGCCCGGCGGCCACCCGCAGCACGTCCGAGGTGGCACAGCGCTCCGGCGGACCCCAGCCGGCCAGCACCACGGCCGCGCCGCGCACGGCGAGCGGCAGCGCGGCGGCGAGCGGGCCGCCGAGCCCCGCCGGACCGTCCGCGCGGCCCCCGGTCGGTTCGAAGACGGTCACCAGGGTGTACGCGGGCGTCTCCGCGTCGGCCGCGTCCCCGGGCGAGCCGTCGACGATCCGGGCGCGCGCACGCGCGCGTGCGTCCCGCGCGTCCGGCAGCAGGCGCTGCCGTGCGAGGGCGAGCAGTTCGGGCCGGCCGCGGTCGACGCCGGTCACCGCGGCCCCTCTGGCCGCCGCCGTCAGCAGGGCGAGTCCGGAACCGCAGCGCAGGCCGAGCAGCCGGGTGGCCGGGCCGACTTCAAGCCGTTCGTAGACGGACTCGTGGAGCGGGACCAGCATCCGTTCCTGGATCTCGGACCAGTCACGCGCGCGTGCCCGCCGGTCCACACCGGGGGCGGTGCCCGCGGGGGCCGGGTGCTGCCGCACGAGCGCAGGTGTCATGGATCAGCGCCCCAATCCGCCGTAGGCCGCCGCTGCGACCGGTTGCGTGGCCCCCGTGCCGTGCGCTCGCACTCTCCACCCATGCCAGGTAACTCCCGGCTCGCGACGGCGTCCAGGGGTCCTGGAACGCGGATCGCCGCTGCCCGGCGGCCGTGGCGAGAATTCACATCCCGGCAACATGGACCCGTACCATCGCGCCATGGCAAAGGCACCCGTTCTCACCCCCCGGGCGGTCGACTTCCCCCGCTGGTACCAGGATCTGATCAACAAGGCGGAGCTGGCCGACAACGGCCCGGTGCGCGGCACCATGGTGATCCGACCGTACGGGTACGGGCTGTGGGAGCGGATGCAGGCCGAGATGGACACCCGGATCAAGGGGGCCGGCGCCGCCAACGCCTACTTCCCGCTGTTCATCCCGCAGTCGTACCTGACCCGGGAGGCCGAGCACGTCGAGGGTTTCGCGCCGGAGCTGGCCGTCGTCACGCACGCCGGCGGCAAGGAACTGGAGGAACCCGTCGTCGTCCGGCCCACCTCCGAGACGATCGTCAACGACTACTTCGCCAAGTGGGTGCAGAGCTACCGGGACCTGCCGCTGCTGATCAACCAGTGGGCGAACGTGGTGCGTTGGGAGCTGCGCCCGCGCGTGTTCCTGCGCACGACGGAGTTCCTGTGGCAGGAGGGCCACACCGCGCACGCCACCTATGAGGACGCCCGCGACTACGCCGCGCGCATCCACCGCGAGGTGTACGCCGACTTCATGGAGAACGTCCTCGCCATGGACGTCCTCGCGGGCCGCAAGACCGCCCGCGAGCGGTTCGCCGGCGCCGTCAACACCCTCACCCTGGAGGGCATGATGGGCGACGGGAAGGCCCTTCAGCTCGCCACCAGCCATGAACTCGGCCAGAACTTCGCCAAGGCTTTCCACACCCAGTACCTGTCGAAGGACGGTCGGCAGGAATACGTCTGGCAGACCTCGTGGGGCTCCACCACCCGCATGATCGGCGCCCTGGTGATGATGCACGGGGACGACGACGGCCTGCGCGTCCCGCCCCGGCTGGCGCAGATCCAGGCCGTGGTGCTCGCCGTCAAGGACGACGAGGCGGTCCTGGCCAAGGTCCGCGAGATCGGCGACCGGCTGACCGCGGCGGGGATCCGGGTACGGGTGGACGACCGCACGGACACCCCGTTCGGCCGCCGCGCCGTCGACTGGGAGCTGAAGGGCGTGCCCGTCCGCATCGAGGTCGGCCCGCGCGACCTGGAGGCCGGTACCGCGACGCTGGCCCGCCGCATCCGCGGCGGCAAGGAACCGGTCGCCCTGGACGCGCTGCCCGCCCTGCTCCCGGGGATCCTCGAAGCGGACCAGGCGCTGCTGCTCGGGCAGTCGCGGGAGCGCCGCGAGTCCCGCACGGTCGACGTGGCCACCGTCGCGGAGGCCGTCGAGGCCGCCACCGCCGGCGGCTGGGCGCGCATCCCGTGGGCCGACCTCGGTGAGGAGGGCGAGGCCGAGCTGGCCGAGCACGCCCTGACCGTGCGGTGCCTGGTCGCGGCGGACGGGTCGGTGCCGGACGCAGACGGCACCCCGGACGACGTCGCGATCGTCGCGCGCGCATACTGAAGCGGCGCCGTCACGGCGAGAGCGACCGAAACGTCTCTTGCGCGGCGGCCACCCACAGCCGTCCCGGTGCGCGGACACGTTCTGCGTGCCGGGTTCTACGTCGGACTACGTACCGGGTTGGTAGGAGCTGTGCGGCTTCTCCGCAGATCAGCGCTCCCGCCCTCGTCAGGTCGCATCAGCGGCAACTGACGGGTACGTGCAAAATTATTTTGGGATGCCCCGGAATCGGAACACAGCGGCGGTCCGGCTCGTTCTCATTACGTGAGCACGACACAGACACCACCTGTACTCGCCGCAGAGCTGGCACAGGCGTGGGCCGACATTCAGCGGTACCACCCCGAGCTGCCTGACCTTGCCGCGCCAGAGTCCCTGATCGGAGAGTCGTCGTCCGCGTGCGGACACGAGCTCTCCTTCGAGCGACTGCTTCACGAGGCAGTCCACGGCATCGCCGCCGCGCGCGGCGTACGCGACACCTCCCGGGCCGGCCGCTATCACAACCGGAGATTCCTCGCCATCGCCGAGGAGCTGGGCCTGGACCACCCCGACGAGCCGCACCCGAGCAGCGGCTTCTCGCTGGTGACGCTCAACCCGGAGGCGAAGCGGCGCTACCGCCCGACGACGGAGCGGCTCCAGCGCGCCCTGAAGGCCCACCTGGCAGCCACCTCCGCCGACACCTCCCGCACCTTCCGCGGCCCGGCCGCCCGCCACGGCTCCTCCGGTGGCGGTGTCCGCGTCAAGGCCGTCTGCGACTGCGGGCGCAATGTCCGGGTCGTCCCGTCCGTGCTGGCCCAGGCGCCGATCATGTGCGGCGGCTGCGGCAAGCCGTTCCGGATCCCGGAGGTCGTGGGAGCGGCGGCGAGCTAGGCACGCGGCTGCTCGTGGCAGCCGCGTGCGCCGACTCGCCGGTGCCGGGCAGCACACCCGACGTACGGTCGTCTCCGCGCCGGGTGTCTGTCCGGCATGCCCGCGCCCCGGCCCGGGCCCTCGGCCGGAAGCGACCCGCTGCGTGTGGCACAATGGCTAGCTGTACTCGACAGCCGTACAGGACCCCTCTCTCCTCCGGCTGACGCGTCCATCGGGCCACTCGGGTCCGCAACCCCACGCGGCATCTCGTTGTGCCCCACCACGTCAAATCCAGGAGAACCCACTCCCGTGGCAGTCAAGATCAAGCTGAAGCGTCTGGGCAAGATCCGTTCGCCTCACTACCGCATCGTCGTCGCCGACTCCCGTACCCGCCGTGACGGCCGGGCCATCGAGGAGATCGGCAAGTACCACCCGACCTACAACCCGTCGGTCATCGAGGTGGACGCCGACCGCGTGGCGTACTGGCTCGGCGTCGGCGCCCAGCCGACCGAGCCCGTGCTCGCCATCCTGAAGAAGACGGGCGACTGGCAGAAGTTCAAGGGCGAGCCCGCTCCGGCGCCGCTGCTCGTCGCCGAGCCGAAGGCCGCGCGTCCGACGTTCGAGGCTCTCGGCGGCGAGGACGAGGGCAAGGGTGAGGCGATCACCCAGCGGAAGAAGGCCGAGAAGAAGGACGAGGCCGGCGCCGAGTCCTCCGAGTCGACCGAGGCCTGAGCAGCATGCTCGAAGAGGCGCTTGAGCACCTCGTGAAGGGCATCGTCGACAACCCTGACGACGTGCAGGTCGCCTCGCGCAACCTGCGCCGCGGGCGCGTCCTTGAGGTCCGGGTCCACCCCGACGACCTCGGCAAGGTGATCGGCCGCAACGGCCGCACCGCGCGTGCCCTGCGCACCGTCGTGGGTGCCATCGGCGGTCGCGGAGTCCGCGTCGACCTCGTCGACGTCGACCACGTCCGCTGACGCTTTCGAGAACCGGCTCGGGCCGGGGAAGGCCACTGGGCCCTCCCCGGCCCGAGGCGTATGACAGGAGATCTGGAAACGTGCAGCTGGTAGTCGCACGGATCGGCCGTGCCCACGGCATCAAGGGTGAGGTCACCGTCGAGGTACGTACCGACGAGCCGGAACTCAGGCTCGCGCCCGGCGCCGTGCTCGCCACCGATCCCGCCTCCACGGGACCGCTCACCATCGAGACCGGCCGCGTCCACAGCGGCCGCCTGCTCCTGCGTTTCGCCGGCGTCAAGGACCGCAACGGCGCGGAAGCCCTCCGGGGCACCGTCCTGATCGCCGAGATCGACCCGGAGGAACTGCCCGAGGGCAAGGACGAGTACTACGACCACCAGCTGATCGACCTCGACGTGGTCACCGAGGACGGCACGGAGGTCGGCCGCATCACCGAGATCTCCCACCTGCCCTCCCAGGACCTGTTCATCGTCGAACGGCCCGACGGCAGCGAGGTGCTGATCCCCTTCGTCGAGGAGATCGTCACCGAGATCGACCTGGCGGAGCAGAAGGCGGTCGTGGCGCCCCCGCCGGGCCTCATGGACCTCGCGGCCCGCGGCGACGCCGCCGCTGACGGACGCGGCGCCGGGTCCGGGGCCGGGGACGAGGGCGCATGAGGCTCGACGTCGTCACCATCTTCCCCGAGTACCTGGAGCCGCTGAACGTCTCCCTCGTCGGCAAGGCACGCGCGCGGGGACAGCTCGACGTGCACGTGCACGACCTGCGGACCTGGACGTACGACCGGCACAACACGGTCGACGACACGCCTTACGGCGGTGGGCCGGGCATGGTCATGATGACCGAGCCGTGGGGCGACGCCCTCGACTCCGTACTGGCCGACGGCTACGAGACCGGCTCCGGGACGCCCGCGCTGATCGTGCCCACCCCGAGCGGCCGCCCCTTCACCCAGGAACTGGCCGTCGAACTCTCCGAACGCCCCTGGCTGATCTTCACGCCGGCCCGGTACGAAGGCATCGACCGGCGCGTCATGGACGAGTACGCGACGCGGATACCGGTCTACGAGGTGTCCATCGGCGACTACGTGCTCGCCGGCGGCGAGGCGGCCGTCCTGGTCGTCACGGAGGCCGTGGCACGGCTGCTGCCCGGCGTCCTGGGCAACGCCGAGTCGCACCGGGACGACTCCTTCGCACCCGGCGCGATGGCGAGCCTCCTGGAGGGCCCCGTCTACACCAAGCCGCCCTCGTGGCGCGGCCGGGACATCCCGGACGTGCTGCTCAGCGGCCATCACGGGAAGATCGCCCGCTGGCGCCGGGACGAGGCGCTGAAGCGTACGACCGCCAACCGGCCCGACCTGATCGAGCGTTGCGGCCCCCAGGCGTTCGACAAGAAGGACCGCGAGATGCTCTCCATCCTCGGCTGGTCCCCGGACCCGGACGGGGAACCGTACGGCCGATTTTGGCGCAGGCCAGAGGGCATGGAAGAATAGCTCGCTGTTGTGCGTCCGTCCGGCGTGCGCCCCTGCCGCAGGGGGACACGACGCCCGCCCCGATCCGCACGGCACTCCTTTGACGAACATCTAGTTCCCGTTGATGACCTGTGGCATCAGCGAAGAAAGCAGACGACATGTCCCACCTGCTCGACTCCGTCGACGCGGCTGCGCTGCGCAGCGACATTCCGGCCTTCCGTCCGGGTGACACCGTCAACGTCCACGTCCGCGTCATCGAGGGCAACCGCTCCCGTGTGCAGCAGTTCAAGGGCGTGGTGATCCGTCGCCAGGGCTCCGGCGTCCGCGAGACCTTCACGGTCCGCAAGGTCTCCTTCTCCGTCGGTGTCGAGCGGACCTTCCCGGTGCACACCCCGATCGTCGAGAAGATCGAGCTGGTCACCAAGGGTGACGTGCGCCGCGCCAAGCTCTACTACCTGCGCGACCTGCGCGGCAAGGCCGCGAAGATCAAGGAGAAGCGCGAGAGCTGAGCGCTCCCGGGAGTTCCCAGCCGGGCCGGATAACATCAGCCCGCGATGGACACCGAAGCACAGCCGACGAGACGCGACCGTTCCTCCTCAAGCCCCGGCGCACCGGGCACGGAGGGGCGGTCGCGTTTCGCGTTCGTGTCGCGGTTCGCCGACTGGCTGCCGGGCGGACGGATCACCCTCACCCTCTTCGTCTGCCTGCTGTTCCTGCTGCTCCTCAACACGTACGTGGCACAGCCGTTCCAGATCCCGAGCGGATCCATGGAGAACGGGCTGAGGATCGGCGACCGCGTCCTCGTGAACAAGGTGGCGTACCGTTTCGGTGCCGGGCCGCGCCGTGGTGACGTGGTCGTATTCGACGGAACCGGGTATTTCGGGGACGCGGACTACATCAAGCGCGTTGTGGGTGTAGGCGGGGACCACGTGGTCTGCTGCGACGAGGAGGGGAGGATCGAGGTGAACGGCCGACCGGTCGACGAGACGGCGTTCCTCTATCCCGGGGACAGCCCGTCCACCGTGCCCTTCGACGTCGTCGTACCCCCGGGCAGGCTGTTCGTCCTCGGCGACCACCGCGGCGACTCCAGCGACTCCCGCGACCACCTGGGCTCCCCGGGCGGCGGCATGATCCCCGTGGCCGAGGTGATCGGGCGCGCGGACTGGATCGTCTGGCCCGTCGCCCACTGGACCCACCTCGACCGCCCGACCGCCTACGCGCGCGTGCCCGCGGCGGAGCAGCCGCATGGGTAACCGCGGCAAGCCCCGCGGTGCGCCCGGCGACGCGGCCGACGGCCCGCTGCCCACCGGCGGCCGGCGCGCGGCCGGTCCGGCCGGCGGCCGGACCCGCGCGGAGCGGCGCAAGCTCCAGCGCAAGGTCAAGCGCAAGCGCAGGCGCAGCGCGGTGCGGGAGATACCGCTCCTGGTCGGCGTGGCCGTGCTGATAGCGCTGGTCCTGAAGACCTTCCTCGTCCAGGCGTTCGTGATCCCGTCGGGCTCCATGGAGCAGACGATCCGGATCGGCGACCGCGTCCTGGTCGACAAGCTCACCCCGTGGTTCGGCTCCGAACCGAAGCGCGGGGACGTCGTCGTCTTCCACGACCCGGGCGGCTGGCTGGGCGGCGAGCAGGCCGGCAAGAAGAACGACCCCGTCGTCGTCAAGCAGATCAAGGAAGGGCTGACCTTCATCGGGCTGCTGCCCTCCGACAACGAGAAGGACCTCATCAAGCGGGTCATCGGGGTCGGCGGGGATCATGTCAAGTGCTGCGACACGCAGGGCCGGATCACCGTGAACGGCGTTCCGCTGTCCGAGTCGGACTACCTGTATCCGGGCGACGTCCCCTCCAGCACGCCGTTCGACGTCACCGTCCCCCAGGGGCGGCTGTGGGTGATGGGCGACCACCGCGGCAACTCCGCGGACTCCCGAGCCCACCAGAACACCGACTACGGCGGCACGGTCTCCGTGAACTCCGTGGTGGGCCGGGCCATGGTCATCGGCTGGCCCGTCGGACACTGGTCCCGTCTGACCGAACCTAAAACCTTCGCAAGCGTCTCCGACTCGGCGTCGGGCTCGACCGCGGCCCCCCGGCTGTCGCATAGGGTTGCCTCCGACGATCCGGACGGAATGATCCAGCTCCCGACTCCTGCGGAACTCCCGCTCGTTATGGGAGTGGTGGGCCTGCACCGTACCCGGAGCAGGCGGCGGCACGGCGTAAGGAGTTGGCGTGGGGGATGTGGCGGTTGGCGCACGGTCGGGATACGACGGCGAAGAACACCGCGGGCGCCCCGTGGAATCGAGCGAACCCACGGCGGAGAACGCCGTGACCTCCGGGAATGAGCCCGAATCGGCCCCGGACGGAAGGCCCGCAGAGGGGCAGCCCCCGGCGGTCGGCACTCCGGACGAGGGTCCGGGCGGCTCGGCTCCCGGGCCGAGGAAACCGCGCTCCTTCTGGAAGGAGCTGCCGATCCTGGTCGTCATCGCACTGGTGCTGGCACTGCTGATCAAGACGTTCCTGGTGCAGGCGTTCTCGATCCCGTCGGACTCGATGCAGAACACCCTCCAGCAGGGTGACCGCGTCCTGGTCGACAAGCTCACCCCGTGGTTCGGCTCCAAGCCCGACCGCGGCGAGGTCGTCGTCTTCCACGACCCGGACAACTGGCTCGCGGGGGAGCCGGCGCCGAACCCGAACCCGGTGCAGAAGGTCCTCAGCTGGATCGGCCTGATGCCGTCCGCGGAGGAGAAGGACCTGATCAAGCGGGTCATCGGCGTCGGCGGTGACACGGTCGAGTGCAAGAACACCGGCCCGCTGCTGGTCAACGGCAAGCCGCTGAACGAGCCGTACGTCTACCCCGGGAACACGCCGTGCAGCGTGGACGACCAGGGCGGCCAGTTCAAGGTGACGGTCCCCAAGGGCTACCTCTGGGTGATGGGCGACCACCGCCAGAACTCCCGCGACTCGCGCTACAACCAGTCCGACAAGAACCACGGCATGGTTCCCGTCGACGAGGTCGTCGGCCGCGCCATCGTCCGGGCCTGGCCGATCAACCGCTGGGGCACCCTGCCGGTCCCGGACACCTTCGATCAGCCGGGTCTCGACCAGCAGTCCTCTTCCGCCGCCGCCCCGCTGCCGGTGGGCCCCGAGAGCATCGCGCTCGTGGGCGTGCTGCCGGTGGTGGTGTGGCGCCGCCGACGGGCCGCTGCGAGCCGGACCCGCTGAGAAGACCGGAGCGAAGCGGAACCCCGGGGTCTGCCGTGGACCCCGGGACCGTGGTGGGCATGGGGCCCGGGTGATCCCGGGCACCGGGGAGGAACCCGGGGCCGTGCGCCCGGGAAGGTCCGTTCGTCCGGGCCGTGGGCCTGGAGGCACTTGTTCGTCCGGGCCGTGGACCTGAAGATGTCCGTTCGTCCGGCTTGTGGGCCCGGGGAAGTCCGTCCGTCCGGGCCGCCCCGCCCGCAAAGGCACCCGCCGGAGCTGTACGAGGCCCAGCCTCCTTCCCCTCCCGGCCGAGGGAGAGGGAGGCTGGGCCCGGTCGGTACCGCCCGGTAGGGTGCGGGTCCATGGGTGGCGAGAGCACGACACGTACGGCCCCGCACCGCGGTGGCACAGGCACGGCACAGGTCGGCAGCCCGCTCGGGCAGCGCCTGTCCGGGGTGGCCGTGGCACTGGGCCTGGTGCTGTTCCTCGGAGGATTCGCGTGGGGCGCGGTGGTCTACCGGCCGTACACCGTGCCCACCAGTTCCATGACCCCGACGATCGACGCCGGTGACCGCGTCCTCGCGGAGCGCATCGACAGCGGCGAGATCCGCCGGGGCGACGTCGTCGTCTTCCAGGACAAGACCTGGGTCACCGGCTCCGACGTGGTCAAGCGCGTGGTCGCGGTCGGCGGGGACACCGTCGCCTGCTGCACCGACGGCAGGCTGACCGTCAACGGCAAACAGATCGACGAGCCCTACCTCCCCAAGGGCAGCGCGGCCGAACTCACGGGCTTCCCGACCGTCAAGGTTCCCTCGGGCCGCCTCTTCCTCCTCGGTGACGAGCGGCAGGGCTCGCTGGACTCCACCGCCCACCTCACCGACGCCGCCCGCGGCACCGTCGCCGCCGGCGCCGTGTCCGCCCGCGTCGACGCCGTCGTCTGGCCCCTGAACGGCATGCTGGCGCGGCCCACCGGCTTCGAGGCGCTGGGCGCCCTCTCCCAGCCGGGTCCGCTGCGCACCATCGTCGTGCTGATCGTGGCCGGGGCGGTGCTCGTCCTCGCCGGCGGTGCCTACGGCCCGGTCGCCAAGCTGCTGAGCCGTTCCCGGACGCGCCCGGAGCCCGCCGGTGCCCACTGAAGCCCGGGATCCGGGCGCGGATTCCTTCGCGGGCGGCCTGCGCCGCGTCGCCCGAGTGGTGCTGCTTGACCCCGGCGACCGCATACTGCTGTTGCACGGCCATGAGCCGGACGACCCGGCCGACGACTGGTGGTTCACGCCCGGCGGCGGCCTGGAGGGCGACGAGACCCGCGAGCAGGCGGCGCTGCGGGAACTGGCCGAGGAGACCGGTATCACCGACGTCGAACTCGGCCCGGTGCTCTGGCGCCGCCGGTGCTCCTTCCCGTTCGCAGGCCGCCGCTGGAACCAGGACGAGTGGTACTACCTGGCCCGTACGGCCCACGCGCCCCGGCGGGAGCCCGAGCCGCTGGCCCTGACCGAGCTGGAGCGCCGCAGCGTCGCCGGAGCGAGGTGGTGGACGTGTCGGGAACTCGCCCGGGCGCATGAGACGGTGTACCCGACCAGACTCGCCGAGCTGCTCCGGACGCTGCTCGACGAAGGTCCCCCGGCCAAGCCCGTGACCCTTGACACGGAAATCGTCTAGAGGCGCGCGGGACTGGCGCACAATGGTGGGATCGCACGGCTGAAGGGGAACATGCCATGAGCGCCGAGGACCTCGAAAAGTACGAGACCGAGATGGAGCTGAAGCTCTACCGGGAGTACCGCGATGTCGTCGGTCTGTTCAAATACGTGATCGAGACCGAGCGGCGCTTCTACCTCACCAACGACTACGAGATGCAGGTGCACTCGGTACAGGGCGAGGTGTTCTTCGAGGTGTCCATGGCGGATGCCTGGGTCTGGGACATGTACCGGCCGGCCCGCTTCGTCAAGCAGGTACGCGTCCTGACGTTCAAGGACGTGAACATCGAGGAGCTGAACAAGAGCGACCTGGAGCTTCCGGGCGGCTGAGGGGACGCCCGGGACGGCTGACGGGACCCTGGGCGGCTGAGGGGACGTCCGGGACGGCTGAGGGGACTTCTCGGTCGGGTACGGGATTTACTGCGCCGTACGGGATTTCCTGGGCTGTGCGGGATTTTCCAGCTGTACGGGATTTCCTTGGGCTGATGGCGATGGGGGTCCTTTGGGTCGTACGGGATTCCTGTCCGGTGGGGATCCCCCGGGCCGACGAGAGGTGCACGGGCGGGTGACGAGGTTGTCCACAACCGGCGGGTAACCCACCAAGATCCACTTCCTCCGGCCGGATACGCGACGGTGGGCGCGGAGGTGGTGCCCACATGAACGCACAGCAGGCACGCAACGCACTCGGCAGGTACGGCGAGGACCTGGCCGCTCGGCGCCTGACCGAGTCCGGGATGACGGTTCTGGAGCGCAACTGGCGCTGCGGCCGCTCCGGCGAGATCGACATCGTGGCCCGGGACGGGGACACGCTCGTCCTCTGCGAGGTGAAGACACGCCGTGGCGGGTGCTACGAGCATCCGATGGCCGCGGTGACCCCACAGAAGGCGCACCGGCTGCGGGACCTCGCCGAGCGCTGGATCCAGACCCACGGCGGCGCACCGCCCGGCGGCGCCCGCATCGATCTGGTCGGAGTCCTCGTGCCGGACCGCGGAGCCCCCGTGGTCGAGCACGCGCGGGGGGTGGCCTGAGATGGGGTTCGCCCGGACGTGCTCCGTGGCGCTGGTGGGCGTCGAGGGTGTGGTGGTCGAGGTCCAGGCCGACCTGGAACCGGGAGTGGCGGCGTTCACACTGGTGGGGCTGCCGGACAAGAGCCTGACGGAGAGCAGGGACCGGGTGCGGGCCGCGGTGGTGAACTCCGGGGCGTCCTGGCCGTCGAAGAAGCTCACAGTGGGCCTCAGCCCGGCCTCGGTGCCGAAGGCGGGCAGTGGCTTCGACCTCGCCGTGGCCTGCGCGGTGCTCGGCGCCGCCGAGCGGATCGACCCCCGGGTCCTCGCCGACATCGTGATGATCGGCGAACTGGGCCTGGACGGCCGGGTGCGCCCGGTCCGGGGCATCCTGCCGGCCGTGCTGGCCGCGGCCGACGCCGGATACGAGCAGGTGGTGGTGCCGGAGTGTGCCGCGGCCGAGGCGTCGCTGGTGCCCGGGGTGTCGGTGCTCGGCATCCGCAGTCTGCGCCAGTTGATCGCCGTGCTGGCGGACGAGCCCGTACCCGACGAGGAACCCGACGAGCCGGGCCGCCCCGATTCGCTCCGCGCGGGGCTGCGGGTGCCCGGCGCGGGCGCGGCCACCGGCATGCGGGGCATCGGTGCCGCACAGCACGACCACGACCTCGCCGACGTGGTGGGGCAGCACTCGGCGCGCACGGCGGTCGAGGTGGCCGCCGCGGGCGGTCACCACCTCTTCCTGGAAGGGCCGCCCGGAGCGGGCAAGACGATGCTCGCGGAGCGGCTGCCCGCCGTGCTGCCCCGGCTCGGCCGGGAGGAGTCGCTGGAGGTCACGGCGGTCCACTCGGTGGCGGGCCTGCTGCCGCCGGGCAAACCGCTGATCGACGTGGCGCCGTACTGCGCTCCGCACCACTCGGCCACGATGCAGTCGCTCGTCGGCGGCGGCCAGGGCATCGCACGCCCCGGCGCGGTGTCGTTGGCTCACAGAGGAGTGCTGTTCCTGGACGAGACGCCGGAATTCCGCAGTCAGGCCCTGGACGCGCTGCGGCAGCCCCTGGAGGCGGGGCACGTGGTGATCGCGCGCAGCGCCGGGGTGGTCAGGTTCCCGGCCCGGTTCCTGATGGTACTGGCGGCGAACCCCTGTCCGTGCGGCCGCTTCTCGCAGCGGGACGCGCTGTGCGAATGCCCGCCGTCGTTGATCCGCCGCTATCAGGCGCGGCTGTCCGGCCCACTGCTCGACCGGGTCGACCTCCGCGTCGAGGTGGACCCCGTGACGCGCGCCGAACTGACCCGGCCCGGTGCCCGTGGCGAGTCCACCGCGACGGTCGCCGACCGGGTCCGGGCGGCCCGGGACCGTGCGGCGGTCCGCCTCACGGGAACTCCGTGGCGCACCAACAGCGAGGTGCCCGGACGGGAGCTGCGCAACCGCTGGCAGCCGGCGAGCGGTGCGCTGGCCGCGGCCGAGCGGAATCTGGAGCGGGGCGCCCTGACGGCCCGGGGACTCGACCGGGTCCTGCGCGTCGCCTGGACGGTCGCCGACCTCGCCGGTCATGACCGGCCCGACGCCGGTGACGTCGCCCTGGCCCTGCAACTGCGCACCGGGGTTCCCCGGGGTGTGCCCATGGCCATCGGGGCACCGGCATGACCGGCGCCGCCCGTCCGGACGACGACCTGCTCTCCCGTGTCCTGCTCACCCGGGTCGTCGAACCCGGCGACGAGGTCGGCGGGCGCTGGCTGCGGGAGTACGGGGTGCGGGAGGTCGCCCGGCGGCTGCGCGCGGGCGGACAGCCGCTGCCAGGGGTGAGCGGGCGACGCTGGGCCGGCCTGCGGGCGCGTGCCCTGCGGGCCGAGCCGAGCCGGGACCTGGAGGTCGCGCGGGCAGCCGGGGTGCGGTTCGTCGCACCGGGGGACGCCGAGTGGCCGGTCCAGCTCGACGACCTGGGCGACGCCCGACCCCTGGGGCTGTGGCTGCGCGGCCGGCCCGGGCTGCGGATGTGGGCGCTCAGATCGGTCGCCGTCGTCGGCGCCCGAGCCTGCACCGAGTACGGCGCCCACATGGCGGCCACCCTCGCCGCGGGGCTCGCCGAGCGCGGCTGGGTCGTGGTGTCGGGCGGCGCCTATGGCATCGACGGTGCCGCCCACCGGGGCGCCCTCGGCGCGGGCGGCGCCACCGTCGCCGTCCTGGCCTGCGGCGTCGACCGCCCCTATCCCCGCGGACACCTCGAATTGATCACCAGGATCGCGGCGCAGGGACTGGTCGTGGGGGAGCTGCCGCCCGGTGACCATCCGACGCCGAGCCGGTTCATCCTGCGCAACCGGGTGATCGCGGCGCTCACCCGGGGCACGGTCGTGGTCGAGGCCGCCCACCGCAGCGGATCCCTGGTCACCGCGCGGGCGGCGCAGCGCCTCGGGCGGTTCACGATGGGGGTGCCCGGCCCCGCCACCAGCTCACGCTCCGCGGGCGTCCACGAACTGCTGCGCGGGGAGGGCGTGCTGGTCACCGACGCCGCGGACGTCGTCGAACTCGTCGGGGACATGGGAGAGCTGGCCCCGGCCAGACACGGTCCGGTCCTCCCTCGTGACCTGCTGGAACCGGGCGCCCGGCGGGTCCTGGCCGCCCTGCCGGCGGGCCGGCCGGCACAGCCGCGGGAGATCGCGTGCGACGCGCAGACCACTGAGGACGAGGTGATCGCGAGGCTGTACGAACTTAGAGCACTTGGATACGTCGAACGACACGGCGACGGCTGGAAGTTGACACGCCAGGCGGTGATGTCGGTCCGGTCCCCTCCGGGGCCCTGCTGACCGAGGGTGTTCGGCCGTCCGGGGGAACCCCGATGCCCTTGGGATTTCCCGGAGTTGACCCGTCCGACAGGTCACGCACGGCGACGCGCCGGGCCTGCTGCAACGGGCCCCGGAGCAGGCCCGCCCACGGGTGGAGCCCCGGCGTTCGCACACCGCGACTCCTCAGTCACGCTACGCTCACGAGGACTCCGGCGCAGACCGGCCCAACTCGATACCAGACCGACAGCCCGCCCACCCACCCCGCTCCACAGCACTTCACGGCACTTCACGGCAGAACGGCACAAGGCGACGAATGCCCCAGCACACCTCCGGGTCCGACCGTGCGGCCATCCCCCCCGCCGCCCGCGACGGTGCCAGCGCACGACCGCCCGCTCCTTCGACACTCGACGAACTGTGGCGGTCGTACAAGGCGACGGGGGACGAGCGGCTGCGGGAGCAGCTGATCCTGCACTACTCGCCGTTGGTGAAGTACGTGGCGGGGCGGGTGAGCGTGGGACTGCCGCCCAACGTGGAGCAGGCGGATTTCGTGTCGTCGGGGGTGTTCGGGCTGATCGACGCGATCGAGAAGTTCGACATCGGGCGGGAGATCAAGTTCGAGACCTACGCGATCACGCGGATCCGGGGCGCGATGATCGACGAGCTGCGGGCGCTGGACTGGATTCCGCGGTCGGTGCGGCAGAAGGCGCGCAATGTGGAACGGGCGTACGCGACGCTGGAGGCGCGGTTGCGGCGCACACCGTCGGAGGGCGAGGTGGCGGCGGAGCTGGGGATCGGGGTGGACGAACTGCACGCCGTATTCGGCCAACTGTCGCTGGCGAACGTGGTGGCGCTGGAAGAACTGCTGCACGTGGGGGGTGAGAGCGGGGACCGGCTGAGCCTCATGGACACGCTGGAGGACACCGCGGCGGACAATCCGGTGGAGGTCGCGGAGGACCGGGAGCTACGGCGGTTTCTGGCGCGGGCGATCAACACGCTGCCGGAACGGGAGAAGACCGTGGTGACGCTGTACTACTACGAGGGACTGACGCTGGCGGAGATCGGGAACGTGCTGGGTGTGACCGAGAGCCGGGTCAGCCAGATCCACACGAAGTCCGTGCTCCAGCTGAGGGCGAAGCTGGCTGGTTTCGGACGGTGACCTGCGACCGGGACGTGCCGCCCTCTCCCGGACCGCGTCGTTCCCAGGTCGCGCTGCTCCCGGGTCGCGCCGGGTCCCTGGCCCCGCCTTCCCCGGGACATACCTGGTCCCGGGTTACGCCTGTCCCGGGTTACGCCTCTCCCTGGCCGTGCCGACCCCGGATCGGTTCGCGCCTGGATCGGACTGTCCCCGGATTGGGCCGGCCCCGGATTGGGTCGTCGCAGGATTATGCGTTCCCGGGCCGTGCTGTTCCCGGGTCGTGTCGGGTTTCGGCCGTGGTCGGGTCCGGGCCGTGTGGACACTCCGGGCGCCGCCGGGTGACTCCCGCGTCGGCGGGCGCGTCCGTACAGTGGTGGGCGTGCCAAGGATTCGAGCGGCCTCAGTGGTCGAGCACCGGTCGATGCAGCGAGCCGCCCTGCTGGACGCGGCCCGGAGCCTGCTGTCCGAGGGCGGTACGGAGGCGCTGACCTTCCCGGCCCTCGCCGAGCGCACCGGGCTCGCGCGGTCGTCCGTGTACGAGTACTTCCGTTCGCGCGCCGCGGTCGTCGAGGAACTGTGCGAGGTCGACTTCCCCGTGTGGGCGGCCGAGGTGGCGGCGGCGATGGAGCGGGCGGACTCGGCCGAGGACAAGGTGGAGGCGTATGTGCGCCGACAACTTGCGCTCGTCGGCGACCGGCGGCACCGCGCCGTCGTGGCGATCTCGGCGAGCGAGCTGGACGCCGGGGCACGGGAGAAGATCCGGGCGGCGCACGGCGGGCTCGTCGCGATGATCGTCGAGGCACTGGAGGAACTGGGGCACGCCCAGCCGCGCCTGGCAGCGATGCTGCTCCAGGGCGTCGTGGACGCGGCGGTCCGCCGCATCGAACTCGGCGCGGCCGAGGACCCCGAGACCATCACGGAGGCCGCCGTGTCGATGGCCCTGCGGGGCGTAAGGGACTGACTCCGTGGCACTTCCCGGTACGGACCCCGGTCCGGGCCGCGGCGGGAGCACGGTGACTGCTTCCGTCTGTCTGCCGGGGGAGCACCGACTCTCGGGGAGTGGTGGGGGCGGAAACCGGACACCGGCCCGCTGCCCAAACCAGAAACCGGCCCTCAGGGAAACGACCCAGGCTCCCGTACCCCCAAGCTCCCGTACCCCCAGGCTCCCGGGCCCCCGGGCCGGGCAGGAAGTCGCGCCCCCGGGCCCCCGGGCTGGACCGGAAGTCGCGCCCCCCCGGGCCTCCGGGCCCCAGGGCCGGGCCGGATGCCAGGTCTCAGGGGAGCGGTACCCCTAGGACCGGCAGCAGTCTTGGCTGCTGCCCCCGGTGCAGCAGCCACGGGGGCAGCAGCAGGAGCGGGTTCAGGTAGGTGCCGCCGCTGAGCAGCCCCCAGTGCAGACAGGGGCCGGCGGCGCAGTGCGTCGCGGTCGGCTCGCCCCGGCCCACGACCTCGCCCGCCGCCACCTCGTCCCCGGTGCGCACCGACGGTCTCACCGGTTGGTAGGTCGTCCGCAGATCCGTCCCCAGCAGCTCGACGGAGACCACGCCCCGCCCGGCCACCCGGCCCGCGAAGGAGATCCGGCCCGCCGCCACCGCCCGTACCGGAGCGTCGGGCGCGGCCACCAGGTCGACGCCCCGGTGCCCGGACCCGTACGGCGTCGCCGGGGGTTCCCAGCCCCGTACCACCGCGGGCCGCGTCCCCACCGGCCAGGCGCGGGCGATGGCCGGCACCGCGGGAGGGGGCGACGCGGGGACCCGTGGCCGTGACGAATCCGCGCGGGTCTGGGAAGGCGGCGCGGGGACCCCCGGCCGCGGTGACTCCGCGCGGGTCGGCGCAAGCGGTGTGGGACCCCCTGACCGGGCCGATTCCGCGCGGGCCGGGGGAGCGGGTCCGCCCAGGACCGCAACCGGTACCACCACCGTCAGCAGCACCGCCCACACCCACACCCATACCCACACCCGTGCCCCCGGCCGGGTCCCCCGGGTCCGCATCGCGCGCCTCACAGACATCGTCCACATGCGAGAACCGTCCCGCACTCCCGCCGGGCACGGCCGGGACCGGTGGACTACTCACCGGTTGTGGACAGCGGCGTCACCCGGTGCCTCGCCGGTCCCGTACACTTCTGGTGGCGACCCGGGTCACCGGGTCGACTTCGCACGCCCCGACACGAACCGGCCGGCAACGGTCCGTTCGGGTCAGCGCCCCTCGGTCCTCACGTGGCAACGGCGCAGGTGGGCGTCAGGCGCGGAAGCCGTCCGGCATCCGCGGCACAACCGAGAAACCCAAGGAGTCACGGCCATGGCCGTCGTCACGATGCGGGAGCTGCTGGAAAGCGGCGTCCACTTCGGTCACCAGACCCGTCGCTGGAACCCGAAGATGAAGCGCTTCATCTTCACCGAGCGCAACGGCATCTACATCATCGACCTGCTCCAGTCGCTGTCGTACATCGACCGCGCCTACGAGTTCGTCAAGGAGACCGTCGCCCACGGCGGCACGGTCATGTTCGTCGGTACCAAGAAGCAGGCGCAGGAGGCCATCGCCGAGCAGGCCACCCGCGTCGGCATGCCGTACGTCAACCAGCGCTGGCTGGGCGGCATGCTCACCAACTTCTCGACCGTCTACAAGCGTCTGCAGCGCCTGAAGGAGCTTGAGCAGATCGACTTCGAGGACGTCGCCTCCTCCGGTCTGACCAAGAAGGAACTTCTCGTGCTCTCCCGCGAGAAGGCCAAGCTGGAGAAGACCCTCGGTGGTATCCGCGAGATGCAGAAGGTGCCCAGCGCCGTCTGGATCGTGGACACCAAGAAGGAGCACATCGCGGTCGGCGAGGCCCGGAAGCTCAACATTCCGGTCGTCGCCATCCTCGACACCAACTGCGACCCCGACGAGGTCGACTACAAGATCCCGGGCAACGACGACGCGATCCGCTCCGTCACCCTGCTCACCCGGGTGATCGCCGACGCCGTCGCCGAGGGCCTGATCGCCCGCTCCGGTGTCGCGACCGAAGGCAAGGGCGAGAAGGCCGCGGGCGAGCCGCTGGCCGAGTGGGAGCGCGACCTGCTGGAGGGTGAGAAGAAGGCCGAGGACGCTCCGGCCGCGGAGGCTGCTGCCGAGGCCCCCGCTGCTGAGGCTCCCGCCGTGGAGGCCCCCGCTGCGGAGGCCCCCGCTGCGGAGGCCCCCGCTGCGGAGGCCGCTGCCGCCGAGGCTCCGGCCGCTGAGGGCGAGCAGGCCTGACCCGTCAGCGCCGCGTCGACGGCGGGAGCGGCGACATGAAGTCCGCTCCCGCCGTTCACCCGTAGGTCAGCACCGGGTCGGGAACCTGCATCTACATGTAGACCACAGACCGTGCAGATCTTCGATCCTTCAGACTTCGAGAGAGATTCACACACTCATGGCGAACTACACCGCCGCCGACGTCAAGAAGCTCCGTGAGCTCACCGGCGCCGGCATGATGGACTGCAAGAAGGCGCTGGACGAGGCCGACGGCAACGTCGAGAAGGCCATCGAGGCGCTTCGCATCAAGGGCCAGAAGGGCGTCGCCAAGCGCGAGGGCCGCTCCGCCGAGAACGGCGCCGTGGTCTCGATCATCGCCGACGACAACTCCTCCGGCGTCATCGTCGAGCTGAAGTGCGAGACGGACTTCGTCGCCAAGGGCGAGAAGTTCCAGGCCGTCGCCGCCACCATCGCCGAGCACGTCGCCAAGACCTCCCCGGCCGATCTGGAGGCCCTGCTCGCCTCCGAGATCGAGGCCGGCAAGACCGTCCAGGCGTTCGTGGACGAGGCCAACGCCAACCTGGGCGAGAAGATCGTCCTGGACCGCTTCGCGCAGTTCGCCGACGGTTTCGTCACCGCTTACATGCACCGCACCATGCCCGACCTGCCGCCGCAGATCGGTGTCCTCGTCGAGCTCGACAAGCCGAACGCCGAGGTCGCCAAGGGCATCGCCCAGCACATCGCCGCCTTCGCGCCGAAGTACCTCGCCAAGGACGACGTCCCGGCCGAGGTCGTCGAGTCCGAGCGCCGCATCGCCGAGGAGACCACTCGCGCGGAGGGCAAGCCGGAGGCCGCGATCGCCAAGATCGTCGAAGGTCGTCTGAACGGCTTCTTCAAGGACGCGACGCTGCTCGGTCAGCCGTACGCGCTCGACAACAAGAAGTCGGTCCAGAAGGTTCTGGACGAGGCCGGTGTCACCCTGAAGCGCTTCGCGCGCATCAAGGTCGGCATCTGAGTCCGTACCGCGATCGACACGCGACCCCGATAGGGTCGACAGCAGTCGTCCGCGCACACCGCCGCACCCGGGCGCGCGGCGGACGACAGCAGATCTGACGAGGAGGCCATTGCCGCGCATGGGAGCGAGAAGCGACCCCACCGGCAATGGCCTTCTTCGTATGCGCACCAGGTGAAAGAGGCGGATCCCATGACCACCAAGGCCCAGAAGAGTGACGACGGCAAAGTACGCGGCCGGTTTCTGCTGAAGCTGTCCGGAGAGGCGTTCTCCGGTGGCGGCGGCCTGGGCGTGGATCCCGACGTGGTGCACAAGATCGCGCGCGAGATCGCCGCGGTCGTCCGGGACGGCGCGCAGATCGCCGTGGTCATCGGCGGCGGCAACTTCTTCCGCGGTGCCGAACTCCAGCAGCGCGGCATGGACCGGGCCCGCTCCGACTACATGGGCATGCTCGGCACGGTGATGAACTGCCTCGCCCTCCAGGACTTCCTGGAGAAGGAGGGCATCCAGTCCCGGGTGCAGACGGCCATCACCATGGGCCAGGTGGCCGAGCCGTACATCCCGTTGCGCGCCGTGCGGCACCTGGAGAAGGGCCGTGTGGTGATCTTCGGCGCCGGTATGGGAATGCCGTACTTCTCCACCGACACCACCGCGGCCCAGCGCGCCCTGGAGATCGACGCCGAGGCGCTGCTGATGGGCAAGAACGGGGTGGACGGGGTGTACGACTCCGACCCGAAGGCCAACCCGGACGCCGTCAAGTTCGACTCCCTCGGCTACGGCGAGGTCATCACCCGCGACCTCAAGGTCGCCGACGCCACGGCCATCACGCTGTGCCGCGACAACAAACTGCCGATCCTTGTGTTCGAGCTTCTCGCCGAAGGCAATATCGCCCGGGCCGTCAAGGGTGAGAAGATCGGCACACTCGTGGGCGACCAGGACGGTCGGCACTGACCGGAGAACCGTCCGGACCCTGACCGGGGGATGGACAAGGACCTGCCGGTCGGGAACCGTGCAGGGAAGAAGACGCGACGCAGCCGGCCGTGGGCCCCGACAAGGAACCGCAGCCGGGCCTACTCAAGACACGCAGGAGCAAGTGGTGATCGAAGAGACCCTCCTCGAAGCCGAGGAGAAGATGGAGAAGGCCGTCGTGGTCGCCAAGGAGGACTTCGCCGCGATCCGCACCGGCCGTGCGCACCCAGCGATGTTCAACAAGATCGTGGCCGACTACTACGGCGCGCCGACGCCGATCAACCAGCTGGCCTCGTTCTCCGTGCCGGAGCCGCGCATGGCGGTCGTCACCCCGTTCGACAAGAGCGCGCTGCGCAACATCGAGCAGGCGATCCGCGACTCCGACCTGGGGGTCAACCCCACCAACGACGGCAACATCATCCGCGTGGTGTTCCCCGAGCTGACCGAGGAGCGCCGCCGCGAGTACATCAAGGTCGCCAAGGGCAAGGGCGAGGACGCGAAGATCTCGATCCGCTCCGTGCGCCGCAAGGCCAAGGAGACCATCGACAAGCTGATCAAGGACGGCGAGGTCGGCGAGGACGAGGGTCGGCGTGCGGAGAAGGAGCTCGACGACACCACGGCGAAGTACGTCGCCCAGGTGGACGAACTCCTCAAGCACAAGGAAGCGGAGCTGCTTGAGGTCTGATGAACGACTCTTCCTGGGGGGCGCCGCCACCGGCCGGGTACTGGGGGCCCACCGACCACGGGCCCGGGCAGGCGTACGCCCAAGGAGCCGCCCCGGCGGGTCCCGCGTACGATGCGCGTGACGCCCAGCAGACTCGCCCCATGCCCATCGTCCCGGACGACGTACCCGCGCATGGCGGTGACCAGGATGGGGACCGTGGGGCCGCTCGGCTGGGCGGCCCCCCGTTCCGAGACGAGACGTTCCGCGGCGGTGCGTACCACGACAGTACGTACTACCCGCAGACCCCGTCGGCGTTCCCGCACGGGGCGCCGCCGCAGAATCCGGAGCCCATGCCCGACGCATCGCAACCCGCCCCCGCACCGCAGAAGAAGAGCGCGGGCCGGGACCTGGGCGCGGCCATAGGCGTCGGCGTCGGGCTCGGCGTGGTCATCGTCGCGTCCCTGTTCATCGTCAAGGCCGTCTTCGTCGGCGTCATAGCGGTCGCCGTCGTGGTGGGGCTGTGGGAGCTGACCAACCGGCTCCAGGAGCGCAAGGACATCAAGGCGCCCCTGGTTCCCCTGGCCGTCGGCGGCGCCGCCATGGTCGTCGCCGGATACGTCCGCGGTGCCCAGGGCGCCTGGGTGGCCATGGCACTGACCGCGCTCGCGGTCCTGGTCTGGCGCATGACGCAGCCACCGGAGGGCTATCTGAAGGACGTCACGGCGGGCGTCTTCGCGGCGTTCTACGTGCCGTTCCTCGCCACCTTCGTCGCGATGATGCTGGACGCCGCCGACGGTCCGTACCGGGTGCTGACCTTCCTGATACTCACGGTCGTCAGCGACACCGGCGCGTACGCCGTGGGCTGGCGCTTCGGCAAGCACAAGCTCGCTCCGCGCATCAGCCCCGGCAAGACCCGCGAGGGGCTGCTCGGCGCCGTACTGTTCGCGATGGTCGCCGGTGCCCTGTGCATGCAGTTCCTGATCGACGACGGCACCTGGTGGCAGGGCCTGCTCCTCGGCCTGGCGGTCGCGGCCAGCGCCACCCTCGGTGACCTCGGCGAATCCATGATCAAGCGGGATCTGGGCATCAAGGACATGGGCACCCTGCTCCCCGGTCACGGCGGCATCATGGACCGGCTCGACTCGCTCCTGCCGACGGCGCCCGTGGTGTGGCTGCTGATGGTGCTGTTCGTCGGATCCGCCTGACGGTACGCACCCGGTACGCATCCGGCACGCATGCGAACCCCTCGCCGGTCACCGGGCGGGGGGTTCGTCCGCTGAGGCCCACGGTGCCGGAGGTCTCGGCAGCTTCCCCTCGGCCGCATCGGTGGCGCCTCCGCCGTACTCGGCGGCTCGGAGCGTCGGCCCGTCCGGCGGCGACACGCATGCGGGTAGGCGGAGGCGCTCGCGCGGGTAGGCGGAGGTGCTCGCGCGGTTAGGCGGCGATGCGCACCTGGGGATCGACGGCCGCAGGCCACGGGAACCGATCTGCGACACTGGGAAAACCATGCCTAAGCCCGGAGAACTGGCGAGCCTCCAACGGAATCAGGCCCCCCACCTGCACATTTAGGATCGATGGAGGGCCTGTCGCGGGTTACTGGGCCGTCTCTG
>NZ_JBHJUV010000036.1:0-106386 GCF_042268025.1 Streptomyces sp. NPDC056161
CCGACAAACCCAGACACCCGGCGGCCCTCCGCGACCACCGGGCACCCAGCCCTGCCCACACCCACCCTGACCAGGCCATATTTACGCGTCAGACAATGGCCCACGGTTCAAGTCACGTGCCCATGCCTGCCGCACTTCACTTCCCCCTCTCGCAGAATTGGCGATCGGCTTATTCTCACCGGTTTGAATGAGGGCTAAGCTTCTCTGGCGAAATGCCGCTACTAGCAACGCAGATATTCCTTTCAGTAGTGATGTACCTGCTGTGCACCGATAAAGGATCCTCCCCCGCCGCGTGTCGCATAATTCCCTCACAAAGGAACCGCTGGCCTAGGTCTCGTTACCCGAACACGCGCGCATCGCAATACGTTGGTATCGATCCCGTTCACCGGCTACGTATTTCATGATAGGGGGCAGTGCGATGGATCTCGCTAGCGCTGAGTGCACACCTACTTGGCGATGCGTCTACTCTGTGAAGCGCTGGCTTGGCCTCGATTCTTCCGAGGGCTGACGGCCAGGGAGCTGTCGAAAAATAACTCCTCGGTTTGTCAGTGGGAGACTCTGTCGGGGATCTTGATTTTCGAAGGTCACTGTCCTTGGCGCCACCAGCGGGGTCGGGGTAGTCCGCCGGCATCGAGATACTGCTGGAAGGCGGTCGGCGGGCGGGGCTGGTAGGTGGTTTCCTGGGTGCTGAGGCGTTCGATGTTGACGGCGATGGCTGTCAGGACGTGCTGGACGTGGGCTTTGGCCCAGTGCCGGGAACTTTGGGTCCTCCATCTCCGTGCCCGGTCGGTGGCTGTGGTGGTGATGGCGATCTCCGCGTTCGTGATCGGGATGTTCTTTCTGGTCATGTTGCAGGCGAAGGTAGAGATCAGGCGTTTGCCGCGGCGGGGCAGGATCCTGGTCGGGCGGTGCTGCGGCGCTAATACTGCAACCGCATCTGGGGTGACGATCAACGTCGACTGTCGTTGATGTGACTGTGTGCTGATGCGCTGACGGTCGAGCAGATTGAGTCGTGGTCCGAGGGGATAGCCGGGCTGCATGCCCGGTTCGCCCACCGTTTTGACAGGTCCGAGCCGCGGGAGCGTGCACTGGACTACCTGGAGGGGCTGGTCGCGCCTCTGGAGAAGAAGAACGGCTGGACGCTGGCCGAGCAGGTCGGCCAGCTCCGCCCGGACGGTGTCCAGCGCCTGCTCAACCTCTCCGACTGGGACGAGAACGCGGTCCGCGACGACGTCCGTGACTTCGTCGTGGAGACCATCGGAAGCCCGGAAGCCGTCCTGATCTGCGACGACACCGGCTTTTTGAAGAAAGGCACCAAATCCGCCCGGTGTCCAGCGCCAATACTCGGGTACTGCGGGCCGCACGGAAAACTGCCAGACCGGCACCTTCCTCGCCTACGCCTCGGCCCGGGGACGTGCCCTGATCGACCGCGAGCTCTACCTCCCGGCCTCCTGAACGGATGACCGGGACCGCTGCCGGGGCGCCGGCATCGACGACGAGATCTGTTTCGCAACCAAGAACGAGCACTTCAGGCAGATGCTGCAACGCGCCGTCGACGCCGGTGTGCCGTTCGCATGGGTGACCGCTGACGAGGCATACGGACAGGTCAAACACACACGTTTCTGGCTGGAGCAGCGCAAGGTCGCCCACGTGATGGCCACGAAGGTCAACGACACGGTGGTCACGACCGGCTGGAGGGAGGCCCGGGTCGACGAGCTGATCGCCGCGCTGCCCCGACAACGCTGGAAGCGGCTGTCGGGCGGGCCGGGTGCGCACGGCGAACGCGTCTACGACTGGGCGCGCGTCGCGATCCGCCCTTGCTGGGAAGACGGCTCGGGCACTGGGTGCTGGCCCGCCGCAGCGTCAGCGACCCCACCGAGATCGCCTACTACGTCTGCTACGGACCGGCCTCCTCGCGGCTGAAAGACCTGGTCAAAGTTGCCGCAGCGAGGTGGGCGGCGGAGGAGTGCTTCCAGACCGCCAAGGGAGAGTGCGGCCTGGACCACTACCAGGTCCGGGTCTACCGGGCCTGGTACCGGCACATCACCCTGTCGATGGCCGCGCTCGCCTACCTGACCGCAGTCCGCGCCCAACAAGCCGCAAAAGGGGCGGCGCAGAGGACGAACAAGACCTCATACCCCTCAGCGTCCCGGAGATCCGCCGGTTGATCGGGCACATCGTCATCACGCCCCGCCACCACACCAACGAACACCATCTGCACTGGTCACACTTCCGCAGACGCAGCCAGGCCCGAGCCCGCCACTCCCACTACAAACGCCGAGGCCACAACCCCCAGATACGGTTGCAGTACTAACTCGCGCGGGTGCAGGATGGCGCCGTGGATGGCAGGGGTGGGCTGGCATCCGTGACGTGTTGAGATCCCGGTCGCGGTGATCACGGCGTGGCGGGCGATCCGGATGGTGACGGCGAGTGAGATCCGGGACGGATCGATCCCTGTGTGGGTTGCGGCGTCGACGGCGATCTGCCGTGCGACCTGGTAGATGACGAGCAGGCCGAGCAGTTCCTGGCGGGCGTCGTCGGTGTGGTGCGAGCGCAGTACGCGGTCCGGCCCGCGCAGCGTAACCTTCAGCCCGGAGTACGCGGTCTCGGCCTGCCACCTTCGGTGGTAGAGCTCGGCGAGTTCTGCAGTCGGGTAGCGACGGTGGTCCAGCAACAGACGCAGGGCCGTGGTTGTCGTCGTGCCGTCGGCGGCACGGACCACCACGTCAGCCTTGATCACGCGGATACTGGCTGCGGCTCGTCAGGGTGAACTCGCTCGAAGTCCCTGATGGGCCGGCAGTGCTGGTTGTATCTGGTGGTGTGTGAGGTATGGGGATGGGGGCGGGCGGCCTGCGACGGCTTCATCTGCTTCGAGGACGGAGCCGGGTTCACCCGCAGGCCGCCGAAGGGCTGCACCTGGGGCAGGCGGGGAATCACCCCGGTCGTGAGAGTGTCCGGCCGCCGTTCCGGGAGGGTCTCCGTCGCCGGGCTGATCGCGACGCGTCCGGGCTAGAGGACCCGGCTGTGCCACCGGCTGCGGCTGCACACCGGACGCAAGGGCGAGCGCCGCAGCCTGTCCGACGACGACTGCATCCGCCTGATCGACGAGATGCACCAGCTGGTCAAGGCACCGATCGTGCTCGTACGGGACCGGCTGAACACCCACGCCTCCCACACCATGCGCGAGCTGATCGAGGCACGGAAGTGGCTGACGGCGTTCATCCTGCCCTCCCATGCACCCGAACTGAACGCGGTCGAGTACCCATGGGCCCACGTCAAACGCAGTCTCGCCAACCTCGGGAGCGTGGCTATCGACCGGCTCGAATCCCTCATCCGCAACCGGCTCAAACGCCTCCAGGACCGCCCGGATCTCCTCGACGGCTTCGTTGCCGGGACCGGACTCGCCCTCAACCTCCCACCACCATCACCCTGAAGCACCGAAATCAGTACCCGCCCTACGACCCGCGGCTGATGGTGCGGCTGCTGAGCTCCACGCGAGACGGGTCACAGCCCCCACCCCGAAATGATCGCTGGAGAGCGGCATGGCGGGAAACTGGCCCGTCCCGTTCGGGAAGCGGCCGTCGGGAAAGGACCCGGACCACGGGCACCTCGTCGGCCGACTGACAGCATGATCGGTCGGCCGTCGGCCGGGCAGCGGCAGCACAGTGGATGCAGTCAGCCGGGGGGACAGGCGGGTCCCGCCTCGCGGAGGCAGCGTTCGAGGCGCCGCTGGAAGTCGTCGAAGGACTCGTCCGCGGGCCAGGTCTGATAGGCGGTGAAGGTGGCGGCCACCGCGAGGTTCAGCCGCAAGGTCACGGTCAGCTCGTCAAACTCGCTGTTGCGGCCTGCCACCCAGTCGCGCAGATCAGTGAAGAACTGCTCGCCGAAGCTCTGGCCCGACTGGGCGAGGGTCGGCGACTGCGCCTTGAGTGCACGCTGGAGCGGCATACGCTCGCGCAGGCTCTCGCAGAACCCCGTCAGGATCGCGGTGAGCGAGTCCCAGAGCGGCTCGTCGGCGGGTCGCCCCTTCATCAGTGCCTGCCAACCGCTTCGCTCCTCGGGGTCCTGATCGAAGACGACGGCCTCCTTGCTGGCGAAGTAGTTGAAGAAGGTGGCGCGCGAGATGTTCGCCGCTGCTGCTATCTGCTCGACGGTCGTGGCCTCGTAGCCCTCCTCGTCGAAGAGCCGCAGGGCGGCCGACCGGATGGCGCGCCAGGTCGCCAGCTTCTTGCGCTCCCGCAGATTCATGGTTCCTGCCATGCGCGTCATTATACGTTTCCAATTATGGACGAGTTCATATTTGGACGCATCTAAAGTTTTGTTACGGTGGAACCAGCCCCCGGAGGTCAGTTCCGGAAGGCCGACCCCAAAGGAGTCTTGAGTCATGAGCAAGGTCTGGTTCATCACCGGTACGTCTCGCGGCCTCGGTCGCGCGTTCGCCAAGTCGGCGCTGGAGCGTGGCGACAAGGTCGCCGCAACCGCCAGGGACGTGGCCGCACCGGGTGATCTGGTCACCAAGTACGGCACCGACGCGGTCCTGCCGCTGGCGCTGGACGTCACCGACAAGTCGGCCGTCGCCGCCGCAGTATCCGCCGCGCACGAGAAGTTCGGCCGCCTCGACGTCGTCGTCAACAACGCCGGCTTCGGACTGTTCGGCATGGTCGAGGAGATCACTGAGCAGCAGCTGCGCGGCCAGATGGAGACGAACCTCTTTGGCGCGTTCTGGGTCAGTCAGGCGGTGCTGCCGATCCTGCGCAGGCAGGGCAGCGGCCACATCGTGCAGATATCGTCCGTCGGCGGCGTCGCCGCGTTCCCGTCACTGGGCGCCTACCACGCCTCCAAGTGGGCGCTCGAGGGTTTCAGCGAGTCTCTCGCCCAGGAAGTCGTCGGAGCCGGGATCAAGGTCACCATCGTCGAGCCGGGCGGCTTCAGCACCGACTGGGGCGGCTCCTCCGCCGCTCAGGCCGACCCGAACCCAGCCTACGACCAGGTCCGCAAGGCCCTCGCGGCCCGTTTCGGCGATGCCCGCTACGCCGCCCCCGCCGACGCCGGCGCCGCTCTGCTGCACATCGTCGATGCCGAGAACCCGCCGCTGCGGGTGCTGTTCGGTACGGAACCCATCGAGGTCATCGAACCCCTCTACGACCAGCGCCTTCAGACCTGGGCCGACTGGCAGCACGTCTCCCGGATCGCGCAGGGCTGACCGGCCCCGCCGTGCAGCGCCTGCCCCGCGCCCGGCCACGTAGAACGAGTGGCCGACCCTGGGTTTTCTCAAATCACTCAAGTCAGGAGCCTCACCTCATGTCCGTACCTCAGACGCCCCACATGTTCGGGGCAAGCGCAACCGCCGCCGAGGTTATCGACGGCGTCGACCTGCACGGCCGCCGGGCCGTGGTGACCGGAGCCAGTTCCGGAATCGGGGTGGAGACGGCCCGGGCGCTCGCCGCGGCGGGCGCCGATGTCACCCTGGCCGTGCGGGACACCGAGGCGGGTGCCCGCACGGTGGCGCGCCTGGAGGCGGAACTTCCGCCCGAATCGGGACAGTTGGCCGTGGGGCGGCTCGACCTGGCCGACCGGTCGACAGTCGCGGCGTTCGTGGCCGCCTGGCACGGCCCGTTGCACATCCTGGTCAACAATGCCGGAGTGATGGCCCCGCCGGAACTCATCCGCACGCCTGACGGCCGGGAAACGCAGTTCGGCGTCAACCACCTGGGCCACTTCGCCCTCACCGTCGGCCTCCACCCGGCACTCGCAGCGGCGGACGGGGCACGAACCGTCTCGGTGAGTTCGATCGGTCACCTCTTCTCACCGGTCGTCTTCGACGACCTGGACTACCGCTTCCGCCCCTACGACCCCTGGACCTCCTACGGGCAGTCGAAGACCGCCAACGTCCTGTTCGCCGTCGGTGCCGCCGAGCGATGGGCCGACGACGGCATCACCGCCAACGCGCTGATGCCGGGCAACATCGCTGACACGTCCCTGACCCGGCACATGGACATGCAGCAGGTGGCCGACTTCATCGCCGCGGGCGAGCTCACACTGCCACCGCAGAAGACCGTAGAGCAGGGCGCCGCGACCTCGGTGCTATTGGCCGCCTCACCGACGGTGGAGGGCATCACCGGCCGTTATTTTGAGGACTGTGCGCAGTCCGATCCGGTCGCCGAGCGAGCCGGTGCCGTCACAGGCGTCGCGCCGTACGCCCTCGACCAGGACAACGCGGCACGCCTGTGGACCGTATCCGAGGCATTCATCCGCTAATGTCCTGCGCCAGTAGTTGATCGTTAGTAGTTTTGCGTGACTTCTGCTGCTGGTGTGTCAGTTCCTCGTCGGGGCCCGAAGCTGGAACCGTTGCTGCTGCCTGATGACGAGCGGGCGGTACTGGAGCGATGGACGCGTCGGGCGACATCGGCCCAGGCACTGGCTCTGCGGGCGCGGATTGTACTGGCGTGTGCGGGGCCGGAGGTGCCGCCGATTATCGCGGTCGCCCGGGATCTGCGGGTGAGCACGGACACCGTCCGCAAGTGGCGTCGGCACTTCCTCGCCGGGCGGCTGGACCAGCTGGCCGACGAGCCCCGGCCGGGCCGGCCGCCCACCATCAGCGTCGATCAGGTGGAAGCGGTAGTGGCCGCCACGCTGGAGCAGCTGCCGAAGAACGCCACCCACTGGTCGCGGACGTCTATGGCCAAGCACAGTGGTCTGTCGAAGTCGACCGTGGGCCGGATCTGGCGGCGCTTCCAGCTCAAGCCGCACCTGGCAGACACCTTCAAGCTGTCGACCAACCCGCTGTTCGTGGAGAAGGTCTACGACGTCGTGTGGAGTTGCCCCGGTCTGACGGACATAGACGGGCTTGTGAGCTATGCAGTGGCGTAGAGGACCTCATCTGATGCTTGTGCGACGTGTCGGCGCTCGAAGTCGGCCGGGCTGAGCTGGCCGTTCGCCGAGTGTCGGCGTCTTGGGTTGTAGAAGCCTTCGATGACCCTGTTGCCCAATTGGGTGAATGCCTCTGATCTCAGCCTTGGTGGGTGGCTGAGGGGTGGAACTGAGGTCGGGGGCTTGGGCCGCGAGCCCGCCTTGATCTCGGGACGGAGGGGTTGGGTGTCGATGCGGGCGGACTCGGGTAGGGAGGTGCCTGAGGGAACGCGGGTAGTGGCCTGGGCAGCGTCTCCCAAGGGGTGTCTGGCGATGCGCGTGCGGGACGCGCTCGGCCCGCTGTTCGACGACGAGGTCTTCAGGGCCGCGTTCGGCGTGCGTGGCCGCCCCGGTGTCGCTCCGGGCCGACTGGCGTTGGTCAGCGTGCTGCACAGTTCGCGGAGAACCTGACCGACCGCCACGCAGCCCACGCGGTGCCCGCGAGAATCGACTGGAAGTACCTGCTTGGCCTCGATCTGGCAGACCCAGGCTTCGATTTCACCGTGCTGACGGGGTTCCGCGACCGTCCCCTGACTCACGGTCTGGAGGAGCTGATCCTGGATCTGCTGCTGGAACGGCTCACGGAGCTGGGGCCGGTGGCAGGCCGGGGCCGGCTGCGCACCGACTCCACGCACGTGCTTGCCGCGGTGAGGGACCTCAATCGTCTGGAATTCACCGGCGAGACGCTGCGGGCCGCGCTGGAGGCGGTCGCCGTCGCCGCACCCCAATGGCTCGCGTCCTGGATGCCCCCGACCTGGCAGATACAGTACGGGGCCCGAATGGACTCCTATCGGCTGCCAAGTGATGAGAACGAGCGGACCCAGCTCACTTGGCGCATTGCAGCCGACGGCTACCTGTTCCTTGAGGCGGCCCTCGCGTCAGCCGCTCCCGACCGGCTGCGGGAGATGCCCGCGGTCGGCATCCTGCGGACAGTGTGGATGCAGCAGTTTCAGCGAACGGTTATGGGCGGGGTGCAGGAGGTGGCCTGGCGGGGGAAGAATGATCTCCCTGCCCAGCAGAGCGAGGATCACCTCGCCTTACGACCCCGACTCCCGCAACGCCCTCAAGCGCGGCTCAGCCCGGGACGGCTACAAGGTCCACTTCACCGAGACCTGCGACGCTCAGGAGAGCGGCCGACCCCACCTGATCACCCACGTGGCCACCACGGACGCCACGGTCGGCGACCCCATGGCCGCCGACGAGATCCACGGCCGGCTCCACACCAAGCACCTGCTGCCCGACGAACACCTGATGGACGCCGGATACATCTCCGCAGAGCCCCTGCTCACCGCGCCCAGCCAGCGCGGTGTCCGCGTCATCGGCCCGGTCAGGCCACACACCCGCCACACCGTCCAGACCGCCGACTACGGCAAGACATCCTTCACCATCGACTGGGACGCCCGACAGGCGACCTGTCCCAGCGGCGCTCACAGCCGTTACTGGACCGAAGAACTCGACAAAAACCAGCGGCCCGCGATCCGCATCCGCTTCGCCACCGAGACCTGTGCGCCCTGCCCGGCCCGCCCGCAGTGCACCAGCTCCACCCGCTACGGCCGACAGCTCACCGTGCGCCCGCAAGATCAAGACGCCGCCTCTACGCCACTGCATAGCTCACAAGCCCGTCCATGTCCGTCAGACCGGGGCAACTCCAGATGCGCCTGTTCGGCATCACCGAGCGGACCGCCCTGCGATACGTCACCGCGGCCCGCCCCGAACGCACCGCCAAGCTCCCCGGTGAACGCCCCTGTCCGGGGACGGAACTTCTGAAGGCGCTCACCGCTTCTGCCGGGACGGCGCCGGCTCGGTGTGGGTTGCGGTCATGTCCAGCAGGAGCATCGCGTCGTGGTCGGGGGTGCCCGGCTGGGCGATGTAGACGCCCATGCGCTGGCCGGGGGTGCCTTCGAGGGCCATGCCCTGGAAGTTCAGGGTGATCGTGCCGACCCGGGGATGCTGGAAGGTCTTGGTGAGGTTCTTGCGGCCGGTGACCTCGTAGCGCTCCCACAGTCCGGCGAACGCCGGGCTCTTCAGGAGCAGCTCACCGACGAGCTGGGTGAGGTCGGGAGCATCGGGGTCGGTGCCCGCCAGGGCCCGCAGGCGGGCGACGCAACCGCGGATCTGGTTGTCCCAGTCGGGGAAGACCTCACGGGCCGCGGGGTGGAGGAAAAGGTAGCGGGCAAGGTTGCGTTGGGTGCCGGGCCAGTCGTCGATGCCGGCGTACAGGGCCAGGCCACCAGGGTTGGTGGCCAGCACGTCCAGACTGCGGCTGACGATGTAGGCCGGGTTCGGCCGCACGGTCTCCAGCAGCAGCTTCAGGTGGGGGCGCACCGTGCGGCTGGGGGCCGGGGCAGCCTGGGGTGCGTAGCGGGCGGCGCGGACGGCCAGGTCGCACAGATGCTGGTGTTCGGCGTCGTCGAGCCGGAGAGCACGGGCCAGGGCGTCGACGACGGCCGGGCTGGGGCGGGTTTCCTTGCCGCGCTCCAACCGGGTGTAGTAGTCGATGCTGACCCCAGCGAGCGTGGCCAGCTCCTCGCGGCGCAGGCCGGGGGTGCGGCGCACGCCCGGCCCGGGGGTCAGGCCGGCGCTCTCGGGGCTGGTCTGGGTGCGACGGGCACGCAGGAATCGCCCCAGCTCGTCTCCGCTGCGGTGCTGCTCGGCTGCCATGAGCCCAGTCTCGCGCCACCGGACCCGCGACACGCCCTCAGTGGGGGGCCCTGTCACACCCCCGCTGGCTGTTCCCTGGCAGATCTCGGCCTGCCTGACCCACGCGCGGCGCGGCAGCCTGAATGGTGTCGCCCGCTGTCCTCGGCGGGCAAGGGCCTCCCCCGGCGGGATCCCGTGGCGAGCACGGGATGGCCGGCCGGCGGTGATCTTGACACGGGCAGTCGATGCTTCGGGCCCGCGACCCCCGCATTCGAAAGGAGCCGTCGATGACGCAGTGGGACAGCGCTGAGCTGGACAAGCTCGGCACCGCGGTGGAGCTGGATCTTGAGTCCAGGCGCAGTGACGGCACACTGCGCAATCCGGTGACCGTGTGGGTCGTGCGTGCCGGTGACCGCCTGTACGTCCGGTCGGTCAAGGGCAGGGAAGGTCCGTGGTACCGGGGAACGCAGTCCCGCCGGGAGGGCCGCATCGCCGCCGACGGTGTACGCCAGGAGGTCACCTTCCATGAGGCCGATCCGGGCGAGTACGCGGACGTGGATGCCGCCTACCGCACCAAGTACGGCCGCTACACCAGCATCGTCCAACACGTCCTGAGCGATCAGGCCCGCGCCTCCACCCTGCGCCTCGAACCACACTGACCGGCCCGCGCCCACCGGCCTCCCCGAACGGCCGGCAAGCCAATCCCACCCCCAAGGAGCTGCGCTGATGCGCGCCACCCTGCTGTACGGAGCTGACGACGTCCGAGTCGAGAACGTCGCCGACCCGAAGATCGAAAACCCCACCGACGCGGTCGTCCGGATCGTTCTGTCGTGCATCTGCGGCAGCGACCTGTGGCCCTACAAGTCCGCACCTCCCACCGACAACCCCCGCCATATGGGCCACGAGTTCCTCGGCGTCGTCGAGGAGACCGGCTCCGCCGTCACCACCGTGCGGCAAGGCGACGTGGTCGTGGCCCCGTTCGTCTACAGCGACAACACCTGCGTCTACTGCCGTGAAGGTCTGCAGACGTCCTGTGTGCACGGCGGGCAGTGGGGCGTGAACGGCGTCGACGGCGGCCAGGGCCAGATTGCGCGCGTCCCGTACGCGGACGGCACACTGGTGACGCTGCCCGTCGGGGAGGACTCCGAGCTGCTGCCGGACCTGCTCACCTTGTCGGACATCCTGTGCACCGGTTACCACGCGGCCCGCACCGCGGGCGTCACCCGCGGCGACACGGTCACCGTCGTCGGCGACGGCGCCGTGGGCCTGGCCGCGGTCATCTGCGCGAAGCTGCTGGGCGCCGAGCAGATCATCCTCATGGGCCGCCACGAGGCGCGCACCGATCTGGGCCGCGATTTCGGTGCCACCGGTGTGGTCGCCGAGCGCGGTGAGCAGGGCATCGCGGCCGTGAAGGAACTGACCGGTGGCAGCGGCACCGGCAAGGTCCTGGAATGCGTCGGGCTGAAGGACGCGATCGTGCAGAGCTTCGGCGTGGTCCGTGACGGCGGCACGATCAGCCGCGTCGGCGCCCCGCAGTTCACCGACGTACCGTTCGGCTTCGGCGATTTCATGCGCAACATCACCCTCACCGGCGGCGTCGCCCCGGCCCGCGCCTACATCGAAGAACTCATGCCGCACATCCTCGACGGCTCGATCCGTCCCGGCCGGGTCTTCGACCGCGCCGTCGGCCTCGAAGAGATCGGCGAGGGGTACCGGGCCATGAACGACCGCGAAGCGCTCAAGGTCCTCGTCCGCCCCTGACCCCACCCTGGCGGCCCGGACCACAGCCGGCGACCCGCCTCGCTCGAAAGGCACCGCTGTCATGCGCGCCACCTTCATGTACGGCCCCGGCAACGTCCGGGTCGAAAACGTGCCCGACCCCGAGATCATTGAGGCCACGGACGCGATCGTCCGGATCACGCTGGCCTGCGTCTGCGGTTCCGACCTGCACCCCTACCGTTCCATGGACAAGACCCACGAGGGCGTGCCCATGGGGCACGAGTTCCTCGGCGTCGTGGAGGAGACCGGCTCGCAGGTCAACGGCTTCCAGCGCGGTGACTTCGTGGTCTCTCCGTTCGCCTACGCGGACAACAGCTGTCCGATCTGCCGGGACGGCTTCCAGACGGCCTGTCCGCACGGCGGCTGGTACGGCGCCGGCGGCGTCGGGGGCGCGCAGGCCGAGGCCGTCCGCGTTCCGCAGGCCGCCGGCACCCTGGTAAAGGTCCCCGCGGACGTGGACGAGGCTCTGCTGCCTTCGCTGCTGGCGCTGAGCGACGTCTACCTCACCGGCCACCACGCCGCCCGCATGGGCCGGGTCGAACCCGGCAAGACCGTCACGGTGATCGGCGACGGCGCGGTGGGCCTGTCCGCGGTGCTGTCCTCCCGCCGCATGGGTGCCGAGAGGATCATTCTCATGGGCCGGCACACCTCCCGCACCGACCTGGGCCGCGAGTGGGGCGCCACCGATGTCGTCGCCGAACGAGGCGAGGAGGGCATCGCCGAGGTGATGGACCTGACCGGCGGTGAGGGCTCCCACGTCGTGCTGGAGGCCGTCGGCCTGATGCCCGCCTACGAACAGGCATACGGCATCGTGCGGCCCGGCGGGATCATCTCCCGCGTCGGCGTCCCGCAGTACGAGGACGCCCCTGTCGGCTTCGGATCACTGTTCGGGAAGAACGCCCAATTGGCCGGCGGGCCCGCCCCGGTGCGCGCCTACCTCGAACCCGCCATCACCGATGTGCTGGAAGGCCGCATCGACCCGGGCAGGGTGTTCGACGCCGAGGTCGGCCTGGACCAGGTCGCCGACGCCTACAAGGCCATGGACGACCGCAGCCGCCTGAAAGTCGTGGTGCGCCCGTGACCGTCCGTCGGCCCAGCCCTGCCGCCGCTGCCGCGCACGAGCGGCTCTCTCCCGGCCACGAGTCCACACTCCCGGTCACCGATCCGGAGCTGATCGAGGTCTTCGGACGGCTTCGCGCTCGACGAGGTCCTGCGCCGCACCGGCGACATCGACGAGCGCACCCGGCTGATGACGCAGCTCGCGGCGATGATCGCCGTCGGCGCGGTCGCCGAGTGCCGGGTGGTGCTCGGCTCCCCAGCGCTCGGCTCCACCCTCGGCGTGCTGCGCCAGTGGATCGACGACTTCGAGGCCCAGCGCGACCTGGCGGCCTCCACGGACTTCCCCGCCGGGGAATAGCCGCCCCGCCCCTGTCAAGCACTCGCCCGTGCCCACGTCAAGCGCTCGACCGAGCCGATCGCCCGAACTCAACCCGTCAGGAGAAGCACGACCATGAAGCACATCAAGCTGGGTGACCTGGAAGTCTCCCGGATCGGTCTCGGGGCGATGGGCATGTCCCACGGCCTGACCGGCGCCGGAAACGACGACGCGGAGTCGATCCGCACCGTGCACCGGGCGATCGACCTCGGCGTCACTCTCATCGACACCGCCGAGATCTACGGCCCTTACACCAACGAGAACCTCCTCGGACAGGCCCTCAAGGGCCGCAGGGACCAGGTCGTCCTCGCGACGAAGTTCGGCCTGATCGACCACGCCGGGGCCGGTGCGTGGAACTTGAACTCCGCCCCCGCCAACATCCGTACCTCGGTGGAAGGATCGTTGAAGCGGCTGGGCACCGACCACATCGATCTGTACTACCAGCACCGCGTCGACCCGGACACCCCGATCGAGGAGACCGCCGGCGCCGTCGCCGAGCTGGTCCAGGAGGGCAAGGTCCGTCACTTCGGGCTGTCCGAGGCCGGCCCGGCCACCATCCGCCGGGCCCACGCCGTTCACCCCGTCACCGCCGTGCAGTCCGAGTACTCGCTGTGGACCCGCGGCATCGAGGACCGCGTCCTGCCCGTCCTGCGGGAACTGGGCATCGGCCTGGTTCCGTTCTCCCCGCTCGGGCACGGCTTCCTCACCGGCACCGTCCGCAACGAGAAGGATTTCGAAGAGGGCGACTTCCGGCGCGGCAACCCGCGGTTCACCGGCGAGAACTTCCAGCGCAACCTGGCGCTCGCCGACGAGGTCCAGGCCATCGCCGCCCAGGTCGGTGCCACACCGGCGCAGGTCGCCATCGCCTGGCTCCTCGCCCAGGGCGACGACCTCGCCCCTATCCCCGGCACCAAGCGCGTGGCCCGAGTCGAGGAGAACACCACTGCCGACGGCCTCCAGCTCACCCCCGAGGTCCTGACCAAGCTCTCCAGCCTCCCGCCGGCCGCCGGCGACACTCACACCGAAGCCGGCCTGGCCATGCTGGAACGCTGACTCTCTTTCCGCCACCTCCGCCTGCACGAGAGCAAGGAGCATCCCGTGGAGTTCGTCAAGCCTCAGCCCACCGGCAAAGGCCCCGAGAACTGGTTCGACGGAGACGTCTGGTTCGACGTCATCCACGCAGGCCAGGAGCCCTCCCGCCTGCGCGCCAACATGGTCCGCTTCGCCCCCGGCGCCCGAACCGCCTGGCACCACCACGCCGTCGGCCAGACCCTCCACGTCGTGGCCGGCATCGCACTGATCGGCACCCGCGACGGCACCGTGTACGAGGCCCGCCCCGGCGAGACAGTGACCTGCCGGCCCGGCGAGGAACACTGGCACGGCGCCACGCAGGACCGCTTCATGCAGCACCTCGCTCTGTGGGACGGCACCGCCCCCGACGACGACCGGCCCGAGACCACCTGGCTGGAACACATCACCGACGAGCAGTACAACGCTCCACGCACCCGCGCCGACTGACGCCGACGCACGAAGGGAGACGTCTCGCTCACGCCCGAGACGATGACTGCCCTGTGCGGCTGCACCGGCCCGGACTGGGCCGCCGACCAGACTCCCCTGGCCCAGCCGGGCCCGGCGGTGCCCGGCGCGGCCTGGGCCGGGCACCGCCGGGCACCGCCGGCGAGATCGCGGCGCGCGCCCATGCGGTCGCCCTGGCCAACGCCGACACCGCCATGCTCGTCGCCGCCGACCCCACCTCTTGCGGCACCGGCAGGGAGTAACAGGGCCGGCTACGAGTTCGCCGGCTATGTCACTGCCGTCGGCGAAGGCATGGATACACCCGCTGTCGGGGAGCAGGCGATGGGCATGCCCCGGGCAGCTTCACCCAGTACGTCCTGGCCGACCACCGTCACATCCGACCCGTCCGGACAAGCTCGGCTACGACGTGACGTGGCGTGTGCGCCTCCCACCGGACTCCTCACCGCGCACGGCCTCTCAGCACGCCGCCAGACGATTGATGTCCGAGTTGCGCAGAACGACGGGACGTTCCTCCTCGCCCCGCCCGATGGCGATCATGGCACGCCCGACTGCTTCCGTCGTGGTGACGTGGCCAGGGACGATCCGTCGCAGCAGCGGGTAGAGGACGGAGCCGAAACGGTACAGGACGCGGTACGCCCGGGTGCGGGAGACGGCACCGTCCAGGGGCTGCACGTAGCCGGGGCGGAACATGTACGCCTTCATCGGCATGGCCAGCAGATCATTCTCGGTACGGCCCTTGACCCGGGCCCACATCTGACGGCTCTTCCCCGTGCTGTCGGTGCCCTCGCCGGAGACGTACACGAAGGTGAGGGAAGGACTGGCGGCGGACAGGGCGCGCGCGGCGGCGAGCGCGTACTCATGGGTGACCCGCGTGTACTCCTCCTCCTTGCGGCCGAACGACGAGACGCCCAGGCAGTAGAAGCAGGCGTCCAGCCCCTGCAGCTGGTCCTGGACGGCCGTGTAGTCGGTGAAGTCGGTGTGCACGATCTGCCGCAGCTTGGGGTGGGCGTCGGGCAGCGGCCTGCGGACGACAGCGAGAACCTCGGTGACCGCGTCGTCGAGGAGACAGGCACGCAGGACGCCCTGTCCGATCATGCCGGACGCTCCGAAGACGATGACACGCACGATTGCTCCTAGAAAGGTCGCGTGAGGTGAGAGGGACTGAAAGAGGCGCGGGGCCGGATACGGGCGGGACTCACAGGGAGGTCCGGGCGAGGACGCCGGCTGCGAGGGTGGCCACCACCTCCTGGAGCGTGGGGCCGAAGTGCAGGCTCAGGGCGGCGAGTGAGGGGTCTGCCTCGTAGGCGGTGAGCATCGCCTGCGACGGACGGGAATGGGTCCACACCGCACCGATGACCATGACCGTGGCCGCGGCCAACTGAGCTGCCCGGTCGCCCAGTTCAGGGAGGTGGACCAGTGCCAGGGCCGCGAGTGACTCGACGTTGGTGACGGCTGCCTTCTTGTAACGGGCGGCGACCTCAGGGGACACATTGTGCTCCAGCACGCCGGCCTGCGCACTGAGCAGATCGCACAGCGTCCGGCGCTCGGCAAGGGAGGCCGTGACCGCGACGGCGAACTGCTCGCGACGCTCGTCCAGCGGTGCGTCCGGTGCTATCCCGTCAGTCAGCAGCGCCGGCAACTCGGCCGTCCACTCCTTCCAGGCACGGTCCAGCAGCTCCAGCAGGATCGCCTCTCGGGACTCGAAGTAGCGCAGCACGTTCGACTTCGCGAGTCCCACGCGACGGCTCAGCTCGTTCAGGCTGACCGCGCTCACCGGCATCTCGTCGAGCATCGCGGCGGTGACATCGAGGATGACCTGCCGACGGACCGCCCGCTGCTCCTCACTGCGCGCACGCTGGAATGAGTTCATGCCGGCCATATTACAGACCTTCGGTCTTTTGACATCAGACCGGCGGTGTCTTACGTTGAAGCCGCCCCAACGGACCGGCGGTCTGAAATAGCCGGGCCGTCTCGACGCAGCCTCCGCACGGCCACCGCGGCGGTACCCCCATCACTTCAGGAATCGAGCATCTCCATGTCCAAGGTCTGGTTCGTCACCGGAAGCTCCCGCGGCCTCGGCCGCGCCATCGTCACCGCCGCGCTGGAAGCCGGCGACCGAGTGGTCGCCACCGCCCGCAGGCCGGCCCAGCTCGACGACCTCGTCGACCGCTACGGCGACCGCGTCCACCCCGTCGCTCTCGACGTCACCGACCACGACGCCGTACAGCGCGCCGTGCAGGAGGGCCTGAACACGTACGGCCGCTACGACGTGGTCGTCAACAACGCCGGCTACGGCGACGTGGCCTCCGTCGAGGACGTCACGGTCGACGACTTCCGCGCTCAGATCAACACCAATTTCTACGGTGTCTTCCACGTCAGCAAGGCCATGGTGCCGATCCTGCGCCAGCAGGGCTCCGGACACATCTTCCAGGTCTCCTCCCTCGGCGGCCGGATCGGCTCGGTGGGCCTCGCCGCCTACCAGAGCGCCAAGTGGGCCGTCGGCGGGTTCTCCACCGTCCTCGCCCAGGAAGTCGCCCCCTTCAACGTCAAGGTCACCGTGCTGGAGCCGGGCGGCATGCGCACCGACTGGGCCGGCTCCTCCATGACCGTCCCGCCGATCAGCGACCCCTACCAGCAGACGGTCGGCGCCTTCGCCGACATGATCAGGAACCCCGACCCCGAGACCGCGGTGGCCCACTCCGCCCACCCCGACCAGGTCGCGGAGGCCGTCGTGAACCTGGCTGGACGGGCCGACGCCCCGGTCCGCCTCCTGCTCGGCCGCGATGCCGTCCAGTACGCCGGCGCCGCAGCCCAGGCCCTCGCCGAGTCCGACGAGAAGTGGCGCCCGGTGTCCGAGTCCGTCTGGGACTGACCGCCTCGGGACCGAACGGGTCACCACCCACCCAACCGGGCCGCAACAGCAAGCAGCCCGATCCTCTGTGCCACCAGCGACGGATCGATTCCACCCCGAACGCCGCGGTGTCGGCCTGGCTTCCAACAAGGTGAGGTGAAACCAGGCCGCCGTAGGACTGAGCCAGCGGCCGGGCCTGCCGGCCTCACGGCACGGCTGCTCCTCGCCCTCGGGAGCTGGATGGAGCTGCCTGTCCAGCGTGAACTCACCGTATTCGAGGACCTCTTCAAGCGGGTCCACCGCGGCGGGAGCCATGCTGCGGCGGGCGTGCGCCCAGGTACCCATGGCCCCATCCCAATGCCCAACCGTGCCAGGATGGCACCATGTTGATCCGAAAGGGCGATGCCGCGTAGGCGCCCCAAGGCCGTCCATGCAGGGCGGTGGCGGCCACGATGGCAGTGTCCGGTACTGAGGGTCCGCGGTGTCTCAGCGCGGACTCGTGCAGCGATCCGCCGGGTCGAAGACCGGGAGATGTGGCCCAACGCGGTCGCCGATGCGCTCTCTCGTTTCGAGTGGGCTTTTGAGCAGCCTGGACGCTACCTGAATGCCTCCGAAGCCTATTCGCCCGGGATAGAGGTAGAAGATGCCCGCGACGATCTGGAGCAGGCGATGCGGCTCCTTCCTGCCGGAGCCAAACGGGACTTGGGCCGACTGGTCACACGTATCGATGAGGAATTCGAGCGCCGTACCTTGCCTGAACCCAACAACGCCGAGTGGGCGATGACGGGCTGGTGGTGGACCAGAATGCGTGAACGCTGACGGGCTGTGATCGATCCGGCGCTGCCGACGAATCCGCGCCGGCCGTCGAGTACCGGCATCCGAGGGTGCGGTGTGAGCCGGCAGCGGAGTGTCGGTGGACGGTGTTCGCCCGGCCTCAGGGCTTGCTTGCCGGGGTCCGGTCGGTCTGAGATCCGATCGCCGTGCTGCTCGTGCTCCTCCGTCCGCTCTGGCAGCGGGAGTTGGCCGTGGTTCTGGCGGGCGAGCGGTTGTCGGCGGCGACGGTAGTGCATCCGGCACTCGTCGCGGGAGAGAGGTGGAAAGTGGTGCCGGCGCGTCCGCGGCTTCTGTCGCTGGGTGACCGGGTCCGCTAGGAGGGGCGCGGGCTCAGATCGAGTTCGAGCAAGCCTTCCGCGCGGACCACCACGCCCACGGACACCAATAGCACTGGGGCACCGCCCGCCGCCGAAGAGCCCCTTCCCGGGCGCCGTCCTCCACGTGAACCGGACCGGGATCCCCTGGCGCCACCTCCTGCTCGGCTGCCCGCAACGACTGCCGACGTGGTAGGTTATTGGTCGATCACTAACGTAGGAGTGAATATGACAGCCGAAGACGACGCCGCCCGCCGCGCCGCTGCCCAGCACACCCTGACCGAGCACCTGCGCCTCACCGCCGCGGGACACGTCGACGAATGGGTGAAGCTGTTCGCCCCGGACGCGGTGCTTGAGTTCCCGTACGCGCCGGCGGGCGTGCCCCAGCGGGTAACGGGGCGAGACGCACTGGTCGCGCACATGAGCAACTTTCCCGAGACCTTTGACGTGGAGTTCGTCGACCTGGTGTTCCACGAGACGGTCGATCCGAGTCTGGTGATCGCCGAATTCCGCTCGACGGGCACGGCGCTGCCGACCGGCAAACCGTACGAGCAGACGTGCATCTCCGTCGTCCGGACCGATGACGACGCGCTCATCACCCACTACCTGGACTACTGGAACCCGCTGGTGGCGATCGAGGCGCTCACGCCCAACGATGTGCCGTCCGACCCTGGCCTCAGCGTGACTTTTGGAGGCTGAGCGGAGCCGTGTTTAACTGACGCCCATGCCCGCCGCCGGTACCAGCACGAAGAGCGACGAACGCCGTCGGGCCATCATGGCCGCCGCGGTAGGTTGCTTTGCGCAAAAAGGTTTCTACGGTACGACGACACACGAGATCGCAGAGTGGGTCGGCATCTCTCAGCCGTATCTCTACCGCCTGTACCCGAACAAGGAAGCGCTGTTCGCGGCGGCGGTCGACCACGTGTCCGTCGTAATGACCGAAACGCTGGTCGCGCACTCACCGGCCCCGGGTGGGGCCGGGTCGGCGCCTGAGGCGGCGCTGGATGCGGCACGCGGCGCCTACGCCGCACTCGTCGCGGACCGGAACATCCTGCGTTTCCTCATGCACGCGAACTGTGCCGTCGGCGAGCCGCTGGTGGCGGAGGCCGTGCGCCGGTGCTACGCCAAACAGGTTGACACCGTCCGGCAGCTGCTGGGCGACGACGCCGCCGTGCGGCGCTGGTTCGGCGCCGGCATGCTCGACAACGTGGTCGCCGTGCTCGGTCTGGCCGACATCGACGAGCCGTGGGCGCACGTCCTCACCGCTCGATGACCCGACGCCGGCAGTTCGACGACGACAGCCCCGAGCCTTCTTCGTAGGCCGGCTCGGCCAGGTGGGACTCTGGGCCCCCTCACCCAGTCGCGGGCAGGCTCCGTCGGCAACGCGGTCCACCCGCGGTGGTGTGTGCCTCAAGTGTCGCGTGGCACCTTCACGCGGGTGCGAAGCGCTGCCGTGATCTCCCCGACCGCTGCAACCTGGTCCGGCGTGAGGACATCCACGAACAGTTCCCATACGGCACGCAGATGCGGCAGGGACGCGTTCCGGAACGCTTCCGCGCCCTCGGCGGTGAGCACCACCTGGGCACCACGGTTGTCGACGACGCACTCCTCGCGCCGGATGAGCCCTCGCCGCTCCATGCGTCCGATCTGATGCGAGAGACGACTGCGCTGCCAGCCGATGCGGGCCGCCAGTTCGGAGGAGCGCAGTTGCCGGCCTTCCGCCTCGCGCAGTGCGAGCAGCACGGCATAGTCGCCGGGCGACAGGGAGGAGTCCCTCTGCAAGCGTGACGAGAGCTCCGAGCGGAGCGCTTCCGTTGTCTCGATGAAGTCCCGCCAGATGCGCAGCTCCTCACTGGTGGGAAGTGTCTTGCGCCGCTCTGCCATGGTGCCGTCACCCCTCTGATTGACACGTCAATCATATCGAGATAATCATTGACGCGTCAATCAACGCGGTCGTGCCACACGCGGCCCGCGACCTGCACCTGAGCCGTTTCGACCTCACGTACGACGTCATGAATCTGCCCCGCTGCGCCCGAGCCCGCACCCTCCAGTTGCTGGGCGGCGGAGTCGCCCCGCCGGTGAAACACCTGCTAACGAAGGAGCCCAGCCATGTCTGACCTCGTCTTCGGTCTGGACACGTTCGGCGATGTGCCGGTGGACGACCTCGGCAACCCCGTGTCCTATGCGCGAGCGATCCGACAGGTCGTCGACGAGGCCGTTCTCGCCGAGGAGACCGGCGTCGACGCCCTCGCCCTCGGTGAACATCATCGCCCGGAGTACGCGATCTCGACTCCGGAGACCGTCCTCGCCGGCATCGCCACACGGACCAGCCGCATCCGTCTGGGCTCCGGCGTGACCGTGCTGAGCTCCGACGACCCGGTCCGCGTCTTCCAGCGCTTCTCCACCCTGGACGCACTCTCGAACGGCCGGGCCGAGGTCATCCTCGGGCGCGGTTCCTTCACTGAGTCGTTCCCTCTCTTCGGGTACGACCTCAGCGATTACGACGTGCTGTTCGAAGAGAAGATCGAGTTGTTCGCCAAGCTGCTGGAGGAGAGGCCCGTCACCTGGACCGGCACCAAGCGGGCGCCGCTCAAGAACGCCGACATCTTCCCCAAGACCGAGTCCGGGCACCTGACCACCTGGGTTGGAGTCGGCGGTTCGCCCCAGTCCGTCATCCGCACCGCGCGCTACGGGTTCCCACTCATGCTCGCCATCATCGGCGGCTCCCCGGAACGCTTCGCGCCGTACATCGACCTCTACCAGCGCGCCGCCGAGCAGTTCGGCGCGGTCGCTCATCCGGTCGGGATGCACTCGCCGGGCTTCATCGCCGACACGGACGAGGAGGCCCGGGAACTGCACTGGCCGCACTACAAGGTCATCCGTGACCGCATCGGCGCGCTGCGGGGCTGGCCGCCGATCCGCAAGGAGGAGTACGAGGCGGAGATCGAGCACGGCTCCAGCTACATCGGCTCGCCCGAGACGGTCGCCCGCAAGATGGCCCGCGCCATCAAGGCACTCGGCGTCGGCCGGTTCGACCTCATCTACACCTCGGGGGCACAGCCCCTCAGCGCCCGCCTGCGTGCCGTCGAGTTGTACGGCACCAAGGTGATCCCGATGGTGCGCGACATCCTCGCAGGCTGACGCCGTGAACGGAGCAGACATGGACACCACCGCCGTACGCACCGTCGGCATCCTGGGTGCTGGGAAGGTCGGTACCGTATTGGCACGATTGTCCCTGGCAGCCGGCTATCGCGTGCTCATCGCCGGTTCCGGCGATCCCGCGAAGATCACACTCACCGTCGAAATCCTCACCCCGGGTGCCGTCCCGGCCGCCGCTGCCGAGGCTGCCGCCGCGGCGGACGTCGTCGTCCTGGCGCTCCCGCTCGGCAAGTACCGCAGCATTCCCGCCGAAGCGCTGCGGGGCAAGCTCGTCATCGACGCGATGAACTACTGGTGGGAGGTCGACGGCATCCGCGAGGACCTCACCGACCCGCTCGCCTCCTCCAGCGAGATCGTGCAGGCGCACCTGCCGGGTGCGCGCGTGGTCAAGGCGTTCAACCACATGGGATACCACGATCTTGAGGACGGGGCCCGGCCTGCGGGGACGCCGGGACGCAAGGCGATCGCGATCGCTGGTGACGATCCGGGCGGCCTCGCCGCCGTCGCCTACTTCATCGACGCTCTCGGTTTTGACTCCGTCACGGCTGGCCCCCTCGCCGAAGGGATACGGCTGGAACCGGGCGCCGAACCGTTCGGCGCCGATGTCGGCGCCGGGGAACTGCGCGCGATGCTCGACCGCTTCCCGGAATCGGACCGTGGGCGGGCCGTGCTCAGCGCCCGGACCGCCGCCGCTGCGTCGTCTGACAGGCAGCGGGGCGGTGACACCTCATGAGACGGCCAGAAGAGGCCCGCGGCAGCCTGTGGTCAAGAGATGGGCGTCGCAGTGGAATGCGCGCCGGGCATCAGGAGGCGGACGGTGGAGGATAACTCGGGGCAAGTGAGGATGACAGCGGAGCCAGCGACACGCACAGCGAGGTCGGGAAGGCGGGTTCCTTGCGCTGCACGTCCCGGCAGCCTCCGGCCGAGGTCCGGGCGATCGGTTCCCAGCCCGATTTCTTCGCCCGGAAGAACCAGCGGTCGCCCAACCGGGACGAGCAGGCAGGGTCCGTCGAGCCGCCGCAGGCCGGGCCCGTGCGCCAGGAGAAGTCCAGCACCAGCCACTTCCCGTCGCACCGCTCCGAGTCCCGGTAGGTGTGCGCGGGCGCGTCGACCGCCTTCAACGCCTGTTCATAGGAAGCGGCGGTGCAGCCGGTGGTCGGAGGTGTACAGCCCAGTTCCCCGCACAACCGCAGCGCAGGTGGTTTGGCACCCTCGGCGGTGAAGCGCGTGTAGTTGTCGACGATCACATCCCGGTCGCCCAGCGGTTCGGGCAGCCTGACCCGTACCGTGGCCGTGCTTTCCTTGGTGCACCCGGAAGCCCTGTCCCCGGACGGCGAGGTGAAGGTGACCTGCACTCGCACGAGGTCCGTCATCGGGTCGGTGAGCACCGCCTTGAGCTCGCGCACACACGCGTGTGCGCCACTGGGCACCTGCGTGTCGAGGAGCAGCGTACGGCGGTCGCCGCTGAGGCGGACTCCGGTGACCGCGGAGGGCTGCGCCGTCGTCCACGGGATCGGCTCGGTGGCGGCTGGCGAGGGTGACCTGCCCTCCCCCTGACCGGCCACCTGTGTCCCGCACGCGCCGAGGAACAGCACAGCAACTGCGCAGACCACGGCGGCCACGGCCGCTCGACGCGTTCTACTTGATCGCAAGAATGCTCAATCTCCCCGGCACACACCGACGTTCCCCCAGTATCGGGCAAGAACACGGGCAACGGGGCCGCGTTGGTCAGGTAGCCCGCCAGGACTTCCGGCTGGCGAGGAGCCCCGTTGCCCACACTTCATCGTGCCCTTTCCCGGGCTGGTCAGTTGACGGCCAGGACCGCCGTGTTGTTCGTGAGGTCCGGGTCGAAGTCGAAAGGATACTGGCCGAACTCGCCGAACGAGGGGTGGATGCTCACGGCACCGGTCGCGCCGGGCACCACGGTGTCTATGCGAACGGAGAACGCGAACGTGCGCTGGGTGTCCTCCAACACCCAGTACCGCAGGTCGCAGTCGTAGCGCGGGGCGCCCGTCTGCTTCGGGTAGTAGCCGCCGTCGAGGGTGCGCGGGTAACAGCCGGACGGCACGCCGGTGACCTTGGTGCCCTCGGGCACGACCAGCCGGACCTCGGCGACCGGGTCACCGGAGCCGAGATTGCCGAACCAGGCCGGGCCGTTGTTCTTGAACGTGAGCTCGGCCGTGGCCGTCTCGCCCGCCGCGCCGGAGATGGTGTCACCGGTCACGGAGAAGTCAGCGGTGTTTTCCGCGCCGATCTGGAGGACCGCGTAGTCGTTCTGGGAGTCGATGTCCTGGGCACCGTCGCCCGGCTCGACGTCGATGTCGAGCCGCTCGTTCAGCGCGTGCGGGGCGAGTCGCACCGTCAGCGGCTCGGGCAGCACGAAGGAGTCGCCCGGCGCCAGCACTTGGTCGAACGTGCAGATTGCCGTGTTCGACGGTGCGTAGTCGTTGCCGTCCGTCGTGGTGTAGGTGCAGGCGTCGTACCGGGTCAGATCCGTCAGGCCGTACGAGGCGTACAGCTTGACGGCGATCCCGTTCGCGCTCTCATTGCCATTGTTGGTGATCTTGAGCGGGATCGTCCGCTCGTCGCCGGGCTGACCGTCCTCGATGTCGGCGATGGGGTCGATGGCGAGGTCGGGCCCGACGCCGATGGTGAGCGTGGTGTCGGAGCTCTCGTGCGGCGCGGTGAGCGTGCCGTCGGGACCGCCGGTGGCCGTCGCCTCGTAGGTGATCCTGCCCTGTGCGCCGACTTCGGCGCCGTCGGCCGCGCGTACCGTCAGGAACACCTGGTCCTCGTAGTCGCCCCCGATCGCGGGCACCACGGGAACGTCGCACACGGCACTCGTGCCGCTCGGCGTGCAGTTGTCGGGCCAGGTCACCTCGGCGACCCCGGTGAGGTCCGAGACGTTAATGGTGAGCCTGCCGTCGGTCACCGTGAAGTTCTCGTTGTCGTGGTAGATGCCGACGCCGAGTGTGCGGGACTGTGGCGCACCGCCGTCGGTGCCGAGCGGAAGCGTCTGCTCGTACGGCTCGTTGATCCACAACTGGTCGGTCTGCGGCGGGTCTTCGTCAGCGAACGCAGGCGCAGCGAGGCCGACAGTCAGCAGGCCGGCCACCGCCGCCACGGCGGCAACGGGTCTGAGGCGTACGGGACGTCCAGCAGAAAACAATCTCATTGCTACCCCCAAGGGTGTGGTAACGCGACTGACGCGCCGGCGGCACCGGCGCACCGGCAGGATCATCACATGGCAGGGCAGCCCGCCGCGTCCCTGTTTTCCGGCCCTGTTGGAGCCCACCCGGCTGCCGGCCAACCCGCTCGCTGCTCCCGAGGCCATCAAGGACCCGAACTGCTTGACCTTCCACCCGGCTGAGGCACTCCGCACTCGCACACGGCGCCGAGGGCACCACCTCCGTCCCCATGCTCCTGGCCTGCTCCCGCCCGGCCCATGGCTCCTGTCGTTTGCGGCTGGTGACGATCCTGCTGGCTTATTCCGTGCCCGGCGGGTGTGGTGGCTCGTTGGTCGGGGCAGCAGCGGCCGTCTTGGCGTTCCGGTCGCGAGTGGGGTGTGGAATGTCGATGCGGCCGAGGCCGTGGCCGAAGGTGCCCGAGCTGACCGCGCAGGATGATCCCGGGTTCGACGCCTCGGTGTTGTCCGAGTTCCGCACGCGACTGGTCGAGCACGGGATGGAGGAGAAGGTGCTCGACCTGCTGCTGACCGCCCTCAAGGACCGGGGTCTGGTGAAGGCGGGAGGCAAGCAGCGCACCGACTCCACCCGCGTGCTGGCGGCGGTACGTGATCTGAACAGGCTGGAGCCGGCGGGGGAAACACTGCGGGCCGCGCTGGAGGCGCTGGCCTGCGCGGCCCCGAACTGGCTGCCCCAGGCGGTGCCCGTTCGGGAATGGGCCGAACGCTACGGCCCGCGGACTCACTCCTGGCATCCGCCGGCTTCCACGAGCAAGCGCGAGGAGATGGCCCTGGTCTACGGCCGGGACGGGTTCATGCTGCTGGAGGCGGTGCACGCCCCTGATGCTCCGGCCTGGCTGCGCGAACTCCCAGCGGTGCAGGTCCTGCGCACGATGTGGGTGCAGAACTACCACCGCACCGTGTCCGAGGCCGGGGCGGAGGTGAAGCGGCGGGAGAGTAAAGACCTCCCGCCCGGCAGACTGCGGCTGGCCTCTCCGTACGACACCGACGCCCGCTACGGCCTCAAACAGGGTTCCTGGTGGACCGGCTACAAGATCCACATCAGCAAGTCCTGCGACGATGCCGATGACCAGGACCCGGCTGCCGACGGTCGTACTGCGCACTCAGCGCGGACCCCACCGCCGATCCCGTCGGCTGCTACGGCATTCGCCTACCCGGCCATACCGCGTGTCTTGCTCATCTGCCCGACGCAGACTGTGACGCCTACTTGGCTGAACTGGCACCTGGCGCCGACATCGACCACCGCGGCACCCCTTTCGACGAAGACCTGCTGGCCCGGCTCCTGACCGCGCGCCACGACCCCACCACCGGAAAACCCCGGCTGGGTACTGCCAAGTTCGGTGGGGCACAGTTCTCCGGCAGAGCCAACTTCGACGGGGCGCAATTCTCCACCTTCGCCGAGTTCAACGGGGCGCAATTCTCCACCTTCGCCTGGTTCCCCGGGGCGCAGTTTTCCGGCCCCGCCCAGTTCGAGAGAGCCCAGTTCTCTGACCGCGCCGAGTTTGCCGGAGCGCAGTTCTCCGGCGCCGCCAGTTTCGGCTGTGCACGGTTCTTCGGCAGCGCCGGATTCCTTCAAGCGCAGTTTTCCCGCGATGCTGAGTTCGACGGTGTACAGTTCGCCGACGACGCCACGTTCAGGCGGGCGCGGTTCGCGGCTGCTCCCCTATTAGGACCACTCGTGTGCGCTGGAGTGGTGGATATGTCCGGTGCTGTGTTCGAGGCGCCAGTGACGCTGGAGATCGCGGCACGTGGGGTGCGCTGCGAGCGGACTCGGTGGGAATCGACGGCGACGGTGCGGCTGCGCCACGCGACGGCAGATCTCGGGCATGCGGTGCTGTCGGCGCCCGTAGCGGTCATCGCCCACCCAGCCCCCTTTACCAGTCACGAGGGCACCTTGGAGGAGACCTTGCTGTCGAGCGAGCACGGCCGAGTTCGGGTGGCCTCGGTGCAGGGCGTGGACGCCGCCCATCTGGTCCTAAGCGATACCGACCTCACCGACTGCCTCTTCTCCGGGGCCTTTCACCTCGACCAACTCCGTCTGGAAGGCCGCATCACCTTCGCGTCCACGCCCACCGGCTGGCACCGCCGCGGGATGCGCCTGACACGGTGGACCCGCCGACGCACCCTGGCCGAGGAACACCACTGGCGCGCACAGAGGGCCGATCAGCCCGAACCACCCTCAGGCCAGCCCCTCTCGCTCCGCCAGTGGCGTCCCGGCTCCCACCACCCCGGCCCCCTCACCCCAGCCCCCGAGAACATTGCCGTCCTCTATCGGCAGCTCCGCAAAGCCTTCGAGGACGGCAAGAACGAACCCGGCGCCGCCGACTTCTACTACGGAGAATGCGAGATGCGCCGCCACGATCACACCGGCACCCCGAAGAATGAAGGCCGCCTGCTGTGGGCCTACTGGCTACTGTCCGGCTACGGACTGCGTGCCTCCCGCGCCTTCACCTGGCTGCTTGCCACGATGTCGCTGACCGTGCTGCTCCTCATAGGCTTCGGCCTGCCCATCCATGACCCTGACCCCGCCACAACTGGAACACTCAACGGCAGCAAGATCAGCCTCAACACCAGCACCCCCGACCCCGCCCTGGACGGCGGATGGTCAAAGCGCATGACATGGGCCCGCGCAGAGAACGCGGTCCGCGTTGCTGTGAACTCGGTGGTCTTCCGTTCTTCCGGCCAAAACCTCACCACCCCCGGCGCCTACATCGAGATGACCTCTCGCCTCCTCGAACCCACCCTCCTCGCCCTCGCTGCCCTCGCCATCCGCGGACGCATCAAACGCTGACCCATCTGACAGTTCGCGATCGACCAGCCGAACTTCGACAAGATCAATCTCAGCGGCACTTTCTGCACCTCAACTGCTCACACAGACCGAATAAGCCAGCAGGATCGGTGACAGCATCTCTGCCGGACCGTGGGCTGTGGGTTCAGCGTGACTGAGGGATTTTCACCGGAAAACCACGGCGTGTTCTGCAGGTGTGCTCGCAAGTGCGGTGGGTCCGTCGTCGCTGATTTTGGTCTGCTCGTTCACGAAGGTGACCTTGCCCAGGCCACCCAAATCCCCGCCCTGCTACTCGCAGACCTTGCCGAGTGGGACCTGAGGCTCACTCAGATCCCACTCTCCACTCGGTCCCGAACCGGACGATTCGCCGATCCGCGACCCGTCGAGGAGGCCGCTCCAGCCGTTGATCGCCTTGCCGCGCTTCTCGGCCGGTCGGTCCCACCGCAGCTGTGAGACCAATCGAGTGCAACTGACCGCCCCAAGGCACGGCCCGGACGGAAAAGGCCCTGGATCTGGTCCGTCCGAACGAAGCAGACCGCTCGTCGAAGACCGAATGCCGCGACTTCGCCGAGCTGCTCGCCAAGGCAGGGTACGCCGACGAAGCCGTCGACCTGCTCGTCCCGCACATCGAGGATCGCGGATCCTGTCGGTGCTGGTGGAGATCACCGACGGCCAGGACCGTGACGAGCGGGTGCTGGAGCTGATCGCCCCGCACGCCGACAGCGCGCGGCGAGCCCGGAGCGAGGGCCGGCCCGGCGGCCACAGCCGCGCGCCGGACGGTGCAGGGAGACGGAGAGCGTTCAAGGCCGCAATAGCGGTGTGGCCGGTCAGTGCCATGGCGCCGTCGGCTGTGACAGATCCCTGCAGAGTTCCGCCGGAGAGGTCGACGGGGTAGTCGGCGACCTCGGTCCGGCCGGTATAACGCCGGTGAGCGGCGACGACGGAGCAAGCAGTGGTGCCACAAACGTGGGTCTCGCCCACGCCCCATAGGTTTCCGCCAGTTTTATGGAAGGCCCTGCACAACATCGGAGCGCAAGTGATACAGGCCGCTTCGATGCTGTAGATGGTCACCGCAACTGGATGAGGACCAGGGGGCTCGATCTTATGGCTGCGATGGCTTCGACAACGTGAGGATTTCGGCCCCGTCTTCGGTGATGGCGATCGTGTGTTCACTGTGTGCCGTCCGGCAGCCTGTCGCGCTTCGGAGCGTCCACCCGTCGGCGTCAGTGACCAATTTGGCAGTGTCCGCCATGACCCATGGCTCCAGTGCCAGCAGCAGCCCGGGGCGCAGTTTGTATCCACGGCCGGGCCGTCCGGTGTTCGCAATGTGCGGGTCCTGATGCATCGTTGATCCGATGCCATGCCCTCCGAATTCGGTGTTGATCGCGTATCCAGCCTGGCTGAGGACGGTACCGATGGCATGGGAGATGTCACCGATGCGCGCTCCGGGGCCGGCGGCGGCGATCCCTGCGGCCAGTGCGCGTTCGGTCGCACTGATCATCGCGACGCTCTCCGGGGGCTGCGCGTCGCCCACGATGAAGCTGATGGCGGCGTCTGCAGCGACACCGCGTCGGGAGACCGCAAGGTCGAGTGTGAGCAGATCGCCGTCGGCGAGCGTGTAGTCGTACGGCCGTCCGTGGAGCACGGCGTCGTTGACGGCCGTGCAGATGTAGTGGCCGAACGGGCCGCGTCCGAAGGATGGCGCATAGTCGACGTAGCAGGACGACGCTCCCGCCTCGGCGATCATTGTCTTGGTCCACCGGTCGATGTCCAGGAGGTTCGTGCCGACCGTGCTACGGCCCTTCATCGTCTGCAGGATGTCTGCAACCAGGGCGCCGGTGTCTTTTGCTCGGGTCAGCCGGGTGGGGTTCAGGATCTCGATCATGCAGCGCCCTTCTCACGCAACCAATAACTATACCGGCAATACTATACCGGTATTTGAATCGGGGTCGTTGTAGAGTCCGGACCAGGGCCAGCGGGCGTTGTCCACCATGGCCAGACTTCAGCACCAACCTGCCGGCTCGCAGGCACGGCCACCGCAGTCACGATGGGCCGCTTGCCACGCGCCGCCAGCCGTGCCCAGTGCTGGTGCAGTCCGCGGTTGCCGCGCTCGGCTCGGTCCCGCACGGCCGGCGGCTGCCTGTCTCGGCGGCGAATCTGCTCACGGCCGGGCCGATACGGCCTGCGGAGGTCCACCGGGGGCCAGATCGCTCCAAAGGAGTTGCAGAAGCTGCACGTATGCTTCCCTCCCGTTGGTTGAGGGGAGTGGCAGAGTGGCTCAGTTACATGGACCTGTTTTGCGTACTCAGCGGCTGGTGATGGAGCCGATCCGCCGCGAGGACAGCAACGATCTGTTCAAGGCCGTGGTCAGTCAGGACAGTGTGATGCGGTGGCTGGCGACCGGCCGGGCGGACAGCCGGTCCGCGGCCGAGGCCATGTGTGACGATCACGTCGCGCATTGGGCCAGGAACGGCTACGGCGACTTCGCGGTCAGGGACGCGACCAGCCATGCCTTCCTCGGACGCGTGGGACTGCGCAATCGGGCCAGATACGGGGTCGACCTCGGCTTCGCCATCCATCCTCGGGCGCAGGGCCGCGGCATCGCGGCAGAGGCAGGCCGTGCCTGTCTGGACCTGGCGTTTCGCCGGCTCAGGCTCCCGGCCGTCTTCGCGTTCGTTCTGCCTGGCAACATGGCCTCGATCGCGGTGCTGCGCCGTCTGGGTGCCCAGGAGGCCGGGACCGTGCAGTCCAGCGGCCTGCACTGTGTGCGGTATCGGTTCGACCCCGCTGCGTACACGACCGCGGAAGCGCCCGCGATGCAGGGTGGTGATTCAGAACTCCGACTGCACTACGCGCCTGGCCCCGGCGACCGAAAGGACACCGCCGCACTCTGCGATGGCCGACCCGACGACCCCTTCGGGATCAACGGGCTCGGTCTGGTCTGGTCGGACAAGGAACACACGCTCACGGCTTTCCGTGGCAGCCGACTGGTGGCTTCCACGGGGTTGCTGCTACGGGAGATGGCATTCGACGGGGCACCGCGTCGTGTCGCCGGGCTGGGCGACGTGCTGGTGCACCCAGCCCATCGGAGCCAGGGCATCGCCAGAACCATGATCAGCGTCGCGATCGAACACGCACGGGAAACCGGGGCCGAAACAGTGATCTTGCTCTGCCGCCCGGAACTGGTCCCGCTCCACACACAGCTCGGATGGCGCCACATGCTTGTGCCGGTCACCTTCCGACAGCCCGCCGGCCCCCGACTCTGCCCGCTGAGCACCATGACGTACGACCTGGCCGACCTGCCCCAGCCCACCGTCAGCGTGGACCTCCGGGGCCTGCCCTTCTGACACGCCGGGCAGCGGCTCACCAGCGACTACAACCCGCCCCGGCAACAGGGCGTCCGCCCCAGTGGATGCCCTTCTCTCTGCGGATGCGCGCGCGTTCCTCACGTTCCCGCGGCGTACAGGCGTGGGTGATGCGCGTTGGCGTTGCGCCGGCGAAGGTAGGCATGCATGGCGTGTGAGGTCTCGGGACTCAGTTGACATTCTGACTCATCAGATCCTTGACAGGCTCAACACTTACTGGACATGACCGGTCAGCCGAGTCCCGAAGCCGGTCGGCCGGGCTGGTGGCAGTCTGGGCTGTGGTGGACGAGATCAAGGCCCGTCTGGGTCTTCCGCGGCGGCAGCCAACTATGAGACAACCCCGGGCAGTAGCCGGTCGACTGGGTACCGACCTCGTTCACCGTCCATCGTGCGGCCTCGGTGTAGAAGCTGAATTCGCCGGCGCCCATACCCCCTTTGTTTCGAAAAGCGAGACCTAGGCCGATGGTCCGACGCGCTGACCGATGCGATCCAATGCGCCTGCTGGTTCGATGGTGAAGTGAGTGATCTCGTGAACGAGCCAGGACCAGCCGTCAGTCAACGCTTGGCCGAGGAAAGGAACGTCTGGCTGTGCACTGTGCGTCCGGATGGCTCTGCTCACGTCACTCCCGTCTGGTTCGTCTACCGGAACTCCCGGTGGTGGATCGGTTCGGATCACAACTCCGTCAAGGTCAGAAACATCGGCAAGAATTCCCGCGTGTCCCTGGCCTTGGAGGATGGCCGGTTCCCGGTCGTCGCCGAAGGACGCGTAGCGCTGATTCATGAGGGGTTCCCTCACGAGGTTGTGACCGCTTTCGAGCAGAAATACGGGTGGGATGTATCCGCTCCCACACGCCCCGGAAGCAGGCGAGTGCTGCTGGAAGTACACGTGCGTCGATGGCTGTTGGCCGGTACGGCCCAGTGACGGCGGCTGGCTCGATCGCAGACCCACCGGCCAGCCGGCCCAGCTTCAAGAACGCCGTCGTCGCGACGATGCCTTTGCCCCGGCCCGTGTTCCGCCGAGCCGGCCGCTGCAACACCCGCAGACGGCACTCAGGGCCTCGGGCAGCGGGCGCCGATCATCTACGAGCAGCAGCCAGCTACCATCACACCTTTCGTACAACGACACGAACAGGTGCCCACTCTTCGGGGACAAGGCCCGAACGCCCGGATCACCGACTTCCGCCATCACTCGCGCAGTTCGGACGGCGACCGCACCACCTTGCCCTTCGGCGGACCAGTCCGGCTGGTGGCCTGCCAGTCCAACAGCGCGTATGCAGCTCGCTCCCCGACCGGTGTCCGTACCCCTCTTCGGACCGCGCAGGCCAGCACGTGCCGCTCCCGAGAAGCGATTTGGTGACCGTTGAGGGAAATCAGGCATGACGCACGGGTTTTGTCGTGGATCCGTAACAACGCCGAGCGAAGCGCAACGGGCGCAAAAACCAGCCCATCTAGAAGATCAGCAAGGCGCACCGGGCGCCTTCACCAAAGGGGACGGGTCTCACCAGGCGGAGAGGCCCACGAGAGGGAAGTCCATGACCAGGACGAAGAAGGCCGGGCTGAAGGCACGGGGCAGCCGTGTGGCGGTGATCGGCGCGCTGGGTCTGGCCGCAGTGACTCTGGCCGCCGTGCCGGCGTTCGCCAAGGGCTCTGTCGACATCACGGCTCCGCGCACGGCACATGCCGGCCAGACCATCACGATCAAGGCGCAGGGCGACGACGACAGCGCCGGCTACCTGCATCAGCTGTGCCTGGAGGAGAACGGCTACGGCGAGGGGTGGCACCAGGAAAACTGCAGCACCCCGGCCCAGGGCGACGCGCGGGTCACCGCACGGGGCACCGCCGCGCGCCGCGGCAACCTGGAATTCCGGGCGGTGCTGTACGGACTGACCAGCAAGCACGACAACCACCCCGTACGCCTGCACACCTCTGAGGTGGCAACGGTCCACATCCGCTGAACCAGCAACCCCTCCGCAAACAACAGGCCAGACACCTTCTGAGCTGGCTGGAAACACCCAGGTGCCGGTCTCCCAATCTTGAGAGACCGGCCCCACGAGCTTCTCAGCTCGCACTCGGCCTCGGCCTCGGCCTCGGCAGGATGGATCTCGCTGGGGATTCGGCTTTGACCGCAGTCTCATTGGCCGAGGCCGCGATCCACCGGCTGTGGTCGGCCGACGGAGCCCAAGGCTTGTGGCAATCGGCCCTCAGCATCCAACACGTCCTCCCCCGCCGGCGGCCCGCCCGCCGCCCCGGTGACCGTCCGCCCGGTCGCCGCGGCGTACCATGCGGCCCGCCGTGGGGTCCGGCCGGGAGGGGTGCGCCATGAGTACGTGGGCGGGGAGACGGCCGTTGTCAGGGGTGCGCGACCGGTTCGGCGCGGTGTTGCTCGCCTCCACGTCGATGCTGGGCGTCGAGGCCGTGATCGGCATGATCGTCCGTTTCTTTCTGGGGCTGGCTCAGGAGAACCCGGGCGGCCACTCCTCGATGGCGGTGCTGTTTCTGCCGTTCGTCGCGGTGGCCGGAGCGATGGTCAGCCTCGTGGTGTCGATGGGTCTCGTGATGCCGGTCCTCGCGCTGGCCGGGTGGCTGGGACGCAGGTTCTCGGAACGCGAGGTCTGGTGGTGGGTTCCGTCGGTGGCGGCCGTTGCCGTGACCGCGCCGCTCGCCGCGTGGTACGTAGCCTCGGGAGGGAGACCAGATCTGCTGCCGGGCGTGTGGGGGTGGCTGATGGGTACGGCGGCACTGAGCGCACCAGCGCTGGTGGCCCGCAGGCTCCTCCTGCCGGACCGGCGGACTGTCACGGGTGGTGCGATGTTCGGCCGGATCGCGCTGTACGGGACGCTCGCCGTCGTCACGACCGTGCTCCTTGGCGGCATTGCCGTGTACAGCGGCCTGGTCGAGGAGTACCGGCCACCGCGGCTGAGTGGGGAACGGATCGTCGGCACATGGACCGACGGGCAGGGCGGCACGCTCGTCTTCGCCCCGGACGGCACGGTCACCGCGACAGGTCTCAACACCTATTCCCTTGATGACGACTTCAATGACGTGGTGCGCGACTGCACCGCTGCGGGCAGTTGGAAGTACGACGCCGGCGACAGCCCGTGGGCCCAGGCGATCACGCTGTCGTTCGACGGATGCAGCATGGCGGACTGGAACGTGGGGGGAACGCCGGACCGCCCGACGATGTACGTGTACATCGGCGACCCGGACTCCTCGAACCTGTACACGCTGACTCGGACCGCGGTCACAGCACGTACCCGCACAGCATGACCGCCGACTTCCGCGCCACGGCCGGCCGGCAGTGGCCCAGGTCCACGAACGCGGCAGTGCGTAGTACGCGACATGCCGCGGACCGACGCCGGCTGCGACCCGAGGAACAACGGAGGAACCGCTGACCCACGCGGGCCGTGCGCGTACCTGTTGACCGGCAGGTCGGCTCGATCGCGAGCACCCACGGACGAGACGGGCCCCAGCCGCCGACCCGGAACAGCGGCATCGGCGAGGTGGACCGTCCGCGATCAGAGCCTCGATGACTGGCCAGGCGTCAGGTGCGGGCTCGCGGTGGGCCGGCACAGGTCGTCGACGATGCCGGCCACCTCGATCGAGCGGGCGCAGGAACTCCGCAGCAACAAGCACAGCATCCGGGCACTGCTCCGCCACGGACGTCACCACGCTTCAGGAGTTGCCCCTCGGACCGTGGCCGCGGGGACCCGGAAGCCATCGACGCACCCGGCCAACGCCGCCCCCGGCCCCGTCGTCCCCGGTCAGGTCTCTCCATACGGATCACCGGCCCGCGAAGTACGGGTCTAGGGACCTCACGGGCGCCTCGTGCATCATTGAACAGGCTGCTCCTTCGCCTCCGATCGAATTCCTTCTGCCGCAACACTCCTTCCGACCGCGGAGGTTCGTGATGGCATCGATGCGCGTCCACCTCGTGCTCGTGCACGGTCTGTTCTCCTCCGCGAAGGTGTGGGACACGTTCGCCGCGCTCATCCGTACCGATCCCGAACTGGCCGACCGGGTCGACGTCCACCCCTTCGAGTACGACTCCCCGCTCGTCCGGCTCCGTCCGGACCGCCGGGTCGCCGAGACCGACGACATCGCCGACCAGCTCGGGACCTTCCTGGAGACCCGGCTCCCGGACGCCGAGCGGATCGTGCTCGTCACCCACAGCCAGGGCGGCCTGGTCGTCCAGCGCTTCCTGGCTCGCAAGCTGTGGCACGGCGAGGGCGCCGACCTGGCCCGTGTCAAGAACTTCACCATGTTCGCCTGCCCCAATACCGGTTCGGGCTTCTTCCTCACCGTCCGCAAGTGGCTCAAGATCTGGCGCAACCCGCAGGAGCAGCAGCTCAGGCCGTTCGACCGGGCAGTGACGGAGGCTCAGCGAACCGTCCTCAGCGCGGTCGTGCACGCCAGAGGCCACAGCGACCAGGAGTGCCCCATACCCGTGCGGGCCTACGGCGGGACCTCCGACGAGATCGTGCCGCCCGTCGTAGCCCGCGGTGTCTTCCCCAAGGGCGGGGTGATCACCGCGGACCACTTCTCCATCGTCCAGCCCGCCGACCGTACCTCCGCCTCCTACCTCGCCGTCCGCGCGGCCGTACTGGAGGCCGGACGGGACGTCCCCGAGCCGGAGGACGCGCTCCCCGCGCCGGCGGACGCCCGTCCCCTCGCCGTCCCCCGGCCCGGCATCCCCGCCGACGGCGCGCCGGGCGGAACCGACACCACGGCGGTCGAGGACCCGGATCTCGCCCCTTTCCCGCTGCCGCCGTACGCGCAACTGGAGGACGGCCAGTTGAAGGGTGAGGACCGGCGCAGGCTGGTGGCTCACCTCCTGTCCGGACAGGCCCGCAGGAACGTCCACGTCGTGGCGGGCCTGGGCGGGTCGGGCAAGAGCCGCATCGCCCTGGAGGCGGCCGACCGTGCGCGGCGCGCCGGGCACCGCGTCTGGTGGGTGTCCGCGCCCGAACTCAACCTCCGGATGCGCATGATCGCCCGCGATCTCGGCGCCCCGTCGATCACCGTGGAACGGGCCTGGCTCGTGGGCACGGCCATGGACCTGGTCTGGACCCTCCTGGACGCCTGCCCCGATCCCTGGCTGCTGGTCTTCGACAACGCCGACGACCCCGAGCGGCTGGGCCCCCGTGACGGTCCCGTCGTCGGCGGGACCAGTTGGCTGCGCATCCCGCGCAACGCGCAGGGCACCGTGATCGTCACCAGCCGGGTGCGCAGCAGGTCCGCCTGGGGCGACGCCGCGTACATCCACCAGGTGCTGCCGCTCGACGAGGACGACGGCGCCTCCATGCTGCTGGAGCGCACGGGCGGCCTCGGTGGCACCAACGAGGAGGCACGAAAGCTGTCGCGGCAGCTCGGCGGGTTGCCGCTCGCCCTTCGCCAGGCCGCTGACGTGATCAAGACCGTCCATCAGAGCAAGGTCTCCCTGGACAGTGACATCAGGGACTTCGAGGCGTTCCGCCGTACCGTCGCCCCGCGCGATGACGCCGTCGCCGACCAGGACGGACCGCACCTGAGCGAACTCCTCGGCAAGGAGATCGTGGAGAAGGTCTGCGGGATCGGCCTGGACCTGCTCACCCAGCACGAGCTTCCGCAGGCCCCCGCCCTGCTGAAGGTCCTCGCCTGCCTCAGCATCGCCCCCGTCCCCTACCGCTGCCTGCTCACCGACACCGTGCTCGCCCAGTCCCCGCTCTTCCCCGGTGCCACCCCCGCGAGCATCAGCGCGGCCCTGGCCGGCCTGGAGGAACTGGGCCTGGTCGACGCCTACGAACGCGACGGTGTCACCGACCGCAGACTGGCCGGCCTGCTGACACTGCACCCCGTCGTGCACGGCGTCCTGCGCGAGGACGAGGAGGTGCAGCGGCGCCCGGCCGACCACTACGGCCTGGCCGTACGCATGCTCCGGTCCGTCACCCTGCACTGCAACCCCGACCACCCCGCCAACTGGCCCCTGTGGGAGGCGCTCAGCCCGCACGCCCTTGAGGTGTCCCGGGCATGCCTGCTCGGCGACCTCAAGCTATCCGACCGCACCGTGCGCACCGAGGCCCTGGAACTGGCCCGGCTGACCGCGCGCTACCTCATCGCCACCGGACTGCTCGGCCCCGCCTACGACCTCGTCGTCCCGCTCGTCGAACGCTGCACCTGCTACGGCTTCGACAGCGACGACCGCGAGATCCTCGGCCTGCGCCACGAGCAGGGGCGCATCCATCTCGACCGGGAGCAGTTGCCCCAGGCCGAGGAAGTGCTGGCCCTGGTGGTGCGGGCGCGGACCCGGATCCTCGGCGAGGACCACGCCGACACCCTGGCCAGTCGGCACAAGCTCGCCCGCACCATCAACGAGCAGTCAGGCCGGGAGCGCGAGGCCGAGGTCATGCTGCGCTCCATCGTCGAGGCGGAGAACGAGGTGCGCGGCCCCGAGCACTACGACACCCTCGTGGTGCGCCACACCCTGGCCCGCACGATGGTGGCTCTCGGATCCCACCAGGAGGCCGAGACGGAGGCGCGGAAGATCCTCAGCATCAGCCGTCGCAACCACTGGCCGCCCGCCACCCCCGAGACCCTCCGCGTGCAGGAGACCCTGACCCACGCGCTGCTGGGCCAGGACCGCGCGGACGAGGCGGAGCAGGTCATCCGCGAGGCCCTGCGGGACGCCTCCCAGCCGGTGGACTCCAACCTCGTGATGCGACTGCGCTTCACCTTCGTCCTCGTACTCCTGGGAATACGCGGTCGTACCCCCGAAGCGGTGAACGAACTGCGCACCCTGGTGCACGATCTGGACCGGGTGGTGAACACCGAACACCCTCTGTCAGTGCAGGCCCGGGGGCTGCTGGAGACGGCTGTGCGGGAGATGCCGACCTGAAACCCGTTTCTCGCAAGGGAGTTGGGTCGATTTTCCTTCGGGGTGGCGGGCTTGCGCGTAGCCTGACAGTGCCTCACCCTGTGTGACGCGTCCCCTACCGAAGCGCGCGGAGGTCCGTCGATGACTTCTCTTCCCCCTGACACCGACGACGAGCAGGCCCTGACATGGGGCCCGCCGGGCAGCGAGCTGGAGGAGATGCAGGCGGAGTTCGGACGGCGCATCGCGATGGAGGCGCTGGAGACCGGGCGCCAGGCACTCGAATTCGACGCGAAGACCGCGTTCCGTTCCACCAGCGGAGCGCATCCGGGATAGGCGTCGCGGTCTCGCCACCGTCGTCCACACGTGCCAGGGGGCTCACGAATGGCATCAGGGAACTCCGTCCAGGGCTTGGCGGCGACACCGTCGCACGACCCCTTTTTCCGTGTCGCCACCGCGTCCGCCTTCACCCACGATCTGCTCGCCGGCCTCGCCGCAGGACGGCACGCGGCGATCCGGGTGCCTGGCTTCCTCCCGCGCGAGCGGTGCGAAGAAGTGCTCAGCGCCCTGGAGGAGCGGGCCTTCGACTCCTACGGCAGCACCCGTGTGCAGCCGCAGGTCATGCGGTTCGGCGTGGGCGTCAGCGACCACATGGCGGACGGCGGGGTCGCCGACGCCTACTGGAAGGCCCTGGAGGGGCATCGTGCGGCCTGGAAGGGGCTCGGCCTGTCCTTCGACCCGTTCCTGGTCTGCCGGGAGGGGCTCGGTGCCGACTGGCCCGGTGGCGTGGAGGTCGGCCGCAGGGGCGGACGCGAACTGGGCGACGGCGTCGCCCGGGAACCCAACCAGGGCTTCCTGGTCCACTTCGACGACGCGCTGCGCGAGTACGCCGGCGAGCTGCTGGACACGCCCCTGATCGGCCAGTTCGCTTTCAATCTCTACCTGGCCGTGCCGCCGTCGGGTGGCGAGACGGTCCTGTGGCGGCACCGATGGCGTCCCGAGGACGAGGCCCACAGGCGGCCCGCCTCCTACGGGTACGACGAGACGGTCGTCCGTGGTACCGAGTCCCTGGAGATCTCCCCGCGGGTCGGCGAGGCCCTGCTGATCGACCCGCGCTGGTTCCACGCGGTGCGGCCCAGCCGGGGCGGCCGCAGGATCGCCCTGGGTTTCGCGGTGGGACTCACTTCCTCGGGCCGCCTGCTGACCTGGGCGTGAGCACCGCGCCTTCGAACGAGTGGACTTGACGTGTCGTCAACTGCCCACGGTTTTTGACGTCTCAGTGACCGAGTCGATACGTTGTGTCAATGGACATCTTGCGGTATGTGGCCTTCAGTCTCGATCCGGCCGGCGGCAACCCGGCGGGCGTGGTACTGGACGCCTCGGGCATGGACGAGGCGACGATGGGCGCCGTCGCTGCGGAGGTCGGGTACTCGGAGACGGCCTTCGCCACCCCCCGCCCGGACGGCACGCTCGACGTCCGCTACTTCAGCCCGAAGGCCGAAGTGTCCTTCTGCGGCCATGCCACCATCGCCACCGCCGTCGCCCACGCTGACCGGCACGGCGTCGGCGACCTGCTGCTGCACACCATGGCCGGACCGGTCCCGGTGACCACCTCGGCCCGCCCCGACGGCTCCCTGGTGGCCACCCTGGTGAGCGTCGAACCACGAACCGCGGAGATCACCGACTCCGATCTTGCCGAACTGCTGGACGCGCTGCGCTGGTCCGCGACCGACCTCGCCCCGGCCCTGCCGCCGCGCGCCGCCTACGCGGGCGCCTGGCACCCGGTCATCGCGGCGGCCGACCGCGCGCGCCTCGCCGACCTCGACTACGACATGTCCGCGCTCGGCGCCCTCATGGCCCGCCGGGACTGGGCCACCGTCGCCCTGGTGCACCGCGAGACGGACACCGTGTTCCACGCCCGCAACCCCTTCCCGCCCGGTGGCGTCGTCGAGGACCCGGCCACCGGCGCCGCGGCGGCGGCCCTCGGCGGATACCTCCGCGGCCTGGGTCTCGTCGACCCGCCCGCCGTACTGACCATCCACCAGGGCGTCGACATGGGCCGGCCGAGTCTGCTCACGGTGGGCATCCCGGCGGACCCGACCGGCGGCATCGAAGTGACCGGCACGGCCGTCCCCATCGCCTGACCGGAGACGGACCGCTACCGTCCACTCCCCTCATCGACCTCCAGCACGACCTCGATCTCCACCGGCGCATCCAGCGGCAGGACGTCCATACCGACCGCACTGCCCACCGGGCGGCCCGCCGCCCCGAACACCTGGGCGAGCAGTTCACCGGCCCCGTCCACCACCGTGGCCTGCCCGAGGAAACCGCGCGCCGAGGCCACGTACCCGACCACCTTCACCGCCCGGACCACCGCCTCCAGCGGGGCGACCGAGCCCGCGGCGGCCAGCGCCGCCAGCGCGCACTGCCTGCTCAGCTCTCGTGCCCGTTCCGGCGACACCTCCGCACCGACCCGCCCGGTCGCCGTCAGCTTTCCACCGGTGAGCGGAATCTGGCCGGCGACGAAGATGTGTCTGCCGCTGCGCACGGCAGGCACGTAGGCGCCTTTGGGGGCACTCACCTCGGGCAGTGCCAGCCCCAACTCGGCGAGCCGCGCACGGACGTCAGTCGGCATGTCCCCTCCTGGCAAACTGGACGAAGGAGGCCATCGTCCCACCACCGACGCCCCACCGGGACGGACTCGCCGCTTGCGCCGACGGCGACGGCGCCGCTCTGCTACGCGGCGCCGCCGTCGTCGGGAGAAAAGCGACCCCGTTCAGCCGTTGAGTCCGGCAGGTTCGGAACCCGGTCGAGGTCGTGCGCCGGGACCGCGCACCGTTCTGCGCCGAGGACGTCGGCAACCAGCGTCTACGGGAAGTCCCGGCGAACCTCTCAAGGAGGTGTCTTCCGGGGCGGCAGCCGCCGCACCGCGACCAATGTACTCAGGCCGGATCCCGTTCCAGGTCCTGGCCGTATCCCGTCCCCCTGAAGCACAACTAGAGGAACGGTGTCCTGGCGTCCAGCCCCGACAGCACCCTGCCGTACAGCTCCAGGTTGGCGGTGGGGTTGACGAAGGAGTGCAGGCTCAGGGCGTTGAGGTCCCGCACGATCCGCTGGATCGGCACCTCCCGGTGCAGGGACGAGGCACCCGAAGCTGACCCGATCAGGTCGGCGGCCTCCTTGCACAACCGCGTCAGATACCCGCACTGGGCCCTGATCCGGGCTCGTTCCTGCGTCGTGTACGGCTCCGCGTCGGCCACCCTGGCTTCCATCAGTCCCACGAAGTCGGCGGCGAGCAGTTCTGCGGAGGAGACCTTCAGCTCGGCCTCGGCGAACTGGAGATGTGTCACGGGGGCCTCGTGCTGGCTCTCGTAGAAGGTGTACGTGATGCCCCGCTGGTGGATGCGCTCCCTGAACTCCGTCAGCGCCGCCCGTGCCAGACCCAGGGCGTTCGCGGCCGTCCAGGCGCTGAACAGCAGCAGCACCGGCATCTGGTAGAAGGGGTCGGCGCTGTTACGCAGCGACGGAAACGCGCCCGCCAGCAACGGGCCCACCGGCAGGACGCGACGGGCGGGCACGTGCACGTCCCGGGCGACGACGGTGTTGCTGCCGCTGCCGGCCAGACCGGAGACGTTCCAGTCGTCCAGCACCGTGAGATCGGTCATGGGTATCGCCAGCCACAGCATCTCCGGCGGGCCTTCCCCGGTGTCGGCCTGTGCGGTCAGCAGATGCCAGTCGGCGTCCTGACAGCCGGTCGCGAAGGGTGACTTTCCGCTCACCGTATAACCGCCGTCCACCGGAACGGCTTTCGAGCTCGGGATGAGCGTGCCACCGATCCGTACATCGGGACCGGTGAACATCTCGTCCTGGGCCTCGTCGGGGAACAGGGCCGCGATGAACGCACACCCGGCCTGGATCAACGCCATGAACCCGGCCGACCCACACGCGGCGGAGACCTCGCTCAGCGCGTCGACCTGAGTCCGCAACGAGGTCTGGTAACCCCCGTAGTGGCGCGGAACGTTCATCCGGTGGATCCCGGCGCCTGTGAGAGCCTCGACGACCTCGCCCGCAACCCGCCGTCGCTGCTCCGTGCGCAGGGCGTGCGAGCGGATGAGCGGCTGGAGCTCGCGTACGCGCTCGACGAGGTCGGTGTCCGAACGAGGTGCTGGCGAACCGGCCAAGGAGCGACCTCCGGTCTCGGGTCACAGGAGAGCCTTCACCGTCGCGCCGATCCTGATGACTGTCAATCCCCCGATCCGGGCCCTGAAGTAGGTCCGCCCTCCGTCGGAAGCACCTCGACCACCGGCACGAGCGCATCGGGCCGAATGGGCGGGAGCCTCAACGTGAGGGTGTGGCAGGCCGAGGGCCCGCCTCCGGATCCGGTGGAGGCGGGACGCGCGGGACGTGGTGGTGTGGGGGTGTGACCGGAGGGGGCGCGCGACGGCCAGGGCGCTGTCGGGGGATCCGGTGATGACCGGGAGCAAACGAGGTATCCGGCCGAACCGACCTCACTGTATCCGGACCGGCTTTCGCCGCGGTGGCCCAGCGGTGCAAAGCGCCGGGGATCGAGGGCGACGGGCGCGGCCGAAAGCAGAACGGAGGGAGATGGCTGGAGTCATGGTCTATACCAAGCACCGTTGTCCCAGTATTCTCATCCGTGGCCAGTAGCACACCATCCCCCACCCAGGTTGCGTGCTGGCGCGGGCGAACACCCCCTGAACCTGCCCAAGCAGCCGGGTGACCTTCCCCGTTCACCGCATCCAGGAGGATCACGGTGAAAGTTCGCACCAGAAGCTCAGCGATCGTCGGCACCGTCTGCCTCGTCGCTTCCCTCGCCTTCACCACGGCGTCCGCCGACGAGTCCGCCGCCCCGCGTCAGGCAGCGAAGGTCGCGCTCACGGAAGTGGCCACGGCCCAGAATCCGTCCGCCGGCACCGCCGGTCCCGGTGGCACGGTCTGGTTGGCCGAACGCGCGGGCACCGTAAGGGTTTTGGGCGCCCACGGTCTCGGCAAGCCGGTCCTCGACATATCCGCCGAGACCACCACGGACGGCGAACGTGGCCTGCTGGGCATCGCGTTCGACAAGGGGTTCGCGCACTTCTACATCTCGTTCACGAATCTCGAAGGCACCAGTACCGTGGACGAGTTCGCCGTGCGGCAGGGCAAGATCCAGCCGAGCACGCGGCGCACCGTGCTCACCCAGACGCAGCCCTACTCGAACCACAACGGCGGCGACATCAAGTTCGGCCCCGACGGCTACCTGTACATCGCGCTCGGCGACGGAGGTTCGGGAGGCGACCCGCACGGCAACGGGCAGAACCTCGGCACGCTGCTCGGCAAGCTCCTGCGGATCGACCCGCGGGGCGGGAAGCCGTACGCGATCCCGTCGGACAACCCGTTCGTGGGCGACCCGAACGCGAAGGGCGAGATCTGGGCGTACGGGCTGCGCAACCCGTGGCGGTTCTCCTTCGACGCGGGCACCGGCGACCTGCTCATCGGTGATGTCGGGCAGAGCGACTGGGAGGAGATCGACTGGGCCCCGGCAGACAGCAAGGGCGGCGAGAACTACGGCTGGTCCCAGATGGAGGGCAACCATCCCTTCCGGGGCGGCACGGAGCCCGCGAACCACGTGCCGCCGATCCACGAGTACGACCGCAGCGGCCTGGGCTGCTCGGTGACCGGCGGATACGTCTACCGAGGCAGGGCGATCCCGGACCTCAAGGGCCAGTACGTGTTCAGCGACTACTGCGACGGCACCCTCCGTTCCCTGGAGATCGAGAACGGCAAGGTGACCGGAGTGAACGACCTCGGAGTCAACGGCGGCGAGGTCATCTCGTTCGTGCAGGGCGGCAACGGCGAGCTGTACATGCTCGACCTGGGTGGCACCGTCTCCCGTATCGACCCGGCGTAACGACTGGAACCCGGCGGGCCCCGACCCGAGCATGGCCCCGAGCACGCGGAACTGACTCGGCGTCGTCCGGCAAGGCGGCCGGACGACAGGTCTTGCACTCCGAAGGGCGCTCAGGTTCTCGGGCCGGGGCAGCCGGGCTTCCGCACGCCGTCAGCAACCCTCGGCTACCCGAGTTTCGCCACTCGTTCGACAGACACAGGCTAGAGGTCGAGGACGACTTCGGTGGTCGGTGTGCTGCAGCAGACGAGGACGGTGTGCGGCCCGGGTAGTTCGAGGGGCGGGGTGGTGTAGGTGACGTCGCCGGTGACGAGGGGGGTGGTGCAGGTGTGGCAGACGCCGGTGCGGCAGGACCAGCGGGTGGGGATGTCGCAGGCTTCAGCGAGGTCGAGGAGCGAGGAGTGGTCGGGGGACCACGGGGTGGCGATGCCGCTGCGGGCGAAGGTGACGAGAGGGCCGGTGCCGGTGGGGCCGGGTGGCTGGTGCGGCCGGACCGAGGCGGTGGGTGTGACGCCGGGGTTGATGGGTGACAGAGCGCTGAACTGCTCGGTGTGGATCCGCTCGGGGCGCAGACCGCGCTCGCGCAGGAGACGGCCGAGGTCGTCCATGAAGGTGGTCGGTCCGCACAGGTAGGCGTCGGCGTCGGCGGGGATGCCCAGGGCGGCGAGCGATCGGGCGGTCGGGCGGCCCCGGCTGATGTGGTCCTCCTCGGGACGGGGTGATTCGGAGGTGTAGTAGATGTGCTCGTGGCCGTCGGGGAGGTGCGCGAGGAGGTCGTGGGCCTCGTCCGCGAAGACGTGGCCGGCGCGGTCGTGGGCCGTGTGTACCCACCAGACGGGGCGTGGGTCCCGCACCGCGGCCAGCTGGTGGAGCATGCCGAGCACCGGGGTGGCACCGATCCCCGCGGAGACGAGGACGACAGGGCGGGTGCCTTCTTGGAGTACGAACGTTCCGCGGGGACTGGCGATGTCCACGAGGTCCCCGGGGTGAAGCCGGTCGTGGATGTAACCGCTGGCTTTCCCGTGCGGCTCGTGCCTCACGCTGATCCGGTAGGTGCCGGCCGTCGGCGCGGAGGACAGGGAGTAGGTGCGCACCGTGGGGGCGGCGTCGTCCACGGGGAGGCGGATGGAAAGGTACTGGCCCGCGCGGGCCTCGGGGAGCGGCGTACCGTCGGTGGTGTCGAGGTAGACCGACACGATGCTGGGTGTCTCGGGGACGATGCGGGCGACGCGCATGGCCCTGAAGCCCGGCCATCCCGGCGCCTCCCCGGGCTGCCGGCAGCCGGCCCGCTCGCCCGGCCATCCCGGTTCCTGACCGGGGTTCTGGGAGGCCACGAGTTCGCGGAAGGACTGCTGCCATCCGGGGCTGAGGGCGGGTATGTTCAGTGCTTTGCGCAGCTTCGCGGGATCGCGGTCGGGAAGGTAGAGCAGTGCGTCGATGTCGGCGACGCTGAGCTCCTCCGGGCCCCTGGCGGTGAGGGTGATCTCGTTGCCGGCCTGGACACGGCCCTCGGTGATCACCCGCAGGTAGAAACCCGGGCGGTGGTGGGCGACGAGGAGGGAGGCCATGGTGGGTTCGCCCAGGCGCATGCCGACGCGGTAGCAGGTGACGCGCGGCTGGGTGACCTCGAACTCGGCTCCGCCGATGCGGTACCGGTCGCCGATGCACACCTGGTCGTCGGGCAGGCCGTCGACGGTGAAGTTCTCCCCGAAGCTCCCGAAGGTCAGGTCGTCGCGACCGAGGTGCTCTTTCCAGTACTGGTAGGACTCCACCTGGTAGACGAGGACGGCGCGTATTTCGCCACCGTGCCCGGCCAGGTCGCCCTGGCCGTCTCCGTCGACGTTCAGCCGCCGCACCATTCGAGGGCCGTGGACAGGGGATTTCCACACCCCGGTGTGGACCGTCTTTCCCTGCCAGGGGACGTCCTTGGGCATTCCCACGTTGAGGGACAGCAATGTCGCCATAGTGGATCTCCCTGTGGGTGGTCGGCCGAACACGGCCCCTCAGAGCGCCGTGACGCGTACGCGTGGGCGCGACCCTGCTGCGATTTCCGGTGCTGGTGATTCCGTCACCATCAACGGTGGTGCATGTGCGGAGATTCTTCGAACGGAGGACCGGCGCGTCGGACCCCCCGCCCCGTTTCCGGACGCACCCGCGTCCGCTGCGCCCCTCGCCGGGCGGCTGGAGACAGGGCAGCGCCGCTCTACCGTGCGCGGGACTACCGAGCATGACTACTGAGGGTAGCGGACCAGACATTCATCGACTGTGACCGGTCTTGGCGACGGGGTGGGCCGTCGGCTGAGTACGGCCCGCGGCGAGCCTGCCGGTTTGGCGCAAGCGTGCGGCCTGCCTCATGGCTGTCCCTCTCCGCCGGAATCGGGCGCAGGCGACTTTTGTGTTGGCCGGCTCGGTGCGCCTCCTGACGGAACTCGGCGATCCCGTCGGCGACGGCACCGTCCACCGGGTCCACGTCGCGCGTCGCGCATGCCTCCTTGCACAGGATTCGGTCGCTGGCACTTTGCCTGTAAGGTTTCGTAGGAGGTAATTGTGATCGATAAAGAATGGGTCGATGATCACGAAGAAGGTGACAATATTGATGCGCAGAAAGTGGCGCGATTCGGCTGGGCAGCCATCGCCGGCGCCGTAAGCCTGCTTGGTTGCCTTTTCATTTCTGTGATTGCTGTGGGTATGGCAGTAGCCGTTTCAGGTATATATATCGTGGTGAGGGGGAACCGCTAGTGTCTTGGTCGAGTCGGAAGTACGCGGACGGTTGTAGGGCGGGGTAATGCCGGGTGCGAAACCGATGTCGCTGGAGCTGTCCGATCACGACGGGCCGACCCACCGGACGGTGGGTGTCGACACGCGAACCCAGGGTTGATCACACCGCCCACGGCGGACACCCTAGGAAACCGGCGCAGCCGAACTTCACCGGCCGGCTCGATGGGTTCGAAAATTCGAGAACCCGCAAGTGCGTTCACCCGGTTCCGGGGCGGGCTGTCTGCCGTCCCGGCGCCGGGCCGACGTGTCAGTCCTCGTCGTGCAACCGGGCTGCCAAGGAGACGAGCGGTTCGGTCTCCTCGGTGTGCCCCAAGGCGGTCAAACGGGAGACCGCCGCGTCCAGGCGGGTGCGGGCGGGGGCCGGGCGTTCCAGGTAGATGCCCTCCACGACACCCGCGAGGCGGACGCACTCGGCCCACTCGCCGACGCGGTCGTCCTCCGGTTGCGGCTCGCCGAGCAGAGCCAGGGCCTGCTCCAGAGGGGCCAGTGCGTCCTCGTACTCGCCGGCGTAGGCGTTGACCCGCCCGTGTTCGTAGGCCAGGGCCGTCTCCAGGGAACGGCCGTGGGGCTCGTACTCGGCGGCGTGGGCGTCCTCGGCGATCCGGCCGGCGTCGGCGAGGAAGCCGCGGGCGCCGGCCAGGCCGTCGCGGCCCTGCTGCTGGGCCTGGAGGCGCGCGAGTTCGCGCAGGCAGTTGCTGAGCTGCTCGTAGCGCGGGGCGCGGGCGTAGACGGCGAGGGCCTGGTCCGCGACCGCGCGGGCCCGGCCGAACTCGCCGGACTCGCCGAGGAGTACGGCCGTCTCCGCAGCGATCATGCCGTGGCCGGCCGGGTCGTCGTCCCAGCCGGCCGACTCGGCCGCGAGCGCGACGAACTCCGCCGTGGCTGCCTTGAGGTCCTCCCCCGCGTGCAGCGCCCGGGCGCGGGTCAGGCGCAGCTGGGCGACGAGCCGGTCGTCCAGCTCTCCGGCCGCAACGTCCGGCTCGGCCAGCAGCGAGTCCAGCAGAGCGATGCAATCCTCGACCCGGCCGAGGTCGAGGCTGAGCCGGGCCGCGTTGCTGTACGTGCAGAACGCGTCCGTCCGGCTGCCGTGGCGCAGGTCCAGCTCCGCCGAGCGGGTCAGGTGCCGCACTGCCTCGTCGGGTCGCCCAAGGTGCATGCATGCCTCGGCCAGGTCACCGTGGAGGCGCGCGGTGCCGGCCGTGCCGGCCGGCCACTCGGCGGCCAGCCGCAGGCCCTCCGCCAGGTCCGCGTACGCGGTCTGCGCGTCACGGCCGAGCTGGACCCGGCCACGCAGGCCGAGCGTGCGGGGCAGATGCCAGGCGGGGCCGTGCGCCTTCAGCCGGTCCAGGAGGGCGTCGAGCTCGGTGACCGCGGCAGGCAGGTCGCCGGAGATGGCGTACGTGCTGGCCCGCAGCAGCAGGGCGCCCGAAATCTGCCCGACGACCTCGTGCCGGGTGGCGAACGCGTACAGCAGGTCCACCTCGGCGAGGACCGGCGCGATGTGCTCCTGGTTCCTTGAGGTCTGCAGGCGCAGGCCGAGCGCGCTCGCCCGCAACCGCAGCAGGCGGGCCTCCTGGTACGGCGCGAGGCCGGGCGCCTCCTCGTACAGGCGGACCAGGGACGCGTGCACGGCAGTCAGGGCGGTGGCCTTCGCTTCGGCCGCGTCCGGGCCTTCCGCGGGGATCTCGGCGGCGGCGAGCAGGGCGCAGGCACGGGCGATCGCCGCGTCACCCGGCATCCCGGCATCGTCGTAGAGGGCCGCGGCCTCGTCGTGGAGGGCGGCGGATTCCGCCAGCTCGTCCTTCTCGCCGGCCCGGCTCGCCTCTTCGGCCAGCAGGTCCGCGCGCAACCGCACGAGCGGGCCCACGGCCGGGTCGTCGGGATGGGTGTATCCGCGGGCGGCGACGAGTGTACGCAGCCGCGCCCAGCAGGCCAGCGCGTCCGGGTGTCCCTGCTCGTCCAACGACCTTGCCCGGTTGATGAGTTCGGGCAGCGCGTCGGGGACGGCGGCGGCCGGACGGGCGGCGGGTGCGGCGACCGGGGCTGCCTGAGCCGCGTCATCGAGGGTGCGGGTGCGCAGGGTCAGTTCCAGCGCGTCCAGGAGCGGGGCGCGGTCCAGTCGGGCTCTGCGGCGTTCGGTGTGGGCCGTGGTTCCGTTGCGTGCGTCGAAGCGGGCGGCGAGGTCGTGGGCGCGGCGCCCCACTTCGGCGCGCAGGCCGGCCACCGTCCAGGTGCGCCCCGCGTAACCGGCGGCGGGCAGTTCGCCATGGCCGAGGAACTCGACGCGCTGGAGGAGAACCTCCACTCCGGTGAGGAAGTCGCACAGGTCGAGGGGTGAGTCCACCTCGTCGAACAGGCTCCGGTTCTCGGCGAGCAGTTCCAGGCCGCGTGCTTCGTTGCCGGTCAGCGCGCAGAACTCCAGGTGCCGGCCGACCTCCCGGGACATCGAGGGGTTGCGGCGGCAGCCGCGGTAGCCCGCCAGGTGCAGTTCGCGGGCCCGGTCGGTGCGGCCGGTACGCAGCAGGGGCAACAGCGCGTACGAGAGTGAGCGGGCCGGTTCTTCCTGGCAGGACTCCTTGCCGCCCAGGACCGGCTCCCAGGCGCGCAGCGCTCGCTCGTCGTCGCCCGAGGCGAGGTGGTACTGGGCACGCTCGCAGGTCTCGCATGCCTCGCAGTCGCTGAGCCGGGTGCGGGCGCGGCTCGCCCACAGCTCGTAGGCGAGGGTGGTGTCCTCTCCTGAGTGGGCGGCGAGCTGATACGCCTGTCCGTAGTAGGGCTGGAGGCCGAGACCTTCCTTCTCGTACCGGTCGCGCATCTCCGTCAGCCACTGGCGCAGGGCGGTCAGCGGCATCTCGGGCACCGCGCGCAGGGCGTTGGCCACCCACTTGAACCGCCAGAACAGCGTGTGCCGCAGGCGCTCGTCGAACACGTCGGGTTGCTCGTCGAAAAGGGTGAGCAGCCGGGCGAAGACGACGGGCGACTTGCGGGGCTCGGAGCCGTAGGTGTACGCCTCCTGGAGTTCCAGGAGAGCGTGGACGAGCGGGACGGGCTGCGTGAACTGCTCGGCGGCGTCGACGAGTTCCTCGGCGGTGACGGTACGGGTGCGCCCGTAGGGTCGCCGGTCGTTCTCCTTGAGAGCCTGGTACAGCTCGTCGGTGGTCTGGGGTGCGGTCGGCATCGTCAGCTGTCCTTGCGGAGGGCGTGGGCGAGGAGGTCGAGGAAGGAGCGGTTGATGAGGCTCGACTCGGCGGGCCTGAGCGGGCGCCGGGACAGCAGCGCGGCCTGCCCGTAGAGGGCTTCGGCGCTGGTGCGGGCCAGCTCGGGTTCGTCGATGGCGACGGCCGTGCGTACCAGCGGGTTGAGCTGGTTGAGGATCAGCTGGGCCCGCGGGGCTTCTTGGCGCAGGGCGCCGAGGATGTCGCCCCACAGTCCGCCCTCCTGCTCGCGGGCGAGCTGGGAGCGGGTGCGCTCGTGCCGGGCCTCCCGGCTGTCGACGAGGAGAGCGGGGGCGGAGGCGGGCTGGAAGGTGCGCAGCGCGACGTCGCAGTCGAAGACGGCGAGGGCGTCGCGGGCCAGGGCGAGGTAGGGCGCGGCGGCCAGTTCCGTCTCCCGGTCGACGGGGTCGAGGTGGGCGGTGAGGGTCGCCGGGTCGAGGTCGGCGACGCCGGCCTCGGGCCTGATCTCGGGCAGCCGGTGGACCAGTTCACGGTCGTAGGTGTAGCCGCCGTTGACGACACCGAGCCCGGCGGCCGAGGCGATGGCCGCGATCTGCCGGAACTCCTCCACGCTCGACGTCACGAGCACGGTGCGGTGCCGCCGCGCGAACTCGTCCAGAGTGGTGTGCCCGTCGGTGGTCTCGAACGGCAGCCAGGCGAGCAGCATCCGCAGGATCTCGTCGTCGTGCACCGCGAGCGACTTCACGGCCAGGTGATGGACCTGGAGAAAGCGCGCGAGCAGGTCGGGGTCGCTGGCCGCGGCCCGGGCGATCCACGCGCGCAGCCGCTCGGCGAGGGCGTCGCGGACGGCGGCGAGCGTGTCGTCCTCGTACAGGGATTCGCGGGACGCGGTCGGACGCAGACTCTCGGCGTCGACGACGCAGCGGACGAAGAACGCCCACTCGGGCAGGATCTCCTCGGCCTGCTCGGACAGCAGCATGCCCTTGACGTGTACGCGGTGGCCGCGGCGGCGTCCGGCCGGCACCGCCTCGGGCAGCACGCACGCGATGCCCTTCAAGCCAACGGCCGGCAGGTCCAGCTCGACGGTGTCCAGCGGTGTGAACCCGAAGACCTCCTCGCCGTACGCGGCCAGCGCGCGGGAGCGGGCTCCCGGAGTGGCATACGTGTGCGCCCAGGGGGCGGGCTCGGCGTTGACGGGCACGCCCGGTCCGCCCGTACCGTCGTCGAAGGTCACCGGGTGGCGCAGCAGGGAACCGAAGTGGCGGGCCAGGGCATGCACCTGCGCCGGCCTGGTCCACTCGCCCGCGTCGGCGCGCGGCGTCAGCGTGACGGTGGTGCCGGGCCGGGGGCGGCCGGAGACCGGCAGCGTACGGACGGTGTAGCTGCCGTCACCGCGTGCCCGCCACTCCACGGCGGGCGCGTCGGGGGTGCGGGCGGAGCGGCTCAGGACGTGGATCTCGTCCGCGACCAGGAAGCAGGAGAGCAGGCCGATGCCGAACTGGCCGATGTAGTCGGCGCGTTGCTCGGCGATCCGCTCCGCGCGCTTGCTGCTGCGGCCGATCGTGGCGAGGAAGGTGTGCACATCGGCCAGGGTGAGGCCGATGCCGTCGTCCTCGACGCGCACCACCGCGCCGTCGGCGTACAGCCGGACACCGGACGTGTCGGCAAAGGCGGCCGGTTCCAGACGGTGCCGGGCGGTCAGCGCGTCCACCGCGTTCTGCATCAGCTCACGCAGATAGACACGGGGACTGGAGTAGAGGTGGTGGGAGAGGAGATCGACGAGGCCGCGCAGATCCACCTGGAAGGTACGGTCGGCATCGGACTGGTTCACAGCGGTGTCGGGCGAAGTCATGGGGCAATCCGGAGTAGGAGGGGCGACGGGTCACGGACGGTCGGCATCGGGGGCACTCGTTCTCAAACGCCGCGGTACCGGTGCGCGAACTGCTCCTCGGGCTGGGCGAAGTAGGTCCACGGCCACTCGGTGTAGGCGCCGTCCAGCGTCTCGAAGACGCGGCGCACCGCGTGACGCTCGTCGGCCAGCGACAGGGCCATGGCGAACATGTTGAAATCCCACTGCCAGCCCGGATGCCGCGGGTAGTCGGGGTGGAGGATGCTGTGCTCGGCCACGTTCCGCAATTCGGCCTGGATCTCGGGAGTTTCGAGGCACTCGGCACGGTCCGACTCGACCCAGTCCTCGATGTGTGCCATGGCGAGGACACAGCCGAGGCGGTGCCCTCGCGGGGTGCGGGCGAGCGTGTCACGGGCGAACGCCAGTGCCTGCCCCGGCTCACCGCCCCAACGGGGCTGCAACTGCGACACCCACGCGAGATGGGGCTCCAGGTCCAGTGGGTCGCGGCGCAGGGCGGCGTCGAGCCGGGTCTCGTTGACGGTGAGACCAAGCGACATGCCGCGGCCGGAGGTGAGGAGTCGGCTCCACGGAGTGATCCATTCCGGCCGTAGCTCGGCAGCCTCCAACAACTGTTCCTCGGCGATGTGGAGCCGCTCGTGGAAGACCCGCCACTGCTCCTGCGTGACGTGCGTGGCCCGCGCACTGGTGCGCGCCTCCCAGCCCCATCGGATGTGCCGCGCGCCGGATATCAGCAGGGCCGTCGCCCGATGCTGCTCGTCCTCCTCGACGGCCCGGCCGATCCAGTCCTCCACGCCGTCCAGGCCGGCGATCTCCCCCAGAACCTGGTGGTCCTGACCGAGATCGAAGGGGGCCAGTGCCGCCTTGACCTCCTCCCAGTCACCCCCGTCGGCCGCCTCCACCAGTGCGAGCACCCGCACGTCCCCGAGCGCGCGCAGCCTGTACATCCCGTTCTTCTGCCTGCGCGGCACGGGAAGGGCGTGCGGATCCGCCACCGGTCTTGCCGCACCCCTGCCGAACAGCTTGCCGAACATGCCGCGTCCTCCCCTGATCCCGCGTGATCGTCCGTGCAGCATAAGGGGCCCCACCGACACTATTCGCACAGGGTTTTCACCGACACTTCACTGACCTGCGCCCAATTCGGTCTCCAGCCCCTGCCGGCGCCCGCCGCGCCTCGCTGAGCCCGCCTCCCGATCGCGCACTTGCGGGCTCTGACGGCCGAGCACCCGGGCGGACGGAACGGCACGGCATCGCGCAGAGTACGGCTGTGCTCGAAACCGGAGTCGGCACCGCGGCCCGGGTGTTCGGGAAGCCGCGCCTTGGCGGTGGGCCGTGCACTCGAAGCCGCCCACGGACGGAACTCGTCGGCCCGGTCGGCGAATCGACCGGACCAGGAGAACCGCCCCGTCCCTGCGGCGAAGACCTGATCCCAGTACCCGGCACCGATGAGAGCCACGGACGGTTCCCTTGAAAGACGATCGCGTGAAAAGACGATCGCGTCGGACCCGGCCACGTCCAGGCCGGTGACTCATCACGGGATGACGGGCACTCCGCGGGCTGTGCGTCGGTGGCGGACGCCGTTCACCGCCCGACGCCCTGCGCGTCAGCTCGTGGCTTGCAGAGCGTGGTCCAGAAGGAGCTCTGCCGCCGCCCGCGCGTGCCGTCCGTAGTCCGGGTCGCCCAGCACCATGGCGCGGCTGGCGGCCCCGTCCGCGAGGGTGACCAGTTGCTCGGCGAGTACGGCGGGCTCGCGGCACGCCAGCTCCGTCACCAGGGCGGTGACCAGCCGCACCATCAGCAGTTTCTGTTCGCGGGCGTAGGAGTGGACCGCGCTCTGCGGGTCGGGGAACTCGGCGGCGGCGTCGATGAACGGACACCCCCGCACCGGCGCCGCATCCGGCGCGGGCTGGACGAACAGCCCGAGGATCCGCTCCCGTGCGGGGATGTCCTCGCGGGTGAGCACGCTCTCCAGGGTGTGACCCGCCGAGGCGAGGTCCTGCAGATGCGCGATGACCAGGTCGCTCTTGGTCCGGAAGTGCGCGTAGAGGGTGCGCTTGGACACCGGTGCCTGCTCCGCCACCTGCTCCATGCCTGTCGCGTTGATGCCTTGGGTCGCGAACAGCCGGGCGGCGGCGGCCAGGATGCGTTCGCGCCCTCCTCGTCCGGGCCGTCGAGATGCTGTAGTCGCCGTACTCACGCGGCAAGTATACGCATGCGTTTACTTCTGAGGGGATGACTTGCTACGGTCGGCCTTCATAAGTAAACGCATCCGTTTACATGATCTTGAGGAGCGCCATATGAGCAGGCTGCTGTCCACCGATCTGACCGACTATGCGGAGAAGCTGATCCGCAGCCGCCACGCGATACGCGCGTTCCGTCCGGAGTCCGTGCCCGAGGACACCATGCGCGCGATCTTCTCTCTGGCCGGCGCCGCGCCATCCAGCTCCAACGCCCAGCCGTGGCGGGTCGAGGTGGCCAGCGGCGCCAGGCGCGAGCGCCTGGCGGACGCCTTGCAGGCGGCCCATGCGGAACAGCGCACCTCGGTCGACGTCCCGTACTCCGAGGGCATGTACGCACCCGTCCACAGAGAGCGGCGGGCGGCGTTCGGAGCCGACCTGTACGGAGCGCTGCGTATCGCTCCCGACGATCACCTGGCCCGCGCGGCCTACGACGCCGAGAGCCTGCGCTTCTACGGCGCACCCCATGCCGCGTTCCTGTTCGTCACCGGCGACGGCGGTGCGCGACTGGCCGCCGACGTCGGCGCCTACATGCAGACGCTGCTCCTCGCCATGGCCGCATACGGAGTGGCCAGTTGCCCGCAGGGCCTGCTCAGCTTCTACGCCGACACCGTCCGCACCGAACTCGGCGTGACCGAAGGAAAGCTGCTTGTGGGCATCTCTTTCGGCTACGCCGACGAGAGCGCGCCGGTGAACCGCGTCACGACCGAGCGGGCCGCTCTCGAAACGACCACCGCCTTCCACGGTTGAGGACCCTGGTCCGGTTCAGCGAACGAGTCACGCCTCGGCCCGGTGCGGCCCCGGCGGCCCGTCGGCGGCCTTCCCTATGGGTCCCCCCGCTGGCTGGAGGGGCCCCGCCCACTGGCTGCCGTGCGCCGTACCGTCGCTGTCTCGCGTCCTGGGGGCCATAGCCTTGCGGGGACATCTCTCTGCGAGGTACGGAGGAGCACCTGTGATCCGCGTAGTGGTCGTGGACGACGAGGCGCTTGTGCGGTCCGGGTTCGAGCTGATCCTCAACGCCGCTGACGACGTCGAGGTCGTCGCGACGGCGGTCGGCGCCGACGCGGTCGACACGGTGCGCAAGGCATGCCCGGACGTCGTGCTGCTCGACATCCGCATGCCCGACGTCGACGGGCTCACCGTGCTGCGTGCCGTGCAGGCCCTGCCCGCCCCGCCGGTGGTCGCCATGCTGACCACGTTCGACACCGACGAATACGTACTGACGGCGCTGCGGTCCGGCGCGGCCGGGTTCTTGCTCAAGGACACCGATCCCGCGCAGCTGGCACAGCTCGTGCGCACCCTCGCGGCGGGCGGTGTGGTCATGTCACCCAGGGCGTCCCACGCGGTGCTGCGCGGTCACCCGGCGTTGGACACCGCCGCCGCCGAGGACGTGGCCCGGATCGGCCGTCTCACGGGACGTGAGCGCGACGTACTGGTGTTGATCGCGGAGGGCCTGTCCAACGGGGAGATCGGCACCCGTATCCATCTGAGTGTGGGCACCGTCAAGGACCACGTCAGCGCGATCCTGAGCAAATTGCGGGTCGGCAGCCGCGTTCAGGCCGCGCTCCTGGCTCAACGCGCCGGGCTGCTGGGACCGGGCGGTCGCCGAGGCGGGCAGTGACCCGCTGGAAGACGCCCCCTCGACGCCATCGGCACGGTGCCGGTGGCGTCGACGGTTTTCGACGTCCGGTGGAACCGGGACACGCGGGACGAGGTCAGCGTGGTTCCGCCCCGCACCGGGCGGAGGTCACCGGATGAGTTCGGCCGGCTTGGTGGCCAGGCCCAGCAGCCACTCGAACGGGCCGCGTCGGAGCAAGCGTGACCAGAGCATGGCGAAGGCGGCGATCGCCACGACAAAGGCGAGGAGTACGTACAGCGGGGAGCCCGGCAGCTCCTCGATGCCCAGCATGCCGATGGCGATCACGTGCAGGATGTACGCGGTCAGTGACATCGAGCCGACCGCGATCACCGGGCGGGCAAGGCGGTGGAAGCGGGGGAAGGCGTCGACGGCGGCGAGGCAGCCGGCGAGGACGACGATCGCCACACCGGTGTTGGCCAGGATCGACAGGGTCGTCTCGCTGTGCGGAGAGGCCACCAGCAGGGTCTGCGGGGTGCCGACGGCCGGATAGCCCCACGTGTCCGACCACCAGGCCGAGCTGACCGGGCCGCCCTCGGCGCCGTCCGACCAGGCGATCGCCGACATCGCGCCGGGGACCATGTGCAGCGCGAGCCAGGAGCCCCCGTGGCCGAGCACGGCGAGGCCGAGGCCGGTGATCGCCAGGCGGATACGGACCGCGGTGGCAGCCAGGTCGAGGCGGGCCACGGCCATGCCGGCGATGACGAAGGGAAGCCAGGCCAGGGCCGGGTAGCCGCCGGTGAAGAGGAGCGAGAGGATGCCGTCGGCATCGGCGGGCCAGGTCCAGATGCCGCCGGGCTCACGCGTGGCCAGGACGTGCTGGACGGCGTAGAGGAGCTGTGGCAGGACAAGCGCGCCCACACTCGCGATGACCATGAGCGGGCCTGCGCTCAACCGGTGCAACGGCAGGACGAGCAGGAAGAACAAGCCGTAGAACGCGAGGATCACGTCTACCGGGGTGCCGTAGAGCGTGAGCGCGGTGCCCACGGCCAGCAGGATCAGGGCCCGGATGACGATCTTGGCGACCGCCTGTCGGCCCGCGCGGCCCGATTTCGGCGTCCGGCGGCCCGTGACCAGCATGATCGAGAAGCCGGCCAGGAAGGCGAACAGGGCGGAGGCGCGGCCGTGGCCGAGTTCCATGAGGAAGCCGGTCGTGCCGCCCTGGGCGGGGTCCGGTCCGACGTGTGCCGCGTACATGCCGAAGACGGCGAGGCCGCGGGCCAGGTCCACGCCGATCAGGCGTCCCGTGGAGGGCCGCTCGGTGTGCCGGTTCTCCGTTGCTCCAACGGGTTCCGGGCGGGCGCACGCCGCGATGGCGGACGTTTTCTCGTAAGCGTTCTGGCTCATGTCTCCACGCTGGGCAGGAGCCGGGACCGTGTATATCCGCCAGTCGTCCGGATCTTCCCGCCACTTGGTTCGGGATCGCCCCCCGGCCGACGGCATGCCGCGCCGCTCGGCCTGCTCGACAGGCTACAACATACGGTGAGAGCAAGCGTGCGGCCACAGACGCACTGCCATGAGAGCGAGGCGGAACAGACGTGATCCGTGCCCTGGGCAGCATGCGCCTGTCAACGCCCCGCGCGGAGCCGGGGCGATGGACCGCCCGCCGGCCGGGGCGGGTGCGGATTCCGGCCCCGGTCGTCGACGGCCTGGTCGTCGTGGTCGCCGCCGCGGATGCCGCGGTGAACCTGTGGGACGCGCACTCACCCGTGACCACTGAGCTGGTGGCCGCGTTCGCCTGTGCCGTGCTCGTGGTCCGCCGACGTCTCCCGCTCGCGGTGTTCCTGCTGACCCTGCCCGCGAGCCTGATGCTGGACATCGTGTTCGCACCGTTCGCGGCCCTGTTCACGCTGGCCGAAAGATCGCGCAACCGGTATCTGCTCGCCGTGTGCGCCCTGCTGTTCGCCGCCGCGTCCGCCGCGCCCTGGCCGTTGGACGGCAGCGAGTCGGACGGCCGTGCCTGGACGACGGTCTACTTCGGCTACACGCTCGCCACCGCGGCCGCCCCGATCCTGTTGGGCCAGCTCGTCCAGGCCCGCCGCGACCTGAGCCGTCGTCTGGCCGAGATCGAGGAGGCCCGCGAACACGAGCGCCTGCTCCACGCCCAGGCCGTCCTGGCCGGCGAACGCGCCCAGCTCGCCCGGGAGATGCACGACGTCGTCTCCCACCAGGTCAGTCTGATCGCCGTGCAGGCGGGCGCCCTGCAAGTCGCGGCGAAGGAGCCGGCCGCCCAGGACGGTGCCCGCACCATCCGCTCCCTGAGCGTGGACACCCTCGACGAGCTGCGCCACATGGTCACGCTGCTGCGCGCCTCCGGGGGCCACGCCACCGAACTCACCCCGCAGCCGACCCTGGCGGACCTGCACCGGCTCGTCGCGAGCAGCGGCATCGAGACCGAGCTGACCGGGGAACTTCCCGCGGACGTCAGCACGCCCGCGCAGCGTGCCGTCTACCGTACCGTGCAGGAAGCCCTCACCAACGTCCGCAAACACGCCCCCGGCGCCACGGCCACCGTCTGCCTGTGGCACGCGCCGGACGCGTACGGCGTGACCGTCACCAACACGCCCTCGACCCGTCCCTCGCTCTCCTTGCCCGGCTCGTGTCATGGCCTGGTCGGCCTGAGGGAACGCGCCGAACTCCTGGACGGCACCCTCGAATCCGGCCCTACTCCCCAAGGCGGCTACGAGGTATGCCTGCGCATTCACAACGGCGCCGTCGCACCTTGACGAGCGGCGCGTCCAGCCGGCCGGCGGGGGTCCGGCCGCCGGCCGGGAGCCGGCGCACCCGGCCTGGTGACTGTCACGCCGGACGATGTCCATGGCGCGCCGGGTCAGTGAGTTCACCGGTCTCGGGCGGCCGTGCAAGGCGTGGCCGGATGCGAGGTGTCGGGCGGGCCAGGGAAAAATACTTCTGCCCGTCGGCGCGGCTGAGGAGCGCGTTCAGACGGTCCTGACGGCCCCCGCATCGACGAGCCCGTTCGCCCCGATCGCGCTGGGCATGGTCGGGGAGGCCAGCAGCAGCGCCGTCCGGGCGATCTCGGAGGGCTGACCGGCTGGCTGGCTGGCTGCGTCTTGTTGGGCCCACGGGGGTGCGCCGATCCGTGTTTCACCGCCGGCTGTCCGCCGCCTCTCCGGAGCGCCGATGACGAGCACACACGTGTGCTCGCCATCGGAGAGGCAGCCAGGCGCCTCAGACCTCAGGAGCCGGCCTGAGCGGGTTTGAGGCCCATGCCGGTCATGGTCCCTGTTCGCCGTGCGCGGGCGGCTTCGGGCCGTGTGCGGACGGTACGACTGTGATGGTTTTCGAGGTCGTGACCGGCGCGAGCGAGCTGTCGTCGGTGTAGGCGCGCATCGAGTCGTTCGTCACGGATACGGTCACCGAGCCGGGGCGCAGCGCGGTGAGCGTGCGGGTCCGCGGGTCGAGGACGGCGACCTTGCCGTTGTGGCGGGCCTTGTCGACGGCTGCCTTGCCGCTGCCGACGGCCAGGTTGGACGAGCCGCCCCAGTCGACCGACATGGGGTGCCGCAGCGGCACCGCACGCGTGCCGGTCGATACGCCCTCCGGCTGCACGATGCTGCCCGAGAGCTGCGCGGTCCTGTCGACCTCCAGCGAGTCCGGGGTGTCGAGCGTGATGGACTGCGCGAAGGCGCGCACGTCCGCCTCAAGCCACTGCTGGTCGGCGCTACGGCGCGAGTCGACCGACCAGTCGACCCACCCGGTGAAGCCGCCGCGGTCCGGTGTGCCGTACGGGTCCTTGCCCGACGAAGGCAGCACCGTGTACGGGACGCCCTCGATCCGGTGGACGTCGGCGATCTGGGCGTGGGATCCGACCATCGCCGCGCCCTTGCCCGTGGCGGCGCGGAAGTCCGTGAGCATCCTCTCGATGAGCGCGGCCTCGTCGCGGTCGCCGAGCTGACTGGCCTTCCCCTCGCCGGGGTCGTCCACCGGATGGTGGGCGAACACCATGACGTTGTGCACCGACCGGTCCTTCTCGGCGTCGGCCAGCGCCTTCTGCATCATCGGCAGTTGGTCCCACGCCGTCCCGCGCAGCGACCCGAGGGAGCTGGCGAGCAGGATGAACCGGGTGCCCTTGTGGTCGAACGTACGGTACGGCCGACCGAACTCCGCGGTGAAGTTCGTCAAGTCGCTCTGGACGTTGTTGAGGCCGTAGGACTCGTGGTTGCCCGGCACGTAGTAGCACGGCACCGAGCCGGCCTTCGGGTCCGGCGTGCTGTTCTCCGGCGGCTCCTGGCCCACCGGGACGAGGTCGCACCCGGCGTCGGTGAGCACCTTGCGGGCGAGGGCGAGGTCCTGGGGCAGGCCGCGGTCGGTGACGTCACCGTTGAGGACGATGAGGTCCGGACGGGTCTTGCGGATCCGCTGGAGGGCGGCCGTCGCGACCTGGGTCAGCGCCGGGTTGTCGGCGGTGAACTGCACGTCCGAGAGCGTGGCGAACTGCCAGGTGTCACGCCCCTTGAGCAGTGAGCCGTCGTCGGAGACGAGCGGGTCGGGTTGCAGTCCGGGCTGGGCGGGCAGGTCGACCGACGTCGGAATGTCGGCCTCGACACGGTCGAGCACGAACCGACCCGCCTTCTGATCGGCGACGTTGGTATTGATGCCCTGGAAGCTCGTGAGCGAGATCGGGAACGCCGTGTTCGCCGGCAAGGTGAAGGTCGCGTACTGCCAGTCGTCGCTCGCGGTCAGGCCGGTGCCGTAGATGCCGCCGCTCTTGCCGGCCGCGTCGACGTAGCCGAGGTAGGTCAGGCCGCCCGGCACGCTGATGCTGGACTTGATCCGCACGCGCACCCGCAGCGGCTGGCCGGGCACCTGGATGCGCTGGGCCGACGAGGCCGCCGCGATTCCCACGTTGCGCATCGCGTTGAAGTCGATCCGCAGGCCGTCGGGGTCCGCCGAGAACGACGTGGCCGCGGTGCTGTTGTTGCGCCAGCGGGCCAGCACGTCGTCGTCGAAGTCGTAGACCGTCTTGGTCTGCACGCCGACGGTGATCGGGAGCTGGATCGACTTGCCCCCGACCGACACCGTGAGGACCGTGCTTGAGCTGCGCAGCGGGGTGATCTTCAGTTTGCCGTCCGCGGACCGGATGTCGACGACGCTGTGGTCGTAGTCCAAGGACAGGTCCCGCGGGTCGATCGGGGCCGTGAAGCCCTGCCCGTCGCGGCCGGTCACGGACACCGTGACCGCGGCGTCGGGTGTCGCGTCAGGGATCGACAGGAGCCTGGAGGACAGTTCCACGCTGTTGAGCGGGCCGAGGACGGTGACCGTCTTCCGGGCCTTCTCGCGCCCTGTGTGCGCGTCGACGGTGATCGTGCCGTGCGCCTTGGCCGACGTCCTGAGCGTGCCGTCCTTGACCGGCCCTCCCGGTGCGGACCAGCGTACGGACTTCGGGTCGACCGTCACCGGCGCCTCGTGGTCGTCGACGCCCTCCGCGACGAGCGTACGGCTCAGTCCCGGGAAGACCTTCACCCCGCCGTCGGCCGCCGCCGCGCCCGGCGCGGGCTTGACGAGGAGTTGGTGCAGCTTGCCGTCGCCCTTCGCGACGAACACGCCCACGCCGTTCGGGTCGTTGCGCTCGTGACCGTCGGAGGGGACGTTGCGGAGGGTCGCGTCGTCCTCGCCGAGCGCGCGGGCGACCATCGTGGTCGAGCCGCCTCCGTCGAGGTTGACGGCCGTCTCCACGCCCATCGCCGCGAGGTCGCGCGCCTCCTTGTCGATCCCGACGCCGCCCTTTCCGGTGCCGCCCGGTCCGTCCCAGGTGGCCAGCACCAGCGTCTTGCCGCCGTCCTTGAAGCCGAGAGCGGTACGCGGGGCGATCGAGGTGTCGAGGCCCTTGACGACCTGGCCGCCGGAGACGACGGTGCCGCCGTGGCCGAGCGCGAACTTCATCTTCTTGGCCGCCTGGTCGGCGAGCGCGTAGCTGAGCGCCGCCGGGTCGCCGGGCTGTAGCGCGCGCAGCGCGGTCGCCGCGGCGCCGCGCCCGACGAGCACGAAGCCGTCGTCCGGTACGGTTCCCGAACCGGCAGGACCGTTCGCCTTCACGGACACGACCTTGCCGTCCTCGACGAGCACCTCGGCGATCTGGTCGTTGGCCACGCCCGTCAGCCCGCGGTTGCGGCTGTAGTCGCCCCAGGCGGACGTGAACGCGGCCATGCCGTCCGCCGGGATCCCGCCGCCGTTCGCGGCATTGATGGACAGCACCTTGTGGTCCGTGCCCGCGAACTTCGCGGTGGCGTCCACCGTGAGGTCCACGAGTTGGGCGATGCCGTCATCGCTGACGCCGACGTGCTGGCGGCCGCTGATGTCGGCGGTCTTGAGGAGCTTCCCGTCCTGGACCTCGCCGCCGAGCGCCGCGTTGGAGTTGCCGATGTCGAAGAACTCGCCGTTGACGCCCGCGACGGCGCCGGCCTTCTCGGCGGCCGCGCTGAGCGGACCGCCGGACGCGACCGGTCCGGAGGTCAGCAGGTCCGTGCTGACCGCCCTGTTGGAAAGGTCGACGGTCAGGAACCGCCCGTCGCTCCAGCCTTTCTGGTCGAGTGCCTTCACGTGCTGGAGGTTGATCCCGGGGCCGATCTTCTCAGTCGTGTCGATCAACGGGATTCCGCCGGTGACCGGCGCGGGTCGGCTGTCGTCCGCGTAGGCGACGGCGGGAGAGGCCGCCAGCGCGGCCGCGGTCGCCAGCACCAACAGCAATGGTGTTCTGCACAGATGGTTCGAAACCATCAATCTCATCGGAACCTCGGGTTGAGAGTGGATGTGAGGCGACGCCTCCCACCGCGCCCGTTTCGGTCACAGGACGCGCACCCGATTGGAAAGATCAACAAATAAGGGTGGATGACTCCGTAACGAGCGTGTGGTAAATCTTCGCCGTCGTTTGCCTCTTGTTGTCCGGACCAGTGCGACAGTTGACCGTGTGCGCTGTGCCGGTGACGACATGTCAGCTCTGGCCGGCGGTCTGTGCGGCGCCGTCGTGATGCGGTTTCCGGGCAAGGTGACGTCGCTGAGGTTCCCGTCGGCCGGCACACCTTTGCGCAAGCCGCTCCGCGGGCCCTGCCCTCCTCCGCGCGGATACGCCCGTCGTCACGCCCCGGCGGCGGCGCGCGGCCGGTCTGCCGGGGCGGCTCATCCAGGCCCCCGAGCCGCGCGATCGGCGCGGCCGGCCCCGTGGTGCGCCGGTGATCGTGCGCGCGCCGACCGCTCACCCGATGCCACCGCGCCGGGGCCGACAAGCCCCATCGCTGCCCGCCGCCCGCCGCTCACCTCCGGAAGAGACGACCTCCGTCTCGTCGTGTCGCGGTGTGGCGCGAGCCGTGGGCCGTCGGTCGCTGATCAAATACAGGGGAAAAGTCACACCGCCGACACATCGATCTCCCGGAGTCTCCCGGCGCAAGTCCCTCACAGCCACCTGTCAGCCCAGGCCGAACGGAGTAGCAGCGGGAACCCCCGGGCGTCATCGCCCTGTCCCCTCACCGACCACAGGTGCACCGCCGATGCTGCACAACGCCAGCCGACCCCTGAGCCCCACCTTCGACGGCGCTGTTCACACGCACGTGCTCCGCCGCACGCGGAGCCGGCCATGAGGCGCGTCCTGCTCGCTGCGTACCGCGGATGGGACCGGTTGAAAGCGTACGAGCTGATCCGGCGCGGCCGTGACATCGAACTGATGCACCGAGCGCTCGGATTCGCCACCTTGTCCCTGGTGACCCTGGCCCCCCTGCTCATCGTGGTGGCCGCCGCGGACCCCCTCGGTGGCGGCGGCTTCGCGTCCTGGCTGGCCGACGGCATGGGACTGTCCGGACGGTCCGCCCACGCGGTCACCGACATCACCACCCCACCGCCCCGCGTCCTCAGCACCACCAGCGTGTGGGGCGGGGTCCTGCTCGCCGTGTTCGGGGTGGCCTTCGGCGGGAGCGTGCAGAACGGCTACGAACGGATCTGGAACCTTCCTCCCGGCCCGTGGCACCGAGTCTGGCGCCAGGCCACCTGGCTGCTCGTGCTCACCGCTTACCTGTACCAGGAGGCGCAGAACCACACAGCGCTGCACGGATGGCCGCGCGTCACCGTGTCGCTGGCCACCGGAGCGCTGTTCTTCTGGTGGGGGCAGCATTTTCTCCTCGGTGGTCACATCCGCTGGCGTGATCTGCTGCCCGGCGCCATCGCCACCATGGCGGGGCTGGTCGGCCTGCGGGTCTTCTCCTCCCTGGTCTTCATGCCGCTCATCGTCACCAACGCGGTCAGTTACGGAGCGGTCGGCGTCGTGCTCATCATCGAATCGTGGCTGACCGGGGTCGGGTTCGTGGTCTACGGCGGTGCGCTGTTCGGCCGCTGGATCTGTGCGCACCATGTGCATCGGAAACCGGTGTAATGATGTCGAAGGCCGAGCCCCTGCATTGGGCGATCTACGCTGCGGCCGTATCCCATTACGTTCGACGGGCCCGCTTACCGGAGAAAACCTCGTAGCGCTCCCGCCGTTCTCGATTCGCTCCTGCCGTCCGCCGAAGGGACAATACGATGGATTCTGATATGCGGATCAGGGCCGCACTGGAGGAACACTGGCAGGCATCGGAAAGCGGCGACATCGAAGCCGAGCACGCCATCTACGCGGCGGACGCGATCCTCGATTACCCCCAGTCAGGTGAACGATTCCGGGGCCGCGCAAAGATTTCGGCGCAACGTGGCGGGCACCCTGCCAACCGGCACTTCACCGTCCACCGGATTGTCGGCAGCGGGGACCTATGGGTGAACGAGTGTGTCATCACGTACGACGGGGTGCCCGCCTACTCGGTAAGCATCATGGAATTCGCCCACGGGCGTGTAGTGCACGAGACGCAGTACTTCGCGGACGCCTTCGCTGCGCCTGAATGGCGGACAGCACTCGCGGAACCGATGCCGGGCAGGAATATCACCAGGGCCTGACCCGGGCCGGCTTCGGTCGTTCCTGGACCATCGGCGACGGCCCCCACCACGCTGATCACCGGCGAACGTTCGGGCAGCACTCGGTGAGACCGGTACCGGTCGCGGCTCCGCGCCGGTCACGGCTCGGTCAGTACCGGTAATGGCTCGACACCGGTCGCGGCTCCGTGCCGGTCGAGGGTGTCGGGCGGTGTCTCACCCGTACGCCGTAACCTGGCGGCATGCGGATGCGCCCCACGCTGAGCTGGACCCCCACCGACGACCTGCCGCCGGGCGGCACGGACCCGGGGCCGGTGGCCGACGCGCTGGATGCCGGCGGTGTGCTGGTGCTCAGCGGGGCGGGAATCTCCACGGAATCGGGCATCCCCGACTACCGGGGCGAAGGCGGGAGCCTGAGCCGTCACTCCCCGATGACCTACCAGGACTTCACCGCCGACGCCCAGGCCCGGCGTCGGTACTGGGCGCGCAGCCACCTCGGCTGGCGCACCTTCGGCCGTGCCCGCCCCAACGCCGGGCACCGGTCCGTGGCCGCTTTCGGAAGGCACGGCCTGCTCTCGGGTGTGATCACCCAGAACGTCGACGGCCTGCACCAGGCCGCCGGCAGCGAGGACGTCGTGGAACTCCACGGCAGTCTGGACCGGGTCGTCTGCCTTTCCTGCGGCGCCTTCAGCCCGCGCCGGGAACTCGCCCGGCGGCTGGAGGAGGCCAATGCGGGCTTCGCTCCGGTGGCCGCCGGACTCAATCCGGACGGCGACGCGGACCTCACCGACGAACAGGTCGGAGACTTCCGTGTGATGCCCTGCGCGGACTGCGGCGGCATCCTCAAACCGGACGTCGTGTTCTTCGGAGAGGCCGTACCGCCGGGGCGCGTCGAGCACTGCCGTCGCCTGGTCCGTGAGGCGGCCTCGCTCCTGGTTCTCGGCTCCTCCCTGACAGTGATGTCCGGCCTCCGGTTCGTCCGGCAGGCGGACCAGGCCGGAAAGCCGGTACTGATCGTCAATCAGGGCCCGACCCGGGGTGACCGCCACGCCGCCACCCGGATCGCGCTCCCGCTGGGAGCAGCACTCACCACCGTGGCCGACCAGTTGGGCGTCCCCGTCGACAACTAGGGTCCTACGTTCGGACGGTCGGCCGTAGCAGTCGGGGAACGCGTGGAACCTGAACGCGATCACCGGGGTACCGCTCCCCCAGCCGCTCGACCGGGGCGAACGCCTCCGTGAGAGTGGCCCCCGCGCGGAGCGTCCCTCCGGAGGCCGGGGGCCCACGCCCTTGCGGCCGACGAGTCCACGCCCCTCGCCGGGCGCGTCCTTCCCTTCCAGTTCCCCTCCCCGTCTTCGGGATCGTCCGCGCCCGCCCGTCGCCCGGCTGCTTCAATCGGTGCGGACGACGACGGGCGCCGGGCCCCTCCCGGCGGGGAGGGCGGATCATGAACATCGGCAATCCACTGGACTTCGCGGGCCGGGTCGTGGTGGTGACCGGCGGGACGAAGGGCATCGGCTTCACGATCGCCGAGACGTTTCTCGCCGCCGGAGCGCACGTCGTGGTCTGCGGGCGGGGTGAGCCTCGCTCGTTGCCGTCCGCGGACTCAAGGCAGGCGGTGTTCCTCGCCGCCGACGTGCGTGACCCCGAAGCCGCGGGCAGGCTGGTCGACGCGGCGGTCACCCGGTTCGGGCGCTTGGACGTGCTGGTCAACAACGCGGGCGGCTCCCCCGACGCCGACGCGGCGACCGTCTCGCCGCGCTTCGTCGAGAAGATCGTCGCGTTGAACCTGCTCGCGCCCTTCTACGCCGCCCAGGCCGCGAACCGTGTGATGCGGGACCAGGACGAAGGCGGCTCGGTCATCAACATCGGCAGTGTCGCCGCGCACGACCCGCAGCCGGGCACCGCCGCGTACTCGGCCGCCAAGGCGGGGCTGCTCGGCCTCACCCGGGCCCTGGCCCTGGAGTGGGCGCCCAAGGTGCGCGTCAACCACGTCACCACCGGTCTGATCCGCACCGAGAGCGCCGCCTCCGTGTACGGCGAGGACGGCGGGGCCGCCGTCGCGGGCGTGATCCCGATGGGGCGGATGGCGCTTCCCGAGGATGTCGCCCGGACCTGTCTGTACCTGGCCGGGGACCTGGCCCGCTACGTCAACGGCGCCGACGTGGCGGTGCACGGCGGCGGTGAGCTGCCCGCCCGTTACCTCGCGGCGAAGCCCTCCGCGGCGGTTCGGGATGCGGCGCGGGTCCGCCCGGCAGAGAAGTGAGCAGGGCGATCCGCAACCGTCCGGGATCGCGCCGCGCGCAGGCGGCGGCCGACCGCCCGCTCGAACCGCCGCGCGCGTCCTCCGGGTTCCAGGGGTTGCGGGTCGAACCGTACGGCGTCGGTGGCCGGTGCCGGCGTCGAGACCGAATCGGGGGTGTCGGTGGTCCCGAGGACGACCATTCCGGCGCGTCGGCAGCGCTTGACGAGTCCGCTGCCGCGCGTGGACTCACCGGGCGCACGGACGGCCGACACCGGGACCGGGACCGGGAATCCGCCCCGGCGTCGGTGGCCGGGCCGCGGGCCCAGAGATCCGAACCCTGAGACACCGGAGCACAGGAGGCCGGGGCACCCGTGACCCCTGCGGGGGCCGGAGCCCGGGGCGGGCTCGGGCCGTCGGTCATCGGGCGCCGTACACCGGCTGCGGGGGCACGGCGTCCGCCAGGAGCTTCCGCGCGGCCTCGCCCGCCTCGGCCGGGGACCAGCGGGCTCCCCTGTCGGCGGTCGGTCCGGGGCGCCAGCCCTCCATGACGGTGATCCGGCCGCCCTCGGTCTCGAACACCCGGCCCGTCACCCCGGCCGAGGCGGCGGAGCCCAGCCAGACGACGAGCGGCGAGACGTTCTCCGGGGCCATGGCGTCGAATCCACCGGGTCCGGGCGCGGCCATGGTGTCGGCGAAGGTCTGCTCGGTCATGCGGGTGCGGGCGGCCGGGGCGATGGCGTTGACCTGGACGCCGTAGCCGCCCAGTTCGGCCGCGGCGACGAGGGTCAGGCCGACGATCCCGGCCTTGGCCGCGGAGTAGTTGCCCTGGCCGACGCTGCCCAGCAGCCCGGCCCCGGAGCTGGTGCTGATCACGCGGGCCTCGGGCGCGCGGCCGGCCTTCGCCTCGGCGCGCCAGTGCGCGGCAGCGTACTTGAGCGGGAGGAAGTGGCCCTTGAGATGGACGCGCACGACGGCGTCCCAGTCGTCCTCGTCGAGGTTGACGAGCATCCGGTCGCGCAGGAACCCGGCGTTGTTGACGAGGGTGTCGAGGCGGCCGAACGCGCCGACGGCGGTGGCGACGAGGGAGGCCGCGCCGTCGGCGGTGGCGATGTCACCGCCGTGGGCGACGGCCTCTCCGCCGCGCGCCCGGATCTCCTCGACGACCTCATGGGCGGGCCCGGCGGCGCCGCCGGTGCCGTCCACTCCGACGCCGAGGTCGTTGACGACGACCTTGGCGCCCTCGGCCGCGAACGCGAGCGCATGTGCGCGCCCGAGTCCCCGGCCCGCTCCGGTCACGACGGTGACGCGTCCGCTGCACAGTCCGGTCATGTGGGGTGGAGTCCCTTCTCGTCGAGGCATCGGGATGCCTTCCCGCGGTGTGTGCGCCGCTGCTACATTCACCTAACAAACGTTTGGTGGAAAGGTAGCTGATCTGCTCATGGGTGTCTCCACCTCCGCCCCGGACAAGGGCGTCGCCGTCATCACCGTGGACTTTCCCCCGGTCAACGCCCTCCCCGTACAAGGCTGGTACGACCTGGCCGACGCGGTCCGTGCCGCCGGAAGCGACCAGGACGTGCGCTGCGTGGTGCTCACCGCCGCCGGCCGGGGGTTCAACGCGGGCGTCGACATCAAGGAGATGCAGCGCACGGCCGGACACGAGGCACTCATCGGCGCCAACCGCGGCTGCGCCGAGGCGTTCGCCGCGGTCTACGACTGCCAGGTCCCCGTGGTCGCCGCGGTGCACGGTTTCTGCCTGGGCGGGGGCATCGGCCTGGTCGGCAACGCGGACGCGATCGTCGCCGCCGACGACGCGACCTTCGGCCTGCCGGAGCTGGACCGGGGCGCGCTCGGCGCCGCCACCCATCTGGCCCGGCTGGTCCCGCAGCACCTGATGCGGACGCTGTACTACACCTCGCGCACCGTGACCGCGCGGGAACTGCACCGGCACGGCTCGGTCTGGCAGGTGGTGCCGCGCGAGCAACTCCTCGACACCGCGGTGGGGCTGGCGCGCGAGATCGCCGCCAAGGACGGCTGTCTGATCCGCCTGGCCAAGGCCGCCATCAACGGCATCGACCCGGTGGACGTCCACCGCAGCTACCGCTTCGAACAGGGTTTCACCTTCGAGGCCAACCTCAGCGGTGTCGCCGACCGGGTGCGCGACACCTTCGGCACGGACCGGGAGAAGCAGTCATGAGCAGGGACAAGACCATGACCGCCGATGAGGTCGTCGGCCGGCTGCGCAGCGGCATGACGATCGGCGTGGGCGGCTGGGGTTCGCGGCGCAAGCCGATGGCCCTGGTACGGGCGCTGCTGCGCTCCGACGTCACCGACCTGACGGTGGTGTCGTACGGCGGTCCCGACGTGGGCCTGCTGGCGGCGGCCGGCCGGATCCGCAAGCTGGTGGCGGCGTTCGTCACGCTCGACTCGATCCCCCTGGAGCCGCACTTCCGCGCGGCCCGGCAGCGCGGCGAACTGGAGCTGGTGGAGCTGGACGAGGCGATGTTCATGTGGGGGCTGACCGCCGCCGCGCACCGGCTGCCGTTCATGCCGATCCGCGCGGGACTCGGCTCGGACGTCATGCGGGTCAATCCCCGCCTGCGGACGGTCACCTCGCCGTACGAGGACGGCGAGGAGCTCGTCGCCGTGCCCGCGCTGCGCCTGGACGCCGCCCTCGTCCACCTGAACCGCGCGGACGTGCACGGCAACGCCCAGTACCTCGGCCCCGATCCCTATTTCGACGACCTGTTCTGCGGGGCCGCCGACACCGCTTACGTCTCCTGCGAACGGATCGTGGACAGCGCCGAACTCCTCAAGGCGGCCGGCCCGCAGACCTTGCTGGTCAAGCGCGCGTTCGTCAACGGCGTGGTGGAGACCCCGAACGGAGCGCACTTCACCTCCTGCTCCCCCGCCCACGAGCGCGACGAGGCGTTCCAGCGCGCCTACGTCCGCGCCGCCGGCGATCCGGAGTCCTGGGCGGCTTTCACCGAGCGGTTCCTCTCGGGCGACGAACAGGCGTACCAGGACGCGGTGACGGCGTTCCACGAGAAGGAGACGGCGGCATGAGGGACACCGGCACGACGACGGTGACGCGGGCCGAGTACTGCGTGGTGGCCTGTGCCGAGGCATGGCGCGGCGCGGGTGAGGTGCTGGCCAGTCCGATGGGCGCGGTCCCGACGGTCGGGGCCCGGCTGGCGCGGCTGACCTTCTCCCCCGACCTGCTGCTCACCGACGGAGAGGCGCTGCTCATGGCCGATGTGCCGGCGGTCGGCGCCCGCGCGGAGGTCGTGGAGGGCTGGCTCCCCTACCGGCAGCACCTGGCCCTGGTGGCGAGCGGGCGGCGGCACGTGATGATGGGCGCTTCCCAGATCGACCGCTGGGGCAACCAGAACATCTCCTGCATCGGCGACTGGGCCCGGCCCGAGCGGCAGTTGCTCGGGGTACGCGGCGCGCCCGTCAACACCCTCAACAATCCGACGAGTTACTGGGTCCCCCGGCACTCGCCGCGGGTGTTCGTGGAGAAGGCCGACATGGTCTGCGGAGTGGGCTACGACCGCGCGGCCGCCGCCGGGCCCTCCGCCACCCGCTATCACCGTGTTCCCGAGGTCATCAGCGACCTCGGCGTCTTCGACTTCGAGACCCCCGACCACTCGATGCGGCTGCGCTCGGTGCATCCCGGCGTCACGGTGGAGCAGGTGGTGGAGGCCACCGGGTTCCCGCTCGTCGTCCCGGACGAGGTGCCCCTCACCCGCGACCCCACCGCCGAGGAACTGCGGTTGATCCGCGAGGTCGTCGACCCGGCGGGGGCCAGGGACCGCGAGGTCCGCCCATGAGCGGCGTCGACGGTGTCGCGTTCACCACGCCGCTGACCGAACTGGTCGGTGTGCGGTACCCGATCGTGCAGACCGGCATGGGCTGGGTGGCCGGTCCCCGCCTGGTCTCGGCCGCGGCCGAGGCCGGCGCGCTCGGGATCCTGGCCTCGGCCACGATGCCGGTGGACCGGCTCCGCTCCGCCGTGCGCGAGGTCGGGTCCCGAACCGACGCGCCGTTCGGTGTCAATCTGCGGGCCGACGCCGCCGACGCCGCCGAACGGGTCCGGGTCATCATCGAGGAAGGCGTGAAGGTCGCCTCGTTCGCCCTCGCGCCGTCCCGGGAGCTGATCGCCCGGCTCAAGGACGCGGGTGTCGTGGTCATCCCCTCGATCGGCGCCCGCCGGCACGCCGAGAAGGTCGCCGCGTGGGGTGTGGACGCCGTGATCGTCCAGGGCGGCGAGGGCGGCGGCCACACCGGCGACGTGGCGACGTCCGTCCTGCTTCCCCAGGTCGTCGACGCCGTCGACATCCCGGTCGTCGCCGCCGGTGGTTTCCACGACGGCCGCGGCCTGGTCGCGGCGCTCGCCTACGGTGCCGCGGGCATCGCCATGGGCACTCGCTTCCTGCTCACCTCCGACAGCACCGTCCCCGGCGCGGTCAAGGCGAAGTACCTGGCCGCGACCGTCAAGGACGTCACGCTCACCACCAAGGTGGACGGGCTGCCCCACCGGATGCTGCGCACCGAACTGGTCGACGGCCTGGAGCGCTCGGGCCGGGCGACCGCCCTGCTGCGGGCGGTGCGGCACGCCGCGGCCTTCCGACGGGAGTCCGGCATGAGCTGGGCGGGGATGATCCGTGACGGTCTCGCCATGAAGCACGGAAAGGACCTGACCTGGGGCCAGGTCCTGCTCGCCGCCAACACCCCCATGCTGCTGCGGGCGTCCATGGTGGAGGGCCGCACCGACCTCGGGGTGATGGCCGCCGGGCAGGTCGCGGGAGTCATCGACGACCTGCCCTCCTGCGCCGAACTGGTCGACCGCGTCATGGCCGAGGCGCGCGCCGCCCTGCGCACACTGCCGGCCGTGCACTGAGCGCGCCGCGCGCCCCAGGGACCGGATCCCTGCAGAAGAAGCAGGTGTGACGGAGTGTCAGAGGCGTTCGATGACGGTGACGTTGGCCTGGCCGCCGCCCTCGCACATCGTCTGCAGCCCGTACCGCCCGCCCGTGCGTTCCAGTTCGTGCAGCAGCGTGGTCATCAGCTTGGTCCCGGTGGCGCCCAGCGGATGCCCCAGTGCGATGGCGCCGCCGTTGACGTTGACCGTCGCGGGGTCGGCACCGGTCTCCTTCAGCCAGGCCAGGACGACCGAGGCGAACGCCTCGTTGATCTCGACCAGGTCGATGTCGTCGAGGGACATGCCGGCCTTCTTCAACGCGTACGCCGTGGCCGGGATCGGCGCCGACAGCATCCGGATGGGGTCCTCGCCGCGCGCCGAGAGGTGGTGGACGCGGGCCCGGGGGGTGAGCCCGTGCTCGCGCACGGCCCGCTCCGAGGCGAGCAGGACCGCCGACGCTCCGTCGGACACCTGCGAGGAGACCGCGGCGGTCAGCCGACCGCCTTCGACGACGGGTTTGAGGGATGCCATCTTCTCCAGCGTGGTGTCGCGGCGCGGGCCCTCGTCGGCGGTCACGTCGCCGTAGGCGACCAGTTCGCGGTCGAAGCGGCCCTCGTCGACGGCCCGCACGGCCCGCTGGTGGGAGCGCAGCGCGAACTCCTCCATGTCCTCGCGGGTGATCCTCCACTTCTCGGCGATCATCTCGGCGCCGGCGAACTGGTTGACCGGCTGGTCCCCGTAGCGAGCGCGCCAGCCCTCGGACCCGGCGAAGGGCCCCTGGGTGAGTCCCAGGGGCTCGGCGGCCTGCCGGGAGGCGAAGGCGATGGGAATCATCGACATGTTCTGCACACCCCCGGCGACCACCAGGTCCTGGGTGCCCGAGAGGACTCCCTGGGCGGCGAAGTGCAGGGCCTGCTGGGAGGAGCCGCACTGCCGGTCCACGGTCACCCCGGGCACCTCCTCCGGCAGACCCGCGGCCAGCCAGCAGGTGCGGGCGATGTCGCCGGCCTGCGGTCCCACGTTGTCCAGGCAGCCGAGGACGACGTCCTCGACCGCCGCCGGGTCGATGCCCGAGCGTGCCACGAGTTCCTTGAGCACATGGGCGCCCAGGTCGGCCGGGTGGACGGCGGACAGTCCGCCGTTCCGGCGGGCGATCGGGGTGCGGACCGCTTCGACGATGTATGCCTCGGCCATGCCTGCTGCTCCTCCTGTGACGTCTACCGTGTCAGGTCCGCACGGCGATGCCCTCCAGCACCATCGACAGGTACTGGCGGGCGATCTCCTCCGGACTGTGCTGTCCGCCCGGCCGGTACCACGACGCGGCGACCCACACGGTGTCGCGCACGAAGCGGTAGGTGAGCCGTACGTCCAGGTCGGCGCGGAAAGTGTGGGTGGCCACGCCGCGTTCCAGCGTCCCGAGCCAGGCGTTCTCGAACTTCTGCTGGGAGTCGGCGAGATACGCGAACCGCGGCAGGCTCTGCAGGTGCTTGGACTCCTTCTGGTAGATGGCGACGGCGGCGCGGTGCCGGTCGATCTCCCGGAAGGACTCGGTGACCAGGGCTTCGATGGTCTCCCGCGGCCCCGTCCCGGCGGCCAGGACGGCGTCGTAGCGTTCCCGGAGTTCGTCCAGGAAGGTGGAGAGGATCTCGTCGACCATCGACTCCTTGGAGTCGAAGTGGTAGTACAGGCTGCCCGCGAGCATCCCCGCCGCGTCCGCGATCTTGCGTACGGTGGTGGCGTTGTAGCCCTGGGCGGCGAACACCTCGGCGGCGGTGGCGAGGATCTCCTGGCGCCGCTCGGGCGGCGGTGGTGTCGCCTTCTTCTTGCTGCTGTTGACTTTCGGCACCCGCTCATCCTCGCTCAGGCGTGCTGGCTGCTGACGGACAGGACCTCGCCCGTCAGGTACGAGGAGTAGCCGCTGGCGAGGAAGACGATCGTGTTCGCGACCTCCCAGGGCTCGGCGTGGCGGCCGTACGCCTCCCGGGAGGTCAGCTCGGCCAGCAGTTCGGGGGTGGTGACCTTCACCAGGTGGGGGTGCATGGCCAGGCTCGGCGCGACGGCGTTGACCCGTACCCCGTACTCGGCCGCCTCCAGGGCCGCGCAGCGCGTGAGTGCCATCACCCCGGCTTTGGCCGCGGCGTAGTGGGACTGGCCCTTCTGTGCCCGCCAGCCGATCACCGAGGCGTTGTTGACGATCACACCGCCGCTGCCGGCGGCTCGCATCCGGCGCAGCGCGGCACGGGTGCAGCGGAAGGTTCCGCCCAGGGTGACGTCGAGGACCCGGTCCCACTGTTCGTCGCTCATGTCGGCCAGGTCTGCGGTGCCGCCGAGCCCGGCGTTGTTGACGACGACGTCCAGCCGGCCGTGTCGTTCAGCGGCGAAGTCAAAGAGCGCGCCGACCTGGGTCTCGTCGGTGACGTCGCAGGCCAGCGCCGTGACCCGGTCCGCACCGAACTCGTCGGCGAGCCGCGCCCGTGTCTCCTTGAGCCTGCGGGCGTGGGCGTCGGAGATCAGCACGTCGGCGCCTTCTTCGAGCAGCCGCCGGGCGGTGGCGCCGCCGATGCCCGCGCCCGCGGCGGCGGTGACGACGGCGGTCCGGCCCGCGAGGAGGGCGTGGCCGGGGACGTAGACGGGTTCGGTGGTCATGGTCGGGCCCCTTCCGGCAGGCCGAGCGCCCGCTCGGCGATGGTGTCGCTGGACCCGAGGAGCCGCTCGCCGATGCGGCCCACCCGGTCGGGGGCCTCCGCGAGGGCGTACTCCTCGTGGAAGGCGACCTGCTGTTCGAGGGTGCCCGCGCGACCGCCGTACTCCGTCGGCCGGCCCACGCGCCTCCAGCCGGCGGCGGCCGTGGGGCACTTCCCGGCGAGCCGTCCGGGGAACTCCTCGTGCGCCCGGCGGGGCCCGCCGGGTCCGCGCAGGGCGGTGAACTCGCCGGTGAGGTCGGCCCTCAGTCGGCCGCGGGCCCCGGTGCGGAACTCCTCGACGCCGGTCATGCCCGTACGTTAACCTACCAAACACTTGTTAGGGAAGGAGGGGCGGATGTCCGCTGCCCACGAACAGGCGGTCGAGCGCCCGCAGGCACAGGACACGCACCGCGCCGAGACCACGGCGGACCCGGTCGGCGGCACGGACATGCGTGCCATGAAGGAGGACTCGGCCTGATGGACCTCGACCTCACCGTCGCCGACGACGCCTTCCGTCGCGAGGCCCGCGACTGGCTGCGCGCGCACGTCCCCGCCGAGCCGCTGCCCTCCCTGGAGACGGCGGAGGGCTTCGCCGCCCACCGGGAGTGGGAGCGCACGCTGTTCACCGACCGCTGGTCGGTGGTCTCCTGGCCGGCGGAGTACGGCGGGCGCGGCAGCTCGCTCCTGGAGTGGCTGATCTTCGAGGAGGAGTACTACGCGGCCGGTGCGCCCGGCCGGGTCGGCCAGAACGGCATCAACCTCCTCGCCCCCACCCTCTTCGAGCACGGCACCGCCGAGCAGCGCGCGCGGATCCTGCCGCCCATGGCGAGCGGCGAGGTGATCTGGGCCCAGGCGTGGTCGGAACCGGAGTCGGGCTCCGACCTGGCCTCGCTGCGCTCCACGGCCGTCCGTACCGAGAGCGGCTGGCTGCTCAGCGGGCAGAAGACCTGGTCGTCGCGGGCCGCCTTCGCGGACCGCGCCTTCGGCCTGTTCCGCAGCGACCCGGACGCGGACAGGCCGCACCGGGGTCTGACGTACCTGATGTTCCCGCTGGACGCCGACGGTGTGACCGTACGGCCCATCGGCCGGCTCGACGGCAAGCCCGCCTTCGCCGAACTCTTCCTCGACGAGGTCTTCGTGCCCGACGAAGACGTGATCGGCGCACCCGGTCAGGGCTGGCGGGCCGCGATGAGCACGGCCGGCAACGAACGCGGTCTGACCCTGCGCAGTCCGGGCCGTTTCACGGCCGCCGCCGAGCGGCTCACCGCGCTGTGGCGCTCCGCCGCGGACCCGGCCGACACCGCCCTGCGCGACCGCGTGGCCGACGCGGTCGTCGCGGCCCGCGCCTACCAGTTGTTCGCCTACGCGAGCGTCTCCAGGATCGCGGCGGGAGAGGCGATCGGCGCCGAGTCCAGCCTCAACAAGGTCTTCTGGTCGGAACTGGACATCGCGCTGCACGAGACCGCCCTCGACCTGCTGGGGTCCTACGGTGAGTTGTCCGACGGGGCCGCGGACGCCCCGGCGCACGGCGGCTGGGCCGAGGGACACACCTTCTCCCTCGCGGGCCCCATCTACGCGGGCACCAACGAGATCCAGCGGGACATCATCGCCGAGCGGCTGCTCGGCCTGCCGAAGGGACGCCGGTGATGCGGTTCCTCCTGACCGACGAGCAGCGGGAGTTCAGCCGGGCGCTGGACGGCATGCTGGCGGCGTCCGGGACTCCCACCGTCGTACGGGCCTGGGCCGCCGGTGACACCGCACCGGGGCGCGCGCTGTGGTCGAGGCTCGCCGCCGCGGGCGTCTTCGCCCTCGCCGTGCCGGAGCGCCACGGCGGAGTCGGCCCCCTGCCGGTCGAACTGGTCGTCGCCTTCACCGAACTGGGCCGTCACGCGGTGCCGGGCCCGCTGGTGGAGACGGTGGCGGCGGCGGCCTTCCTGGACCGGCTCGACGACGAGGCGGCGGCCGCCGCCTGGCTCCCGGCCATCGCCACGGGCGAGTCGGTCGTCTCCTTCGCGCTGCACGCCCCCTACGCGCTGGACGCCGCGACGGCGGACGGCGTGTTCGCCGTCGACGGCGACACCGTCCGCCTCGCGGAGTCGGCGGGTGCCGTCCAGCCGTCCACCGACCCGGCCCGCCGACTCGCGCGTCCGCTGGGCGGCGCCGTCCTCGCCCGGGGCCCCGCCGTGACGGCGGCCGCCCGGTACGCCACGCACGCCGCCCGGCTGGCGACCGCGGCGCAGTCCCTCGGGGTGGGACGCACGCTGCTCGCGCACACCGTCGACCACGTCGGACAGCGCACCCAGTTCGGGGCCGTGATCGGTTCCTTCCAGGCGGTCAAGCACCGACTGGCCGACACCCTGATCGCACTGGAGTTCGCCCAGCCGCTGGTCCACTCCGCCGCGCTCGCCCTGGCCGCGGACGATCCGTCCGCCGGCCGCGAGATCGCCGCGGCGAAGGTCGCCGCGGGGGAGGCGGCCTACGGCGCGGCGCGCACGGCGCTGCACCTGCACGGCGCTCTCGGCTACACCGACGAACTCGACCTCTCCCTGTGGATCCGCAAGGCGCGACCCCTGCGGGACGCCTGGGGAACCCCCGCCGTGTGCCGCGGCCGGGTCCTCGCCGGACTCGCCCCGACAACCGAACCCGTTCGCGTACCCGTACCCGTACCCGTACCCGTACCCGCACCCGCACCCGCACCCGCACCCGCACCCGCACCCGCACCCGCACCCGCACCCGCACCCGAGGAGACCGAGTCGTGAGCGGGCGGTTCCGCTCACCCGCTCCCGCCCTGGTCTCACCTGCCGGGTGAGGAGGGCGAAACGGAGACGGGCGGATCGGGAGGCGGGGTGAGCCGGATCGTGCCACCCGGCTTCGTGCAGCCGTGGGCACCGGAGGTGAGGACGGTGCAGGCCCTGGCGTCGGACGGGGTGTCGGCCCCGATCATCGGGCTGTAGACGTCGGTGTCGTAGTGCACCCTGTCCTGCTCGGTCTTGCCGCTCGCACCCACGACTCGGGCGACGTCGCCCACGCCTCCCCAACTGATCCGTGCCCAGGCCGCCTTGCAGGAGTCGCTGTAGCGCAGCTCCACGTAGACGCCGTCGATCCTGGTGAGGGCGGAGGTCCACGGGTCACCGCACCCTTGTGCCTTCGGGTCCATGCCGGTGCAACTCTGCTCGAAACAACTGACGTGGAGCGGCTTCCTGCCGGAACCGCCCGTGGCTGCGGGCCGTTCGGAAACCGCCGAGGCGTTCGTACGGTGCGTCGTCCACAGGGCGATGGCGGTCCCACCGACGACGAGCACCAGGACAGCGGCAAGCACGATCCACCTGCGGGTGGGCCGGCCGGTCCACAGCTTGCGCGACCCGGCGGACCCGGGCGGCGCGACGGAGGCGGGGTCCTCCCCTCGCATCGGCCCCGGCCCTGGCCCTGACCTTGGCCCCGGCCCCGGCCCCGGCCCCGGCGAGTCCTGCCGGTTCCAGGCCCGTGCCGCCAGTTCCCACTGCGCGGCGAGCCGGGCCGGATCCGCGCCGACCAGCCGGCCCAAGGCATCTACGGCCTGCCGGGGAGGCACTGACTTGCCGTTGAGGTACCGCTCCCATGACGACTTGCTGTGCAATGTACGTTCGGCCAGCGCCGCCAAGCTCAGACCGCTGCGGTCCTTGAGCCGGCGCAACTGCTCGACGAGGGCTCGTGCGTCCGGGTCAAGAGTGTCGGGCAGCGGTTTCCACTCAGCCATGTTCTCCCTCGGTCACTCTCCCCACCCTGGCGGAGCCTTGAGCGCATCCGCCAGAGGGGGATCGCGCCAAAGCCGTAAGTAATGGCAAAACCGTGACGGAGGACCGGGGATCGGGGTATTACACGTCCATGGAATCGTCCGGCGGCGCCAGCCGACGAAACGCCCTGGCGGCCGTCGTCCGTCTGGTCGCCGTGGCCGCGACGTGTGCCGCGAGCGCGGCGCCCACCACGGGCACACCACCCGCCGACCGCCCGGCGTACGTCACCGGCTCCGGTGCCTATGCCGACGATTGGAGTGACGAACCGCTCCTGGGGCCGGGCGGAACGCCGCGCAGCGATCTGATCGGGCTGTGGCAGGCGATCCTCTGGGCGGACGGCTATCTGCCCGGTTCCGGGATCACGTGCGCGTTCGACGCCGCCACGAGCGGCGCGACCCAGACCTGGCAGGCGAACCACGGCCTGGGCGCCGACGGGATCGTCGGCGCGGCGACGTTCGGCTTCGCGGCCCGGCGGCTCGTCTCGACACCGCCCTGGACGGCCTACCGCGGCGAGAAGTACACCCTGCCCCTGCGCCGTGGTCGAGGCGGGATCTACGAGGTGTACGACGCCGGCCGCTTCCACGTGTTGCGGACGGATGCGGTCACCCTGGCGAGTTGCCGCCGCTGACCGACCGGTTCCACCCAGCTGTCCGTCTGAGTCACGCAGAGCTGATGACGGTTCGAGATGACCAGGCAGGCCAGCGCTCCCCCTGAAGGGGCCACGGTCATCGCGGTACGCGAGGCGCCGGGACGCGCCTGCTGGGGCGCGGCGCCCTGGGCGGTGACGAGCAGCCGCTCGGTTCCCCGGGCCGGTTCCGCCTCGGCCCACATCGCGTGGCAGGACGGGCTCTGCCGGAGCGTGAGGACGGTGCCGTAGGCGCGTAGCGCGTGCACGACCGTGCTGAAGCGGTCGCACCCCTCCCGGTAGGGATCATGCCCCTGGCAGCCCTGGTCCCGGCCGCCCACACCCACCGACGTGGCTTCCAACGACCGCAACGGCCAGGGCCACGTCGGCGCACCCGCCGGTGCCCCACGCGGTACGGCCGCTCCCCCGCGGCCACCGGTCCACGGCTGGACGAGGGCCACCACGACGAGCAGCACGCCGGCCCCGAGGACGGCACCGGCGATCACCGTCCTTCGGCTCACGACGGTGCCGACCGCTCTCCGAGAACCCCTGGAACCTCTCGCGCTCTGCGCCGGTCCGGCAGTGAGCACGTCCCCGTCGGCTGTCTCGCCCCGGTCACCGGTCCCGTCCTGCCAGGCGATCGCCGCCGACTCCCAGAGAACGCGCAGACGTCCACGGTCGGCCTCGGCGAGCCGGCCGAGCAGTTCGACCGCCTGCCAAGGGGGCAGCTTGCGCCCGTTGAGGTAGCAGTGCCAGGAGGTGGTGCTGTACGCGGTCTTGGTGGCGAGCGAGGCGAGGCCAAGTCCCGCGCGGTCCTTGTACAGCCGCAGCTCCTCGACCAACCTTCATGTCTGGGGCGGGAGTTCACCCGGCAGTGGCTGCCATCGGCTCATCATCGCCCCTCACCGGCTTCGACTTCCCAACCCCACCACTGTCCCACCCGGCGTCCCGCGCTGTCCCGGCACTTCACCAGACGGCTCGGTCTTCCCGCAGGTCATCGCGTGGAACGTCCCGGGTTTTTCCCGCTGCCCCGGTCTCTGTGGCGGGATGCGGGACGGGCCCAGCACCGTCGATGACGCAAGGACGCGACATCGCTCGACCGAAGTACGCAAACGGGGAGGTTCCAAGAATCATGAACACGCGCAGGAACACCGCCAGGAAGAGGCTTGCCCTCGCCACTGCCGCCGTCGCGCTCGGCACGGGACTGGCCGTCGCCCCCTCGGCAACCGCCGCGACGAGCGGCATGAACCCCCATGCCGTCCCGCTCGGCGCGGCCCAGGCGTCCGCTGCGAACGCGCGCATCGCCATGCAGGTCGAGGCGGGCAATCCAGCGGTCAAATCCCTGGCGGAGAAGCACGGCTGGAAGTACAAGACCTACCAGGCCACGGCCTGCTACGGCTACAAGCACCCCTTCTGGGGGAAGGTTCGCCACACCGCCGGCTGCGACGTCGCCCACTTCTCCCTCTCTGGCGAGGTCGCCTACAACGGCAAGCAGGCATGGGGCCAGTGGATCAGCTACGGCACCGGCCACGCCTACGGCGTATCCGTCAAGAAGACCTGGCTCGGGTACTGGAACAACGGCGCGAAGAAGCATCCCTACTACATGGACCTCGGCGCCAACGGTCACGTGAGCGTCAAGTTCTGGGAGAGCCACGACTTCTATCTACGCATCGACGTCCATCGCAACGGCACCGCGGGGCTCCGCGGCGGCAAGGCATAGGCCGGGCGACCTCACGGGCCGGCAGACGGCGGAGCGGGAGAGGCAGATCACCCTGCCTCTCCCGCTCCGCCGCGCGAACGTAGCTTGGCAACATTCCTACCGTCGGCGGCCGGCTCCACCCGTGATCCGCCTTCTGGTTGCTCGTCCGAGCCGGTGGCCGACGGCGGTACCCCGACGACGAAGAACAGAAAGTTGGTCTTGGCCGAAAGGCCACGGAAGCCGTCGGGGAACATCGGTCGCTCACGTCGACCGCGTGCAGGGCCGCGTCGTCACCGAGTACGCCTCGGCGAAGCTGTCGTAGTCGTTCGCCTGGGCCGGATCCGCAGACCGGGCGATGCTCTCCGGCACATCCGCTGTGTGTTCCATCGGCGCAGCCTGGTCCTGGCATGATCCACCGGACGGGTCCCAGGAAACGCTACGGAGGCGAGCGTGCGGCTGCCGACCGAAATACCCGGGCCTCTCCCCGGGGCCATCTCGCACAACCCGGGCGGACAACCGCACCGAAGCGGCCGACGACCCGCCCGACCGCGAGCGACCGTCGATCACCGGTGCCCCGCCCTGGGGCATGATCATCCCCGGGCGGGGCGGCGGTGCATACAGGAAGCCCAGCTCAGGGCGCCCATGCCGCCTCAGGCTTCTCGGCCGGCGCTCGTCCGACGTCCCGAGTGTCCGGCGGTGACACGGGCGAGGAAGTCGCGGATGTATTCGGTGATGGTCTCAAGGTGGCTTTCCAGGGCGAAGTGCCCCGACTCAAGCAGGTGGATCTCGGCAGCCGGCAGGTCCTGGCCGAACGCCGTCGCGCCGTCGGGGCCGAAGATCTCGTCGCCCGCCCCCCAGACCGCCAGCAGCGGTACCTGGGAGTCACGGAAGTACTGGTGGACCTGCGGATAGAGGTCCACGTTGGTGACGTAGTCGCGGAACAGCCTGAGCTGGATCTCGGCGTTGCCGGGGCGATCCAGCAGCGCCTGGTCGTGAACCCAGTTGTCCGGGCTGACCAGGCTGGGGTCGGCGACGCCGTTCACATACTGCCAGCGGGTGATCTCGGGCGTGAGGGCGGCGCGCAGCGGGGCTTCGGTGTCCGGTCCCGGTGACTTGGCGTACGCGAAGACACCGTCCCAGAAAGGTTTGACGAAGCCCTCTTCATAGGCGTTGCCGTTCTGGCTGATGATCGCGGTGATGCGGTCCGGTGCCTGAACGGCCAGCCGCCAGCCGATGGGGGCGCCGTAGTCCTGCACATACATGGCGAACCGGTCGATGCCCAGCTTCTTCAGCAGGCCGGAGGTGATCTCGGTGAGGGCGTCGAAGGTGTACGGGAAGTCCTCCGGAGCGGGCATCGCCGAGTGGCCGAATCCGATGTGGTCGGGAGCGATCACGTGGTAGCTGTCGGCAAGCGCCGGGATCAGGTGGCGGAACATGTGTGAGCTGGTCGGGAAGCCGTGGAGAAGAACCACAGCGGGCGCTTTCGGATCGCCGGCCTCCCGGTAGAAGACCTCAAGACCGTTGACAGTGGCGGTGCGGTGATGGACTGCGTGGACCATGCCTCTAACCTCCTTCTCGCTCTCTGGTGGTTATACATTCAGTCGAACACACGCAATCTATCCAGTCAAGACGTGTTTACTGGTTAGGCATGAGCTGCGGGCACCCGGGGGAAGGCGGCTGATGTAACCTGCTAGGCGAGGCGAATCGGTTAGGAGGTGTGAGGGTGAGCGGCCAGGAACGACAGGACACACTGCTTGAACTCCTCAACAGCACGCCCGTGATCAACGGCGTCGTCCAGGATCAGCTGGCAGATCCGAAAGCGGCCAGGTCCTGGCAGCAGATCCACGGCGGCACCGGAACCCCTGCCGAACTCCGCCACCTCATGCAAGCACGCGCCGCCCTCCAGGACGTGATACGCGGAAGCCGACCCGCCACGTCCCTGGCTCCCCTCCTGAAAGACGTCATCTCCCGCCCCTACCCCTCACCCACGGGGGTGTCGTGGGAGCTGGACGCCCCCGCGGAGCGCCGGATGGCGATAGAGGCGGTCATGGCATGGAGCGCGGTGCAGCAGATGACGCCCGGCCGACTACGGCCGTGCGCCAATGCGGAATGCCGCCTGTTCCTCATCGATCGCAGCAAGACGAACAAGGCCCGCTGGTGCTCGATGGCAGTCTGCGGCAACCGCATGAAGGCAAGGCGCCACTACCAGCGCACCCGCGACACCACAGGCGAGTAACCCGTACGACGGACACCCGGGGGTCGGCACAAGCCGATCCACGTGGGCTCGTGTCCGCGGCGGAACACGCGACGAGCCACGAGGAACCGGCATGACCTTCGACCCCCGGCCAGGGCTTCGGCGTAGTCGGCGGGCATCCGTTTCGTGACCACTTGCGGTGAAGGGAGCGCGAGCGGACGGTTCCTGTCTCATGTCCATTGCGCCTCGGTGGCCTGCGTCTCCGCGCACCGTCGGGCGGAGCCAGCCGACGGTGCCGGGGGTTGGTCCCCTGCGTGGCTGATGAGACAGGTGCACATGCGGACGACGCTCGTGCATGGGATGAGCGGCCGGGCTGGGTGGTCGGGCTGACAGCAGATGATCCGGCTGCGAGGGGTGCGGCACGCGCCGGCCGTCGTCCTCGACCTGACCGCGTGCGCGGTGGCGGACCGACAGCGCACCCCGCGCTATGGCGACCTGGCGCAACCTCGCGGTCGGCGCCCTGCGACTGAACGGCGCGAAGAACATCACCTCCGGCCGTCGCCGCAATGCGCGTGACGCCCGCCGACCCCTCACGCTCCTCGGCCTCGCCTGAGCACGAAGTCGACGTCACTCGACCACGCCGAAGCCCTGAGGGTTGTCGCAGAATCACTTCAGGCTTTGATCCTGGTTAGGCGGGCTGTCTCGCGAGGTCATCGAGTGGAATGGCGCTTCGGCGTCCGTGAGTTATTTTCCGACGGCTCCCTGGGCCGCTCAGGGGTCGACCGGGTCCGGCGCATGCGTTCTCGGCGTTCCCTCAGGCCGAAACCGAAAGGTAACGCCGCCTCAGATGGTCGGGGTGTCGTCAACAACCGGCCTGTGAACCTCAACGACCGGCTTCCACCCCGCGGAGAACTCGATGAAGTCTGCACGGGTGGGGTAGGTGTCGATCGCGCGACGGTCGCGCTTGGGGCTGTCGCTCCCCTTGCGCCCCCGGGGAATCTGCTCCTCGAAGATGTCGACCTTCACGTCGGGAACTTCCTTGAGGCCCTGGCGCCAGATCTGCACGACGTCGGCGCCGAACGCCTGCCGGGCCGCAGCGTAAAGGGCCGTGAGGGCCCCCTTGTCCCCACCAGGGACGAAAAGTGCCAGGTCCAGCACGACACCGGCGGACTGGAGGACCTCGATGGTCACCGAGCCGTTCTCGTCAGCCAAGTAGATTCCGGCTTCGTTCTCGTCGCCGGGAAGGCAGGAGACCTCTTCCTGGAATACGGTTCTCGCCGTGATCGAGCCGCCCTCGAAATCCTCTCCGGACTTGATCAGAAAAGCAGGGACATAGCAGTCGGGAAGCTTGAGTTCTGCCGTGTCGGCGGAAACGAAGATCCTGTCCTTCACGCCGAGCTTCGTCACCTCTTCCAGCGAGAGGCGGCGAGCGGCAATCTTCTCCGTGTTCACGATTTCCCTTTCAGGTTGCACTGTCCCTCCGAACAAGGACGCTACCACGAAACCCAGAGGTCAACTGCCCAGTAATCTTTGGGTGAATGACCTCCGACGACCTGCACGAGAGGATATCGAAGCGAGTGCCACTCGGTAGGGAACACGCATCCGCCAGGTAGTGTCCCCCGTCATGGTGTTGGGGATCAACTGACAGTTGCATTTCGGTGCGTTGGGTAGCATGGAGGAACTAAACGAGAATTTAGGGTAGATATCGCCCATATCGCCTTCGGAGAGGTGGAGGCGAGGTAAGGCGATCCATTCGTCGTGCATCTCGAAGAGCGCATCGGAAACCAACCGGATGGCCGCAGATCCCACTGCAGGACAGGACCTGTGTGACCGGTCACGGCCGCCAGGAGATCCGCCGGCTGAAGGTGTGATCTATCGAGTGGTGGAGCTATCCCTTGACCGGATCGGCGCCGGGCTGCTTGACGATTCGGTCACCGACCGCAATCGACTTCCAGAGCCGTCCGCTGATCCGCAGCTTCGTGGACTGTCCGTCGGCGAGGCGGACTTCGACGAAGTGGTACAGATTTGAACCGTCGAGCATGCCCCGGAACTTGTCGGTAACGACGCCTTCCCAGGATTCGCTCCGCCCTGCTTTGCGGGATGTGAACATGTTGTGGAGTCTATGAGGATCGGCCACCGACCCCGCAGTGCCCCGTCGCATGTCCTCGGGATGACAGTTGTCATGCCGGTGCACTCGAACCGTTCGGGTGTGCCTCCTCCGAGCTGGGCGGCGGAACCCCACCGGCGGAGTCAGGGCCTCGTGGTGTGCTCGGCCGGAACACCGGCACTCACCGCGGTCGACGGCTTCGCGGTCCGCACGATCGCGGAGTGCATCGGTATCCTGCTCACCGGCGAATTCCTCACGCGCAGCCTCGGCGAGAAGGCCAGGGGCCGCACCCGGTACGAGACGAAGCTCGTCCCGCGCATCGGTCCGTTCGGCCTCTACGGACTGCCGTTCACCATCGTGGTGCGCTTCGTGCTCCAAGGCACTCCGAATCGGTGACGCCGTGGACGGTCGGTACGCCGCGGCCGGCCCCGCGCTGAACACCGGGGCCGGCCCGGAACCGGGTAGCGGAGGGGGCCTGCGCGTCCGGCCCCCTGGTGGTGCTACCGGCCGGAAGTCCATCGCTTGGGGACGATCGACATCGAGTGGTGGAACACGTTGGCCGGGTCGTAGGCCGCCTTGATCCGCTGGAGGCGGGCGTAGTTGTCCTTGTAGAACAGCTCGGTCCAGGGGATGCCCGAGGTGTTGAACTCGGGCTTGGTGAGGTCGACGTCCGGATAGTTGATGTAGCAACCGTCGGTCACGCCGTTGGTCGCCGGGACGCCTTGCGTCTCGGCGTAGAAGTCCGCGTACCAGTCGCGGAGGAACTTCAGGTAGTGCGCGTCGTCCTGCTCGTCGGACCAGATGCACTGGAACATCGCCTTGAAGCCCGAGTCCCGTTGCGGAATGGCCCTGGCGTCGGCGGCCAGTTCGTTGATCTTCCCGCCGAAGGAGAACAGCACCAGCGCGGTCTCATCGTTCGTGAGGTCGTCACGGGAGAGGAACTTGAAGGCGCTGCGCAGTTGGTGTTCGGTGAAGTTCTCGCGGAAGTAGCCGTTCTTGAAGCCGATGCGTGCCGTGGGGTTCGCCCCGGTGGGGTCGGAGGCTCCGAGCATGCGCACCGCCCGCAGCCAGGGCAGCTCCGTCGGCTCGAAAATGCCAGGCATCGCGGCGAGTTCGCCGGACGCCTTCGTCATGGGTACCGGGGTGATCCCGGTGTCCTTCTGGAGCGCCGCGAGATAGGTGTCGAGCTTCTCCCGGGCGTCGGGGACGGTCGCGTCCGTTTGACTGTAGAGGGACAAACCCCCGTGGTGCTTAAAGTTTACGTTGAACAAAGAACAGATGTCCCGGTAGGGGGAGTCCGGGTGTTTGTTGGCCTCGTGCCAGGCCCCGTAGTTCAAAAGGAGCCTTACGAAACCGTCTTCCGTGATCTGGTCCCATGGGAAGTGCAGCGCGCTGACCAACACCGTGCCGGGTGGGGAAACGAGCTGGTCCGACGGATTGTTGCCCTTCGCGCCCGGGGTACGGAACCAGTATTTGGTCACCAGGCCGAAGTTTCCTCCCCCGCCGCCGGTGTGCGCCCACCACAGTTCCCGATGCGGATCGTCCGCTTCCCGGGTAGCGACAATGGTACGTACGCCCTTGCGCGCGTCGACCGTGGTGACCTCCACGGCGTAGAGATGGTCGACGACCAGTCCGAGGGACCGGGAGAGCATTCCGTAGCCGCCGCCCGCGACATGTCCGCCGACGCCCACGGAATGGCAAACTCCACCCGGCAGCGTCACCCCCCAGCCCTTGTAAAGGGCCTGGTAGACGTTGGATAACTGGGCCCCGGGCTCGACAGAGAATGCCCGCATGCGCACGTCGTAGTCGACGTGGTTCATTTCGGAGAAGTCGAGGACGATCTGGACTTCGGGGTTGTAGGTGAAGTTCTCCAGGCAATGCCCACCGGAGCGAACGGATATTCGCTTGCCGGAGCGCACCGCGTCGGACAGGGCGCCTCTGGCGTCGGCCGCGGAGCGGATCATCTTGATGGCTTCGGGGCTGCCGAGAAAGCGCTGGTTGGAGCCCTTGATCAGGGCCGGGTAGCGGGGGTCGCCGGGCGTGATCACGGGGCCCGCGGCAGGGAACGAGGGGGTTGCTCGGGCCTCGCCCGAGGCGGCCACGACGCCCGCCGTCGCGGCGGTCGTGACGCCCGCGGCAACCGCTGCGGAACGGATGAGGAGTTCTCGACGATCTACGTGGTTGCTGTTCACTCAAGTGATGCTAACAGCCTCGGAGTTGGAGGCTGGGGAGAAAATAGGGGGTGGTGCCCATGCTTCGGGTCTGATAGATTCGGCATTAGTGGACTGATTGTTTCAAAAAGATGTCGGCTCATTTCTTGATCACTCGGGAGACCGGGACTCGCCGTCACACTGGTCGAACTACAAGCATTTGGGTCCTCGATACAGGAAGGAACGTTGAGGATGCCTGGGATTGCGCCTAGTTGCGCCCCCGCCGAACCCGACTTACGTTCTGTCATGCGGCTGTTCCCCACGGGAGTGGCTGTGCTCTCCGCAGGTCGCGACGAAGCGGCCGTAGCGACGACCATCAACTCACTCACCTCCGTCACCCTGGACCCTCCGACGGTTCTGGTGTCGTTGCAGGTGAATTCGCGAGCGCACACAGTGGCGTTCGCCACACGGGAGTTCTGTCTGAGCTTCCTCTCCGGCCGGCAGGCCGACCTCGCGGCTGTCTTCGCCGCCAAGAACAAGCCCACCGGCAGGGATCTGGCCCCGCACTTCACGGCGAACTGCCACGGGCATCTCATTCTCGACGGAGCGATCGCCACCCTGCACTGTGCCGTGACCACCGTCCACCGCGAGGCAGACCACTGTCTGTTTCTCGGTCGTGTCACCGCCACTTATCCCGGCGAAACCACACAGGGCACGTTGCTGTTTCATCAAGGCCGCATGGCCACAGCGTGAAGCACATCCTCTCGCGTGCAATTCGCGGCGCCATCGGTGTCGCCAAGAATTCACCTGACGATATCGCGCACGCCACCGTCACCCTCGTCGAAGCGGTGCTGCGGCAAAACACCCTGGAGCCGTCCGACGTCGAGGCACTGATCTTCACGATGACCCCCGATCTGACGGCGAACATCCCACCCCTCGTCCTGGCCGAAAAAGGCGTGCTCGACGTGCCGTGCCTGTGCACGGCGGAGCCGCACTGGGACGGGGAGATGCCGCGGGTGATCAGACTGATGGCCTTCGTCCACCGGGAACGGAACACACCCGTCGAGCACGTCTACCTGAACGGCGCGGCACCCACGAGGCCCTGACCCGGCCCCGGCTCGCGCCCGCTTCCACTGTCCGAGGAGGAAGTCCTCACATGCCCGAAAACGCGCTGGCGACGGCGCTGCGGGAGTCCGCACGCCTCTTAGGCGAGGACAGCGCACGCATCCTGCGCCCGGACCAGCCGGGGGTGAACGTGTCCATGTTCGAGCCCCGGCGTGTTGCGGCCGTCATCCGCCCCGCCCGAGCCGACCAGGTCCCCGGCATCGTGCGCGCCTTCGCCCACCCCGACGCGCCGCCGCTGCATGCCGTCTCCACCGGCAGGAACTGGGGGCTCGGCTCCCGCGAAGCCGCCGACCACGGCACGGTCCGGGTCGAACTCGACGACCTCGACCGGATCCGGGACCTCGACACCGACCACGGATGGGCCGTCATCGAGCCCGGTGTCACCCAACTCCACCTGTCGTCCCGACTGGCGGGCGGCCCGCGCATGCTCAACGTCACCGCCTCCTCCGGACACACCAGCGTCCTCGGCAACGCCCTCGACCGCGGCGTCGGCCTGCGCAGACAGCGCACCGCCGACCTGGCAGGTCTGGAGGTCGTACTGCCGGACGGTGAACTCCTCCACGTCGGCTGGTGGCCGCGCCGGGACACGGCCACCGCGCCCAACCCGCACGGCCTCGGCCCCTCGCTGCTCCACCTGTTCACCCAGTCGTCCCTGGGCATCGTCACCGCCGGTGTCGTACGGCTGCTGCCCCGCCCCGAGGTCCAGCGCGTCGTCCGCCTCACCTTCGGCCACGACCACCTCGGCCCCGCCGTCGACGAACTCCGCCGCTGGCACGCGCAGGGCCTCGTCCACGGCGTACTGAAGATCTACGACACCACCTCCGCCACCTCCTACGGGACCGACAGCGGCCGAGGAGGCTACCTGGCGCACCTCTCCCTCGGCGGCACCGCCACCGTCGTCGACGCGCTGACCGAGGGCGTCTTCGAACTGGCCGAGGCGTCAAAACTGTTCACGAGTGTCGCGCGCTCCGACAAGGAGCCGCCGGCCGAGGACGACATCGTCTCCCGCGTCGTCCAGCACGGCTACGCGGGCAGCGTGGCCCACCACGAGGAGATGCTCCGCTCGGCGGTCGGACAGCACGCGGCGCGGGTCGACCAGGACGGCGGCGGCTGGCTCTTCTTCCTCCCGCTGGTCCCCTACAGCGGGGAGCACGTCACCGCCGCCCTGGGCCTGCTCGACCGCGTCCACGCCGAGACCGGCATCCGGCCCGGAGCCACCGTGAACGCGCTCGACCCCGACGTCATCGACCTCGTCGTCTCGCTCAGGTTCGCCCGGACACACGAGGAGACCGTCCGCGCCCACACCGCGCTCGATCTGCTCCACGAACTCTTCACCTCCGCCGGCTACCTGCCCTACCGCCTCGACATCGACCACGCGCGGTGGACCGAGCGCCTGCTCGACCCCGCCGCCCTCGCCCTCAGCCGCCGCCTGCGCGAAGTCGTCGACCCCCACCACGTCATCGCCCCCGGGCGCTACGCATAGACGGGATCAACCATGATCACCACAGCGGTACCCAACACCGCGGACGACATCATCCGACGGGCAAAGGAGATCCAGCCCCACCTCAGGGAGAGCTCCGCCCGGATCGAGGAGCACCGGCGGCTGCCCGGGGACGTCGTCGAACTCCTGCGCAACGCGGGCGTGTTCCGGGCCGCGATGCCCCGGGCCTGGGACGGTCCCGAGCTGACGTCCATCGAGCAGACCCGGCTGATCGAGACCATTTCCTACGGGGACGTCTCCGCCGGATGGTGCTCCATGATCGGCATGGACTCCGGGATCTACTCCGGGTTCATCGACCAGGACGCCGCCCGCAAGCTCTACCCCGTGCTGGACCTCGCCCAGTCGGGCTGGATCTACCCGCAGGGCACGGCCGAGCGGGTCGACGGCGGCTACCTGGTCTCCGGGCGGTGGCGGTTCGGTTCCGGCACCACCCACTGCGACATGCTCGCCGCCGGCTGCGTCGTCCACGAAGGAGGCGAAGCGGTCATCGACGAGTCGACCGGGAAGGGCGAATGGCGGGTGATGCTCGCCACCCCGGACAAGTACCAGCACCTGGACACCTGGTACACCACCGGACTCGCCGGCTCCGGCTCCATCGACTACGCGGTCGAGCAACTCTTCGTGCCGGCCGAGCATTCCTTCTCCTTCACCGAGCCGGTACGCAGCGGCCCGCTGCACGACGCGCCCGACGCGATCCTGCGGAAGATGGCCGGCATCCCTCTCGGACTCGCCCGCGCCGCCCTCGACCACGTCCGCGAGCTGGCCGCGGACCGCGTCGACCGGGAGACGGGGCTGCCCTGGCCGCGCGACCACCGGGTGCAGGAGACCATCGCCGAGCTGGAGATGGAACTGCTCGCCGCCCGCTCCGCCGTGTACACGACGCTCGAACGCCAGTGGACCGCGCTGGAACAGGGCGCCGAACGCGGCGCCGACGAACGCGTCGAGACGGCCCTCGCCCGCTACCACGCCTTCCGCACCTCCCGCCGCATCGTCCACCGCCTCTTCGACCTGGTGGGCGGCGCCTCGGTCTACCGCAAGAGGTCGCCGCTCGACCGCTGGCTGCGCGACGCCAACACCATGAACCAGCACGCGGTGGCCCAGAGCTCCATCCTCCAGCTCACCGGGAACGTGCTGCTCGGCGGCAGGTCCACCTCTCCCTTCTTCTAGGTCCCCGGGGACCTTGCCACCCGCGGTACGTACGGAAGGAACCACCGCACATGACATCCCCGATACGGGTGGTGCTGTTCTCGGAGGTCAACTCCAAGCTCGGCGCCCCCTTCCTCGACATGCTCCACGGCCATCCGCTCGTGGACCTCGCCGCCGTCGTCACCAGCCCCGCCGGCCGCCTGTGCGACTACTTCGTCGCCGACGCCGAGCAGGTCGACCTGGAACAGCGGGGCAAGGCGCTCGGCGTTCCGGTACTGCGCCCCCAGAAGATCAACGACCCCGCCTTCGTCCGGCAGGTCCGGGATCTCGCACCCGACTACCTGATCGTGGGCAACTTCCAGCGCATCCTCAAGGAGGAACTGCTCGCCACGCCGAAGGTGACGTGCGTCAACTTCCACCCCAGCGCGCTGCCCCGCTACGCGGGCCTCGCGCCCTTCTACTGGATGGTCCGCAACGGCGAGCGGGACGGTGCCGTCACCGCGATCGAGATGGCCCCGGGCCTCGACACGGGCGCCATCATCACCCAGCACCGGACACCCCTCACCGGCCGTGAGACCGCCCGCGAACTGCGCACGATCCAGGAGCGCGCCAACGTCCTGATGCTGCTGGACCTCATTCCGCAGCTGGTGTCGCGCCGCTTCCCGCGCATCCCGCAGGACCCCTCGGAGCGCACGTATTTCAGCCGTCCCGGCGAGAGCGACTTCCGGCTGGACTTCGCGCACTCCACGCACAAGGTGGCCTGCCACATCCGCGCCGGCTACCGCAGTCCGGGCGCCTTCGCCGAGGCCCCCGGCGGCGAACGCGTGACGGTCCTCTCCTCGGACGACACCGTGCCGTCGGACACGCCCCTGGAACCCGTCGGCACCGTACGGCACTTCGCGGGCGGCGTCTTCGTCGCCTGCCGCGACGGCTGGCTGCGGCTGCTCACCGTCGAACGGGACGGCATCGAGGTGCCCGCGCAGGCGCATCCCGCGCTGCGTGACAGGACCCTCCTGTCCGCCACGGCACTCACCCCCGCGTGAAGCCTCCCGGCGGCCCCGCGTGAAGCCTCCCGGCCGCGCGCCCTCCCAGCGGCGTAGGAAGCCGCAGCACACCCCCGACAGAAGGAGCACTGCCACGTGTCGCTGAGAGAACAACAGGCCACCGACAAACCCCCGGTCGTACGGAAGGTGCTGCACGTGCCCGCGGGCCAGGGACCCGCCGTGTGGCTCAACGGCGACGTGTACTCCGTGAAGGTCGGTCACGAGGGGTCCGCCGGCTCGCTGGCCGTCCTGGAGGCGTCGGTGCCGCCCGGCGGCGGGCCGCCCCCGCATGACCACCAGCACGAGGACGAGGCGTTCTACCTCCTCGAAGGCGAGTTGGAGATCCATGCGGGCGGCGAGACCTACCGGGTACGGGCCGGGGACTTCGTCTTCGTGCCGCGCGGCACGGTGCACGGCTTCCGGAACACCGGTCTGCACACCGCGAAACAGCTGCTGCTGTTCACCCCGGGCGGGTTCGAGCGCTTCTTCCTGGAGGCCGGACAGCGGGCGGTCAGCGGCGAGAGCATCCCGCCCTTCGATCCCGCCGACAACCCCGAGGCCGCCCGGGTCGCGGAGAAGTACGGCTCATTCCAGTCATGAACACCCCGGAATCACAGAAAAGAGGCTGACGACATCATGAGTGGAAAGCTGAACGGGAAAGCGGCCCTGGTCACCGGCGGCAGCAGGGGAATCGGCGCGGCCATCGCGCAGCGCCTCGCCGAGGAGGGCGCCGATGTCGCCATCACCTACCAGGGGAACAAGGACGCTGCCCAGGCCACCGTCGAGCGCATCACCGAGAGCACCGGCCGACGCGCGCTCGGCATCCAGGCCGACGCCGCCGACGCGGACGCCGTCACCGCGTCGGTGGAGCAGGCGGTGCGGGAGCTGGGCCGGCTGGACATCCTGGTCAACAACGCCGGTGTCAACGACATGGCCCTGCCGAACATCGTGGACACCCCGGTGGAGACCATCGACTGGATTCTCGACGTGAACACCCGGGGATCGATCCTGGCGGCCCGTGCCGCGGCCCGGCACCTCCCGGAGGGCGGCCGGATCATCAACATCGGCTCCTGCCTCGGCGAGCACGTCCCGGCCGCGGGCTTCGCCACCTACGCCGCGAGCAAGGCCGCGATCACCGGGCTGACCAAGGGGCTCTCCCACGACCTCGGGCCGCGTGGCATCACGGTGAACGAGGTCGCACCCGGCTCCACGGACACCGACATGAACCCTGAGGACGGCCCGGCCTCCGCGTACCAGAAGGGGCTCTCCCCTCTGGGCCGATTCGCCAAGCCGCAGGAGATCGCGGCGGCGGTGGCGTATCTCGCCTCCCCGGAGGCCGCGTTCACCACCGGCACCCGCATCGGCATCGACGGCGGTGTCAACGCCTGACGCGCCCGCGCCCGAACGGCCCCGGCCGGCCCTCCCTCGTGGCACGGGCGGGCCGGGGCCCCGCCTCGCGCGGGGGTGCATCGTGTTCTCCCCCGCCCACGGCCTCGGTCTTCCCCACGCCCGCCCGACCCGGACTCCGCCCCGCTCGACCGCCCCGCACAGGATCGCGGCCCCCGTCGCCACATGCCCGCACCGAGCCGACGGGGCGTACCCGCGCCACCGCCGCCCGCTCGCCCTCCGCCCTTCGAGCCGACCCGCGACCCACACCCCTGCTTCAGTCGGGCGGCGTCGACTCCCCGGCCGCGGAGATCGCCCGCGGCCGGTGCCGTGGCGCCCACTTCCCATGGCCACCGCCCACACCTGAGACAACCCGAGTCGAACGAAGGGGACGACCCCGTGATCCGCACGATGGCAGTAGTCGGGGCAGGGCTGATCGGCACGTCCGTGGCGCTGGCGGCGCGGCGCGGGGGCGTGGCGGTCCACCTGCTGGACGCCGACGAGGCGAACGCCGCCACGGCGGTGGCGCTCGGCGCGGGGGTGCTCGGCCCGCCCCGGGAACCCGTCGACCTGGCGGTGCTCGCGGTCCCGCCCAGCGCGGTCGTGACCGTCCTCGCCGAACAGCGCGCACGGCAGCTGGCCGAGGTGTACACCGACGTGGCGAGCGTGAAAGGGGCGGTGACGCGGGCCGGGGAAGGACCGGGCGACTTCATCGGTGGCCATCCGCTGGCCGGCCGGGAGCGGTCCGGACCGCTGGCGTCCCGCGCCGACCTCTTCGAGGGGCGCCCCTGGGTGCTCGCCCCGTCCCCCGAGACACCCACGCCGGTCCTCAACCGCGTACTCGAACTCGTCTCGATGTGCGGGGCGATCCCGGTACTGATGGGGAGTCAGGAGCATGACGCCGCCGTCGCCCTCACCTCCCACGTGCCCCATCTGGTCGCCTCCCTGACGGCGGCCCGCCTCCAGGGCGGTTCGCACGACGCGCTTCGCCTGGCGGGGCAGGGCCTGCGAGACGTGACCCGCGTCGCGGCCGGCGACCCACGTCTGTGGGCCGACATCCTCCGGGCCAACGCCCTCGGTGTGGCGGCGGTCCTGCGGGAGCTGACCGGTGACCTCACCCGGGTCCTGGCCGCGCTCGACGAGTTGGCCGCGGTGGGTCCGACGGACGCGGAGGAGTCGGCCAAGACCCTGGTGGGGGTGTTGGAGCAGGGGGTGGCGGGCCTCGACCGGATCGGAACGCGCACGACGCGGCCGGGACCGCACGTACAGCTGCGGGTCAGTGTGGGACGGCGGCCGGGGGAACTGGCCCGGCTGCTCGCCGCGCTCGCCGAGTCCGGCATCACGGCCGATGACCTGACACCGGTCCACTCGCTGCGGCAGGGGACGCTGGCCGTGCTGTTCGCCGTGCCTCTGGCCCCGGCCCGGCGCGTGATCGCCGGCCTCTCGGAAGAGGGATGGCAGGCCGAGATCTGGGACCCGCAGACCGCGCCGAGGACGCCGACGGGTGGCGGTTCGTGAAGTGCCGCCGCTGGCGCGGGCAGCGCTGCGGACGCCCGCGCACCGCCGCCGAGCTGCCCTGACCGGCCCCGTTCTCGTATTGTTCTGAGTGTTCCATAAGCTGTATGGTGGAGTCATGGGCCGACCGCGATTGTTCGACGAGGATCAGGCAGTGGAAGCTGCGTGTCGCGTCTTCTGGGCCAAGGGCTACGAGGGCGCGACCACCGAGGACCTCTGTGAGGCCACGGGACTCGGTCGCAGCAGCGTCTACAACACGTTCAAGTCGAAATCGCACCTCTTCCGCAGGTCTCTCGACTACTACGTCCACATGATGACCGCCCGTCAGATCGCCGTGCTCGGCGAAGACGGTCCGAACGCCCTGGAGCGCGTCCGGGGGCTCCTCGCGGTCGTCATCGACGGGGAGATGGAGAGCCGCCGGAAGGGGCACGGATCCGGTTGCTTCACGGTGAACACCATCACCAGTCTGGCCTCGAAGGACCCGCTCGTCGCGAAGATCATCGACACCGACCTGGAGCGGCGGCTGTTCTCGCTCCGGTCCGTCATCAAGAGCGGAAGACTGGACGGATCCATCACCTCACCCCGGGACGCGCAGAGCCTGGCCTGGTATCTGGTGTCCGTGATCTACGGAATGCGCGTCGCCGCCCAGTCCGGCGTCGACCGGCAGATACTCGACGACATCGCCACCACCAGCCTGGACGCGCTGACCACCTGACCCCTTCCGCCGCCACCCCGGCGCTCACGCATGGCCAATTTTGGAATGCGCAATACAAAACATCGGGAGAGACCACATCTCATGCCGAAGTCCGTCTATCTCATGGCCCTCGGAATCTTCGCCATGGTCACCAGCGAGTTCCTCGTCGGTGGTCTCATGCCGCAGATCTCGGACGACCTGAACGTCTCGATCCCCCAAGTCGGCTACCTCATCACGGCCTTCGCCGTGGCCATGGCCGTCGGAGGCCCGTTCGCCGCCGTGGCGGTCCTGAAGTTACGTCCGAAGCGCGCCCTGCTCGTGCTGTTCGTCGTCTTCCTCGCGGGCAACGTCCTGGCCGGGATCTCCACCACCTACTGGCTGATGGCGGTGGCCCGGGTCATCACCGGCACGGCGTCCTCGGCCTTCTTCGGCGTCTCGCTCTCCGTGGTCGCGCAGATCACCAAGCCCGAGATCCGAGGCCGCGCCATCGGACTCGCCATGCAGGGACTCATGGTCGGCACCCTGCTCGGCCTGCCCATCTCCACACTCGTGGGGGAACAGTGGGGCTGGCGTGCCGGGTTCGTCGCCGTCGGCGTCATCACCGTGCTCGCCGCCGTCGCCACCATGATCGTCCTGCCTCCGCTGGAGCACTCGGCGGACTCCGGGGACTTCCGCGAAGAGGTCCAGGTGTTCCGAGCGCCGAGGCTCTGGCTCGTGCTGTGCACCTCCACGCTCATCATCGGTGCCACCTTCGCCGCCTTCTCCTACTTCACACCGATCTTCACGGAGGTCACCGGATTCTCCCGTGGCATCGTCCCGCTCCTGCTGCTCGCCTACGGCGCGGCGACGGTCATCGGGAACGGGGTCGTCGCCCGGCTGGCCGACGCGCACACCATCCGCGTCCTCGTCACCGGTCTGACCCTCAACACCGTCTTCCTGGTGGCCTTCGCGACCCTGGCCGAGATCAAGATCCCGGCGGTCCTCGCCATGCTGGGCATCGGCTTCGTCGGCGTCACCATGAACCCCGCCATGATCAGCAGGGTCCAGCGCATCGCCAACGCCCGGCCACTGGTCAACACCATCCACTCCTCCTTCATCACCCTCGGCGTGGTCATCGGTTCCTGGATCGGCGGCATCGGCATCAACCACTACGGGCTCACCGCGCCCCTCTGGCTGGGTGCGATCCTCGCCGTCCTCGCGCTGGTGGCCCTGATCCCCGACCTGGGGCAGCTGCGCCGTGCCGACAAACCCACCGAGACCGCGCTGCCCGCCCCGGAGCACCAGATGGAACGCGCCTGAGGCATCCGAGGAACCTGGCAACCCGTACCACTGGAGGCAACCACCATGCGTGCCCTGGTCGTCGACCACGAGGAGCCCGGACGGCTCGCGCTGGCCACCGTGCCCGACCCCGTCCCAGGTCCTGACGATGTCCTGGTCAGGATCTCCGCCATCTCGCTGAACTACGGAGAACTCCCCCGCTCCGACGACGTCCCGGCCGGGACCGTGCCCGGCTGGGACGCGGCGGGGACCGTCGAACGGGCCGCGAGCAGCGGCCCGGGACCGAGGCCGGGTGACCGCGTCGTCACCTGGGGCTGGGGCAGCGGCTGGGCGGAGTTGCGGGCGGTACCCGTCGGAGAACTCGCCGTGCTGCCCAAGGAGGTGTCGTTCGTCGACGCCGCCACCCTGCCCGTCGCCGGCATCACCGCGCTGCGTGCCCTGCGCGTGGCGCAGGTCCTGCCCGGCCGGCGGGTCGCCATCTCCGGGGCGTCGGGGGGCGTGGGACGGTTCGCGGTCCAGCTCGCACACCTCGCCGGGGCGGAGGTCTACGCACTGGTGGGCCACGCCGCCCGCGGCGAGGGTCTACGGGAGCTGGGGGCGGACCATGTCATCACCGGAGCGGACCAGATCGACGCCCCGTTGGACGTCGTCCTGGACAACGTGGCCGGGCCGCAACTGGCCGAGCTGCTCGACCACATGGCACGTGGCGGGGTGGTGGTCTCGATCGGGTCCGCCTCCGGTGCCCCGACGACACTGCGCCCCTCCCACCTCCTGCCTCGGCGCCTCACCCTGATCGGCTACCAGGACGCCGGTGACTCCGCCGCCGACCTCGCGTACCTCGTGGGTCTGCTCGCCGAGGGCAGACTACGGGCGAGCGTGGACCTCGTCGGTGACTGGAAGACGGCAGGCGACGCGGCGATGGCACTGCTGGACCGCCGCATCCGCGGCAAGGCGGTGCTCACGCTCGGCTGAAGGGACACCGGAAACGCACGACGCCCGGCCGGGAACCGCCTGTTCCCGGCCGGGCGTCGTGCGTCATGCGTCCTACTCGGCGTCATGGCGCCGGTCCGCCCGGAATCGGCGGTGACGGTCGAGGTGGGATCCGTGTCCCCGCCGCGTCAGGCCAGATAGCCGCCGTCGATGTTGAGGACCTCACCGGTGACGAAGGAGGCGGCGGGGCTGGCGAAGAAGAGCACACCGGCCGCGATCTCCTCCGGACGGCCGTAGCGGCCGAGTGCGTTGGCCGCCCGCTGGGCGTCCGCGAAGGGCCCGGTCGGCGGATTCATGTCGGTCGCCACGGCGCCGGCCTGGACGACATTGACGGTGATGCCCCGGGGCGCCAGGTCACGCGCGGCCCCCTTGCTGTAGCCGACCACGGCCGCCTTGGTCGCCGCGTAGTCGGCCACCCCCAGGAAGCCCGCGCGGCTCGCCAGCGTGGAGCCGACGGTGATGATGCGGCCCCCGTCGCCGAGCACCCGTACAGCGGCCCGGGTCGCGGCGAAGACGGCGTTCATGTTGACGGTGACCTGCCGCTCGAAGGACACATCGTCACGCTCGGCGTCGTCGATCGAGCCGTTGATCGACACCGCCGCGTTGTTGACGAGGATGTCCAGGCCACCGTGTGCCCGCGCCACCGAGTCGATGAGGGCGACGACGCGGGCCGGCTCGCTCTGGTCGGCCTCGTGGGCGACGGCGTAACCGCCCGCGTTCTCCACGTCCTTGACGACGGACAGTGCCTTCTCCTTGGAGGCGGCGTACGAGAAGGCGACCCTGGCGCCCTCGGCGGCCAGTGCCCGCACAATGGCCGCCCCGATCCCCCGCGATCCACCCGTCACCAGGGCGACCTTGCCGCGCAGTGTCTTCTCCGAATTCCCCGTCCGATCCATCGGCTCCCCAAGCGTGTGTGGTTGTCCTTGCTGTTTCGATGGAGAGTATTGGATCTTCCAGTTCACAATTCAGTGGACAAGCCGTGGGGTGAACGGACGGAATCCCGGTCCTGCGCGGGAGAACGAGGCTGCTCGCGCCCTCATCCTCACCGGAACGAGTGAGGACTTCCGTTCGGCGCGAGTTGACGCCCAAGGGCGACGGCCTGCGCGCCGAGCGTGACGCGCGGCGTGGCCGTCATGGACGTGGTCTTGTATGTGGCGGTGGCACCGCGCCGGGAAGGTGGTCAGGCTTCGGCCAGCAGGGGGTCGTACGGCGTCGAGCGCCCGCGGCCGGACATGAAGGCCAGGAAGTCCCGTACGAAGGCGCTGCGGGTGTAGGTGCCGTCGGCGCCGGTGATGTCGCGGTGAAACGCGGTCCGGAACAGCGCTCGGTATTCGTCCGCGTCGATGTGCTGGTTGCCGTCCTTGTCGGTGACGTCGAAGAGGACCTCGGAGAGCCTGATCAGTGCGGGGCCCGCCATGGACGGAACTGCCGCCACGTACTCCGCGGCGCTGATCCGGCCGTCGCCGTCGGTGTCGCATTCCGCCTGGAGTTCGCGCCACCAGTCGGCGAAGGCGTTGTAGAGACCTGTTTCCTCAGGTTCGTCCAGGTCGAGGCGGCCGGACAGTTCGCGGGCCATGGCGGCGAGGTCCGGCCAGTCCAGGTAACCGTCACCGGTCTGGTCCAGCACGTCCTGGAAGAACTCCTCCGCACTGCGCCGCGTACCGGTGCTTGCCGCGGGTTCCGGTGGCGGGGGAAGGGGTGTGACGAGCCTGAGCAGGGCACCGGCTCGCTGCATCCTGTCGCGGAGAGCGGTGATCTTCCGCGCGCGCGGGTCGTCGCTGTCGGGAGACAGGGCCAGCAGTTCGGCGATGCCTTCTGCCTGGATCCAGTTGTCGGGGAGGAAGCGGGCCAGGCCGGCGGCCAGGTACGCGCTGTGCATCAGGGTCTGAGCGCCCGGCATGTCCGGCAGTCCGGCCCGTCTGCGAAACGACTCCGGGAGGGACGCCACCGTGATCGCACCGATGACCGGGCCGGCGACGGCGCGGCCGGTCGCCCAGAGCGTGGGCAGGCCGTTCAGCAGAGGAGGAACGGGGAGGTGGTCGAAAAGCTTGTAGAGAATGATCCGCATCGCGTCCGTGTTCTCCAGCTCCTCCTCGACCACGCGGTCGTAGTACCGCCAGAAGTCATGGAGGGTGTGCGGCAGGTGACCGGGTTCGTCTCCCATGGCCGCGAGGAACGTCTGGAATTCCAGGTACAGGCGCTCCATGACGCTCTGTTCAAGGGGCTGTCCGCTGAGCCGGCACATGGTGACGGCGCTCTCGAACAGCGTCGCGACCACCCAGGCCCGCGCGCCGGGGTCCATGGCATCGTACGGCCGGTGCTGCGCGTCGGTCCCGTTCAACCGGGCGTGCAGGCGGTTGAGCCGTCCCGCCTCCTTGAGCCGTACCTGGTCGTCGGCGCCGAACATGCGCTGCATGCTCATGAAGGTGTTGCGCAGCCGCCGCCAGGGATGGGCGACGAAGGTGGAGTTCTCGATCAGTGCCGCGCCGATCTGTGGGTGGGCCGCCTCCAGTACGGTCGCCCGGACCATCGCCAGCGCCCAGCGCGGGTCGTCGAAGAACTCGTCGAACTGCGAGCCGGGGCCGAACAGGGGCCTCGGCCCGCCTGCGGCGTCGGGCTGTTCGGAACCGCCGTCACGATCGGCGGTACTGGCTCCGCCGCTGCTCGGGTGGCCGCCGTCTGCGTGGGTCAAGATCGGGATTCTCCGTTCCGGTCGGGCTGCACGCCGCCGAAGCGGCGATCGCGTTGCTGATAGGCGTGCAGGCACTCGATGAAGTGCGGCGCGCGGAAGTCCGGCCACAGCACCGGTGGGAAGACCCACTCGGCGTAGGCGACCTGCCAGAGCATGAAGTTGGAGATGCGCTGTTCACCCGAGGTACGGATGACCAGGTCCACATCGGGGGTGTCAGCAAAGGGCAGGTGAGCCGCGAAGCTCTGCTCCGTCACCGCGTCGGCCGGTACTCCACTGCGGATCAGTGATCGCGCGGCCTCGACGATGTCCCGGCGCCCGCCGTGATCGAACGCGACCGTCAACGTCATGCCCCGGTTGCCGCCAGTCACCGTCATCAGGTCGGCGAAGTCCCGGGCCAGTTCCGATGGAATCCGTGGGTCCGTCACACCGAGGAAGCGGCATCGAATCCCACGGGCGTGCAGGAGCGGGGCGTGCTTGCGCACGACACGGCGCACCAACTGCATCAGAAAGTCGACCTCGTCGCTCGGCCGACGCCAGTTCTCGGTGGAGAACGCGTACAGGCTCAGCCATTCGACCCCCGCGGTCCTCGCCGCCTCCATGACGTCGATCACCGTTGTCTCCGCGGCGCGGTGCCCCGCGCTCCGGGGCAGCGACCGCTGCGCCGCCCAACGGCCGTTGCCGTCCATCACGCAGGCGACGTGACGTGGCACTCCGCGTGGACCCCCGCCGTCCCGGCAACGAGGAGCAGGGGACGCTGCGGCACCGCCGGTGGCCTGCTCAACTGACAAGTCCGCTCCCTCAGCACACGTTGGACGCCTTGCCCGCTCGCACGAGTCCTGCCCCGACGGCCCGCCCGCCGCCGTTCACGGGCCACCCACTGCTCGACGTCACCGCCGTCGCCTCGGCTCCCCGGTGGCCGGTTACCCCAGCAGGGTGGCAGCACCGGATCCGGCGCAGCAGGCGAGTCACACAGTTTCACCCTTCGTATGTATGTCGTATTTGATGTTCCCGCGGGAGAAAGGTCGAGTCGGGCTCGGTCTCACATGAAGGCGCCGCCGTTGACGTGAATCGTCTGGCCGGTGATGTGACGGCTGGTCTCCTGGCACAGGAAGACCGCCGCCTCCGCGATGTCGGTGGGTTCCAGGACTGCGCCCAGGGCGTTCTGGGGTCTCAGCCGCCCCTGGTGAGCAGCATGCAGCCGCCGACGGGGCCGCCTCCGGCGGCGACAACGGCGACCTGCGGGTCGCGCACCTGCGTCCGGCCTGTCGAAGCGGGCCGGGTCACGGCCGGCGGCCAGCAGGTTGAGGACGACCCTGCGCCCCGCACGCACCCCCAGGTTCCCGGTCATGATGTCGTCGCGGGGATGTTCCCGGCCGAGCGCGTGCGCTGTGCCAGGGCCGGTTCTACGACCGGGGCGGCACGCTCGTCGCCAGCATCGTGCAGGAGGGGCTGGTCCGGCCGCTCGCCCGGGAGGGTGCTACGTGACGGAGCGGCCCACCGCCCCAGGAATGCGGCGGTGGGCCCGTGCGGATCGGTGGCCGATCGGTGGTGCCGCTGCGGACGGCGGCACCACACCGGCTCACTCCATCAGTTCGACGATGGAGAGTTCGTCGCTGCTGGAGAGCAGTTTCTTGCCGACGTCGGCCATGTGCTCGGCCCAGAACCGCTCGGCCTCCGCACCCGACCGCTTCTCCAGCAGGCCGACCAGCTTCTTGTGCGCGCGGAAGGCGCTGTCCCGCTGCCGGTCCCCGTCGGCCCAGCGCAACAACGCCGCCTGCGCGTGCCGTTTCGAAATGTGCTCAAGGGTCTTTGCGATCACCGTCATGGTGACATTGCCGGAGAGCCCGACCAGCGTGGTGTGGAAGCGCCAGGCGACGTCGGGGAACTTGCCGGCGTCGCCGCGCACCGCGTTCTCCTCGTCGAGCAGTTCCCGCAGCCGGGCGAAGTCGTCGTCGGTCGCCGTCTCGGCGGCCATCCGTACCGCCACCGGTTCGAAGATCATCCGAAACGCGTAGATGTCGGCGAGCGTGCCCTCGCGCAGCTGCAACAGCATGCTGAAACTGCGCGCCGTCACCGAGGTGTCCGGGTGGCTCACGACCGGCCCGCGGTGCGAGCCGCGCCGCACCGTGATGAGCTGCTGGGCCTCCAGCAGGCGCAACGCCTCGCGCAACGTCGGCCGCGAGACGTCGTACTCCTCGACCAGCGAGGACTCGGACGACAACGAGTCACCCGGCTGCAGCTCACCGCTGAGGATCTTCTGCCGCAGCTCCGAGGCGACGACCTCGGCCATCTTCGGCAGCCGCCGACGCCCTACGGGAGTTCGCTGATCGTTTCGCTGAGTGTCCGGTACGTGTTGCCCCATCTCCGGGATGTTCCGCCGCGAGCCCTGCCCAATGGGCCCCGGCCCATTATTGCGATGGAATCCACCTAAGTTAACTATGGCATACTTGCCTTAGTCATCTTCATGGTGGTCACACCCCGCGAAGGGGAGAAGCTACGCTGAGATCATGCCATCGACACGTCGTACCGCGCGCCAGACCGATCTGCTGGAGCGGCTGGTCGCACTGTTGACGGCCGAGGGTTTCGCCGCGTTCACCCTCGACGAGCTGACCGAGCGACTGCGGTGCTCGAAGACAACGTTGTACCAGCTGGCGGGCAGCCGACCGGAATTGGTCCGGGAGGCGGTCAAGCACTACTTCCGGAAAGCCACCGAGGCCATCGAGAAGCAGGTGGCGGACGCCTCGGAGCCGTCGGACCGAGTGGTGGTCTATCTGAACGCGGTCGCCGAGCAGCTCAAGCCGCTCTCCAGGCAATTCCTCGACGACATGGCCCATTTCGAACCGGCCCGCGAGGTGTACGAGGCCAATACGCGCATCGCCGCCGGCCGGATCAGGCAGCTCGTCATCGAGGGCGTCGCCGCCGGCGCCTTCCGTGACGTCCACGCGGCGTTCGTGGGCGAGGTCGTAGCCGCCACCATGCAGGAGATCCAGCGCGGCGAGATCTCCACCCGAACCGGGCTGTCCGACTCGGAGGCGTACGCCGAGCTGGCGTCGCTCATCGTCCACGCGGTGTCGCCCTGACCCGGCCGGTCACAGGTCGACGCCCCAGTCGCCCAGCACCTCCTCGGTGTCCGCGCCCGGCACGCCCGGGGCGGACGGCCGTCCGCCGGGGGTGCGGGAGAAGCGCGGGGCCGGTGCCGCCTGGAGCACGCCGCCGGCCTCGACCAGGGTCCGGCGGGCCACCAGATGCGGATGCGCGCCCGCCTCGGCGAAGGTGAGCACGGGGGTCACACAGGCGTCCGTCCCGGCGAAGTGCACAGCCCACGCGTCACGCGTACGGGAGGCGAACAGCTCCGTGAACCGTGCCCGCAGCGTCGGCCAGCCACTGCGGTCGCCCTGCGCGGGTACCTGTGCGGGGTCGACGCCCAGTCCGTCGAGCAGGGCCGCGAAGAAATGCGGTTCGAGCGCCGCGACGGCGACGTACTTGCCGTCGGCGCACACATAGGTGTCGTAGAAGGGAGCCGCTCCGTCGAGAAGGTTGGAGCCGCGCTCGTCCGTCCACTCCCCCATGCCGCGCAGGGCGAGCGCCATCTGGGCGAGCAAGGCGATCCCGTCGACCATCGCGGCGTCGACGACCTGCCCCACTCCGGAGCGTGACCGCTCCCAGAGGGCCGCGAGGACGCCCACGACCAGGAGCATGGAGCCGCCCCCGAAGTCCCCGACCACGTTGAGCGGTGGGGGCGGCGAGTCGTCGGCGCGGCCCATCGCGTGGAGTACGCCGGTGAGGCCGAGGTAGTTCAGATCGTGTCCGGGGTCCTGGGCGAGCGGGCCGTCCTGGCCCCAGCCGGTGATCCGGGCGTACACGAGTCCCGGATTCCGTCTGCCGCACTTGTCGGGGCCGATCCCCAGCCGCTCGGCGACGCCTGGCCGCAGCCCCTCGACGAGGACGTCCGCGCGGGCCGCGAGGGCAAGTACGAGGGCTCGGCCCTCGGGCTGTTTGAGATCCGCGAAGACCGACCGGCGGCCACGCAGCACTATGTCGGTCGCGCCGGCCGGGCCGAGCTGGAGCGCGCGCCCGGCGGGCCGCTCGACGCGGACCACGTCGGCCCCGAGATCGGCCAGCACCATCGCCGCGTGCGGAGCGGGTCCGAGTCCGGCCAGCTCAAGAACGCGCAGGCCGGCCAGCGGACCAGCAGATCCATCCCTGGGAGGCATGGCATTACCGTACCTCAGACGATACTGTTGTATCGCTTGGCGTATCAAAATTCCCCAGTGTCAGGACCGAGGGGTTCACATGCCCGCTACCCGAACGCTTCCCTCAGCGGAAGCCGTCGACCTGATCGACCTGACCCGCGAGCTCGCCGAGAAGGAGCTCGCGCCCCGCGTCGGCGAGGCAGAAGCCGAGGAGCGGTTTCCCCGCGAGGTTTTCCGCACCCTCGGCCGTGCCGGGCTGCTGAGCCTGCCCTACGCCGGGGAACACGGCGGCGGTGACCAGCCGTACGAGACCTATTTGCAGGTTCTCGAAGAGATCGCGGCCGTGTGGTCCAGCGTCGCGGTCGGTGTCTCGGTCCACGCGCTGTCCTGCTTCGGGCTCGCCGCCTTCGGTACCGAGGAGCAGAAGAAGGAGTGGCTCCCCGACATGCTCGGCGGCAACCTGCTCGGCGCCTACTGCCTGTCCGAGGCGCACGCCGGTTCCGACCCCGGGGCGATGCGCACGCGGGCCGTCCGGGACGGCGACCACTACGTGCTCAACGGCGCCAAGGCGTGGACCACGCACGGCGGGTACGCGGACTTCTACACGGTCATGGCGCGCACGTCCGACGACCGCTCGCACGGCATCTCGTGCTTCCTCGTACCGGCCGACACCCCCGGAGTGGTCGCCGACCCTCCCGAGCGGAAGATGGGCCTGACCGGTTCCGCCACCGCCACCGTCCGCCTGGAGGAGGTACGCGTCCCGGTGAACCGCAGGCTGGGCGAGGAAGGCCAAGGGCTCAAGATCGCCCTGGCCGCGCTGGACTGCGGACGGCTCGGCATCGCGGCGGTGGCCGTCGGACTCGCCCAGGGTGCGCTGGACCACGCCGTGCGCTACGCGCAGGAACGGGAGACCTTCGGCCGGCCCATCATCGACCACCAGGGCCTGGCCTTCGTCCTCGCGGACATGGCCGCGGCGGTCCAGTCCGCCCGCGCCACCGTGCTCGCCGCCGCGCGGCTGAAGGACCAGGGGCTCCCGTTCGGCTGTGAGGCGTCCGTCGCCAAGCTGGTGGCCACCGACAACGCCATGAAGGTCACCACCGACGCGGTCCAGGTGCTCGGCGGCTACGGGTACACCCGTGACTTCCCGGTCGAGCGCTACATGCGCGAGGCCAAGGTCATGCAGATCTTTGAAGGCACCAACCAGATCCAGCGCCTGATCATCAGCCGTGCGCTGAAGAAGGACGACCGCGGCGCCCTCAGGGTGCGGAACCAGGAGAACTGATGCGTATCGACCACACCGCCGCGATCGTCACCGGTGGAGCCTCCGGCCTCGGCGCGGCGACCGCGGCAGCCCTCGCGAAGCAGGGCGCCCGGGTCTTCGCGCTGGATCTCGCGGCCGGCATCGAGCGCGCCGCGGACGTCGAGGGCGTCACCTACATCGCGACCGACATCACCGACGGCGCCGCGGTGCGGGCGGCCGTCACGACGGCCGCCGCCGGCGACGCACCACTGCGCACCGTCGTGAACTGCGCCGGTATCGGGCCCTCGATGCGGATCCTCGGCAAGAAGGGCGTGCACGACCTGGACCTCTACGCCAGGGTCGTACAGGTCAATCTCATCGGCACGTTCAATGTGCTCGCGCTGGCCGGTGAGGCCATCGCGCAGACCGAGGCCGACGAGCACGGCCAGCGCGGGGTGATCGTCAACACCGCCTCGGTCGCCGCGTACGAGGGCCAGATCGGGCAGGCCGCCTACGCCTCGTCCAAGGGCGGCATCGTCGGCCTCACCCTGCCCGCCGCCCGTGATCTCGCCCAGTACGGCATCCGGGTGTGCACCATCGCGCCCGGCATCGTGGAGACCCCGATGCTCGCGACCATCTCCGAGGAGTTCCGCGCCGGGCTCGCCGCCGGCGTCCCCTTCCCCCGGCGTCTGGGCCGCCCTGACGAATACGCGCAGCTCGCCCTGGCCATCATCGAGCACGACTACCTCAACGGCGAGACCATCCGCATGGACGGAGCCCTCCGCATGGCCCCGCGCTGACCCGGATCGGGCGACGGGGACGCCGGGGAACAGCCCGTCGGGCGCTGCCCCGTCCGCACCGCGCCTCTTCCCGCCGCATCCCCGCTGTGCCTGTTCACCACCGCGGCGGATCCGCTCACGCGGCTGCTGCGGGCGTCCGGTCGGCCGCGGCGCGCACCCCCCCCGCCCCCCCGCCCGCCCGGCCGGTTCGCGGGGGGCGCGCCCGGTTCGGGGC